>JAXDBM010000060.1:0-96847 GCA_034678725.1 Syntrophales bacterium | reverse complement strand
CCATTGAATGTCATCGCCGTGGGCGTCGCAGCCAAAGCAGAAGTAACGGCCGGCCTCAACATCCACAAGCAAGGAAGTCTCGCTGTCGCCCCCGTGGAAAGGGCACCGCCCGCGCCAGGTGGAGCCGCAGCGTTTCAGAGGCACGCCGTCGGCGTCGATGATTTGCAGGAGATTCAAAAGTCCTCAATCCTTTCAACCCTGGAATCAGCCTCGAGCTCCCGCTCACGCCGCTTGTAGCCCTCAAGGATATTGCCCAGCACCTCCGCGATTATCGCCGCATCGGGCTCGTTGTGTTTTTCAAAAACATTCCGAATCCGCGTGAAAGCATGCTCGTGCAAGAGCACCATCTCAATGGAGATGAGCCGCCGCAGGAGCTCCGCGCTCACGCTGTACGGCTTCTCGGCTTTCAGGCACTCGCGGCGCTCTTCCTCCGTCATGCCCTTTGAATTGTACGCCTGGTAACTTGTCGCCTGGGCAATGCCCCCCACATCATCTAACAAGGTGTAGTAAGTTTTCAGCCGCGCCGTGTCATCCCCGCTCAAATGCCACACCCTTTCAATCTTGCCGTCCTCTCTCATTTTTTTCTTTTCCATGATTTTCGTGCCCCTTTCTTCTAAATTAGTAGCGCCTTGCAGCGCCCTCAAAACAGAATTCGTGACGGGTTGTGACGGGTTTGACGGGTTTGTTAGTAAAACCCCCTATAGAGATTCAAAATGTGTATAGAAAAGTTTACCAACATTGCCGTCAACCCGTCACAACCCGTCACGAAAAGCCCAAACCCATATAAAATTTCCCGCTATTGTCTTTTGATGAGTCATATTTTTTGCCCATGTATTTCCCGAATTTCGTGGCAGTCACCGGCTGTTCGCTGTTTTGCTCACACCATTTCCGGTACGCATCGAAAAGTGCCCCGGCTCTCACTATGTTCGTGGCACCCTCGGTGCAGCACTCATTCAAGAAATTCTTGATGGTGTCCTCGGCGTCTCTGTATGCCTGGGTAGCCGCCTTGACGGTTTCCGGTGGATTCAGCCCCCACTTTTGCCATTCCAGGCACCCGCGCACCATCCAGGCCAGGATTCCAGGCGCTTCGGCTTTCAGCTTCGGCAGCAGCTCGGCGTCTGCCTGGCGCTCGTGCGCTTCTCGTGGTTCATCGACAAAAGAGAGATTGAAGGGAATCAAGAGCGCCCGTTTCCAGAATGCATAATCGTCGGCATTGGCTCGCGGGCGATTGTTGGTGGATAAAAAGATTTTATGAGTCGGCGAAAACGTCACAAGGCGCTTTCCGTATGGCTCGCGCCCCACAAGCGTATCGCCGCCGGAAAGCCATTTGAGGCGGGAAATATTGAATTGCCGGCCGGATTCCGTTTCAGAGCAGTAGCAGAAGCGCTTCCCCCGTAGTGACATGATATCCGGCGACGGGCCACCGCTCTGGCGGGAAAAGCGCTGCATGAGCAGCATTTCAGATTCGATGGTGCCCGCGTAATCGCCCATGACGTAGCGGGCGGCTTCCACCAGGGTGCTTTTGCCGTTTCGGCCCTCGCCGTAGAAAATGGGTGCAATATGTTCCGTCGTCTGCCCCGTGAGGGCGTAGCCCAGCAGCCGCCGCACGAAAGCCACAAGGGATTCATCCGCGTCAAAAATGCCGTCGATGAATCTTTCCCAGCTTGGCGCCGGCGTATCCAGGCCGTGATATTCCACGGGCGCCACCATCTTAATGAATTCCTCCGGCCGGCCCGGCCATATGTCGCCCGTCCTTAAATTGATAACACCATTCTTGCAGCCCAGCGCCCAGGGGCTCGCGTCCCATTCGGTGCCTGTTATGCCCAGGCCGTTTTCGCCGGCCCTGGCAAGGTGAAGCACGTTTTGTTTTCGTGCGACGGTTTGCAGCTCGCGCACCCGTTTTGCCAGGGCGTTTTCCATCGCCTTCGCCGCGTCGGCCCATTTGGTATTTCCGGCTTTCTCCGCACCGGCTCGCGCCCAGGCCTGGCTTTTGAATTCCGTAAGGTAGGCCTCGGCCACCTCGGCCACGCCGGCCAGGGCTTTCTCTTTCTCATCAAGGCGCCAATGGTGGCCCGCCCACTCATACCAGCAGCCTGCTGCATGGTCGTAAATCAGCCGCCCTCGATTCAGAGCAACAAACAGCCTGGCGTCACCATCTTCATTTTGATTAAGCGCTGTCTTGATATTGAATTTTTCCAGCTCGGTTTCGGCCGGCTTTTCCATTTGCTCCCTTTCAGATTCCACCCTGGCCCGCACCTCCCTCAAAATGTTTTCCATCTCATCTCCGCGCCTTCGGCAATCCGTCGGCCCAGGCCGCCCAGCGCCGGATATAATCTTTGAGCCCGTCCATGTTCATTCGCACATAATTGCCCTGGATGCCGTGCCGGTAGAGCTCCATTCCATAAACATCCATGTTTTGAGCATTGCCCCACACGGCGAGCCCGGTAACGACGCCCGTCCGTGAAAGGTTTTTCATCATGAGGCGCTGGGCATAGCGCAAATCGGTATCCAGGCCTTTCCACTCCAACAAAAGGGCTTTTGAGCTCATTTCAACGATGCCGTCAACGTCGCCAAAGTTAATGCGACGCGGGAAGCAATCGGCGAACACCTCCAGCTTCGGGCGCTTCAGTTTGTTGAAACAGCCTTGTTTCTCGCAATCCCAAAGCAGAGGATTTTCGCCGTTACACATCCGCAGCAGCCTCCGTCTTTGGCAGCGCCTCAATCATCCTCTCAGCCAGCATCCTGAGCCAGGCCGCGTGCTCGTTGTTGTCGGCCACCGGAAAGACGGCCACGGGTGCCCAGGTGTCGGGATTGAAGGTTATGAGCAGGGAAGGGGGGTTCATCCGTTGGCACCCTCTGTTTCGATGCGGTGCCGCTGCATGAAGGCGTAAACATCATCGGCGTCGTAACGAACAGCGCCCCCTATTTTGACGTAAGGGATGCCGCGCTTCAGGTGCCGGTGATTTCTGAGGGTGGGAAGTTTTAGCTTGGTAATTTCAGAGACGGCTTGCTCTCTCAGATACTCTTTCATTGTCTTTCCCTTCGGTGGTAAGATTTTTCATTCTCTTACTTATTAGGAAAAGACAGGATAAGGCGGGGGCTTATCTTGCAGGTTTTTTTTGAGGGGATTTAACCCTCTAATATTTCCATGTTTTCAAAATATTTCTCCCGGCTATAATCCCGGCCAGCCCATTTTACATAAGCCGCACAGGGATGGAATTCCATTTCACCGTCTTTAATTTTGTAACATTTTTTTTGCTCGGCACATTTCGCACAGAGCTGGATGGCGTCATCCGTCGCCTTCTCTTTGGTGAATTCCTCACCGTGAATGAGCCGATATGCAAGCCGCCACCGCGCCTTTATCGTGGATTCCGGTTTTTTCATTTTTCGTGCAATCAGGTGGAAGCATTGTTTTTGCTCATATGCCGCCCAGACATCCCATACGGCCAGCAGCTCATCCACAATTGAAAGCCATTTGAGCCGCTCTTGCCGGATATCTTCCAGGCCCAGGCCGGCGCGATTCTGCCGTTGTGTGATGAGCTCGGCCACCTCTGCCAAAATAGCCTCTTTCGTCCGGCTCATATCGACGCCGAGCAGCATATGCCAAACCGGCTGGCCGTTGGTGAGCTCGGCGAATATCTCCCTGGCATGCTTACAGAGATATTCAAGGTATGCCTCATTGAATTCTTTTTCTGTCATGTCATTCACGCCCTTGCCACCATGTAACATGATGTCATATTCCCGGGCCATGATGAATCTGCTTACATGCGGGCCGACGTTGGCCGCTGGGCCGGTTTCAATCTCGGTGATTCTATCCTTGAATTCCGCATCGGTGAAGGTATCCGCAAGAAAGAAATCCCAGGCCGCCTGAAGCTTTGGATTATCGCCGGCCGCATTCAAGACAACCCGCCGGCGCTTTTCCTCATTCTGGATATATAGCTTTTTCAGCTCATCCAGCTTTTTCGGATTCCGTTTCAGAAATTCAAAGCGGGCCTCATTCAATTTGTCGGTTTGCTCTTTCGGTTTGATTCGCTTGCTCATGGCTCCACCTCCTGAGCCTTCACAAGCTCGCCGGCCAGGTTCGCCGCATTCCGCAGCGTCTCATCTCTCAGGTGGGCATATCGCTGCGTCATTTGAAAAGACTTATGCGTCAAGAGCCGTTGCAGGGTATACAAATCAACGGCCCCCGTGCTGGCAAGGTGGGAAGCAAACGTGTGCCTGAGCCCGTGCATGGGCCTAAAGTCTTTCGGCAGCCCGGCCGCGTCTCGGATTTTTCGGAATTCCTTGCCGGCGTCCACCCGGTGCCCCGCGTGTCGCCCTGGGAAAACAAACGGCGATTCGCCGCGTGGGTGGGCTTCAAGAATCTTTCGCGCCGCCTCAGACATGGGAATTGTCTCATTGTGGCCGCCCTTCGGCTCTCGGATGGTAATGAAGCCCCGCTGAAAATCAACGTCGGCCCACTCCAGCTTGAAGATTTCCCCCCGCCGCATGCCGGTAGTGAGCGCCAGCATCATGGCTGCCCTGGCATCCTCGCTTATCAAAGTTGCTCTGCCGTCCTTATCCTTGACGATGCCCTCGCGCAGAATGGCAATTAGCTTCTCAAGTTGCTTCGGCTTCAAATCCTCTGTCTTGAGATTGTTGACGGTGGGAAGGGTGACTTTCCAACTTGGAACCGGGCAGAGCCGCTTTTTCGCCGCATACCCCAGGAGCCGCCTCAATAGCTCCAGGGTGTTTTTAACGCTGGCCGGCTTCATCGTTTTCAGCAGCTTTAGTCTGATTCTATCAACGTCCAGCGGCATCAACTCGGCCGGCTCTTTGTCGCCCAGGGCAGCGGAAAGATATTTCTTATATCGGGATTCGTCCTGGGGCAGCCCCTTCAATCCAGGGTGCGTCTCTTTGTAGTCCCTCCAGAGCGCTTCAATCGTCCACTTGCCTTCCTGGGCTTTGGCCGCCTCCCGCTTTTCCGGCCGCGTCTGCCGCTTGCCCTCGATGAGCTGCCCCCGAATCCGTGCGGCCCTGGCTGGCGTCATGTCATCGGCATACTGCCGGCCGGCTTTTTCCTCATAGCCGATGCCGTCTTTTTTCCAGCGCACATAATAGACGCGCTCTTTGCCCCGCCCCCCGATACGGGCCGCCTCTCTGTAAACCACACCCGGGTATTCGGTTTTTGCTCTCTTCATTTTCCCACCCCTTTCCCACCTTTTTCCCACCCTTTTTTGCTCTTTGGCGTGGTAACCCAAAGGTTATTTTCTTCCCCACCACAAACCCAAAGGTTTCATTTTCCCACCGTATTTCCCACCCGTGATTTCAATATACAGGTAAAGAGAGGGAAGTCAAGGGAAAATCTATATCGGATAACTTCTTGATATTACGTTGAATAAAATGACAGGATAAAAATAGATGAAAAAAACGGTAAGTTTAATTTCTGGGGCTCATAACCCAAAGGTCGGTGGTTCAAATCCACCCCCCGCTACCAAAATCAAAACAGGGGCTTGGATGAGAAATCGAAGCCCTTTTTTCTTGCCTCAAAAAAGCAGTTTCCCGCCTCTGACGCACAAAAGGGAATGCCTGCTTTCTCCTTCGTCTTGAAACGGACAACACTGACGACATTTCACCGGAGAAACACCAGAAAAGGCAGAACACAGACATGAATTGTGGTATATGTTTTTAAGATGCATTACTCGCGGCCCTTGTGATTCAGATGGCTGCAGCGCTGTTGGCGTACAGGTTCAAATTGTTCATATCGAAAAGATTTTATCAATTGGAGGAGTGTCATGGGCAATGACAAATCAGCCGATCCCAAAAAGGCCAAAGGCGAGGTGAAGACGGTTGGATGGTTCACCGGTCCCATGGTCGGTTTTATTCTGATTGTGATCGGAGCCATGGTCAGCTTTACGGGTATCGGGCTCCTGATTGGCGTTCCGATGATTTTAATCGGTATCGCTTATCCCTTTATCGGCCGTTCTCTCATCAAGGGACCCTGCCCCTATTGCGGGCAGGAGTTGTCCGCCTTTGGCTTTAAAACAGGAATAACCTGCCTTGCCTGCAAGGAACACGTCATCATCCGGGACAAAAAACTTTTCAGGGAAGAATGATGTCAAATTCGTTTTTTGCAACGGACGGGCAATGCCGCCGATTCATTCAATAAGAAAATCGGCACGCGGAATTCTATTTGGTCTCTCAAAATAGGCAGACACCAAGGGGAGGGATGAACAGCATGGGAAAAGTGAACTTAGCGGAAGTCCTGGTCGGCAGGAAAATGGAACCCCGCTACCTGGAATACAACTGGCGCGATGTCGCCCTGTATGCCCTGGCGGTTGGCGCCAAGCGTGAAGATTTGATCTACACCTACGAAAAGTACATCAAGGCCATCCCCACCTACGGCACCATCCCCTACTGGGGAACAATCAACGTAAAGCCATACCAGTGGATGCCTTTGCCCGCTTCCATGCTGGCAGCCGAGATTGTCAAGCCGACCATCTCCTTCCTGAACATGGACCATGAGATCATCATGCACCACCCCATCGACCCCATCAAGGGCACCTTCCAGTATCAGGACGTGATCACCGATGTGTATGACCGCGGCGAGGGCAGGGGCGCTGTCGTCAAAACGAAAGTCCTCGTCCGGGATGAGGCCGGCAATGACGTGTGCACAAACTTCTCAACGACCTTCTTCCATGAAGCAGGCGGTTTCGGTGGCCCCCCGATGCCCGGGAGCTCCATAGAGATCCCCGACCGTGCGCCCGATTACGAGGCCGATGACTACATCAGCCCTGTTCAAAACCTGCTCTACCGCCTGACCGGCGATACGAACCTCGTACATGCGGATCCCGACCATGCCCGGAAAATGGGTTTTGAGACCTCGTTTATGCAGGGCCTGTGCTCCTTTGGCTTCTCCTGCCGCATGGCCATCGGAGCCCTCGTCCCCGGTGAGCCTGAGCGCATGACCCGCATGGCCGCACAGATGACCTCTGTCCTCTACCCGGACACTCCGGTTCGGTTCCTGCTGTGGAAGATGGGTGACGGCGTGGCGTACTTCCGCTTTATGAACCTCACCAGCGGCAAGCCTGTGTTGAATCGCGGCGTGTTTGAGTGGAGGTGATCACTTTTTATTCCGTCAGCCCGTCCAGCACCTTCAGCATCTCGCTGTTCCCCGGTATGTCGGACATGCTTTTGCCGTACTGGGCGAATGCGAGGGCGCCCTTTCGGTCGACCACGAAGAGGGCGGGCATCCGGCCGAGCTTCAGGAGTTTCCATTCCTGGCCGTAAAGGCGGGCCAGTTTTCCGTCCTTGTCGGGGACGCCGATCATGGGCAGTTCTTCTTCCTTCCAGAATTTTTCGACCTTTTCCGCGCTATGGGGTGCAACGACGACAATCGTGGTGTTTCTTGACGTGAATTCCCTGAAATCCTGCTTCATCCGGACCAGATGCTTTCGGGCGTAGGGTCAGCCGAACCCGCGCAGGAAGACGAGCATCACGGGACCCTGCTGCCGCAGAGAGGAAAGGGCTATTTTTCGTCCATCCTGTGAAAGCGCTTCAAAATCGGGCGCGGGCGCGCCGCCGACCAGGACGGACAAGGCGACGATGGACGCCAATGTGAAATCAAAAAGCATGGGAATACCTCCTTCCTTCAGTAATCCGTTGACTGTTTGCCCTGCTTTCCGCTCGACACGGAGCCTTCCGGGGGGTATTCCAGGGTGGCGTCAAGCTGCGACACGCTTGCGGGAGAATGGTCGGGGAAGGGAAGGTTCCCCTGATCTCTCCAGCGCTGTACGGCCTCGGCGGCTGCGCGGCCCTTCCCGTCATCGAGGCCTCCATCCTTTGTGACATAGAGCGTCTGTGACGGAAAAGCAAATCCGCTGCCCCCCGACGCGACGATATCCATGATCCGCAGCAGCAAGTCCTCCTGAATGGCCAGGAACCTGTTGATGTCGGATTCGAGGACATAGGCGAAGATCTGCAGATCGAGGGATGATGGTCCGAAGCCGACAAACCGAATGCGCGCCGTTGCGGTGTCCACCCGGGGGTGTCGGTAAAGAAGCTCGCGGATCTGTGCCAGAACGTAGCGGAGCTGATCTGTCGTGGTCTCGTAGCGCAGGTTCAGGGTATGCTGGAAAAGGAACCGATCGCGCAGTGAGAAATTTTCGATGCTCACCGCCGCGAGTTGGCCGTTGGGGATGGAGACCACGGTGCGGTTGATCGTGCGGATCTGCGTGGAGCGCAGGCCGATGTTCTCGACCGTGCCCTGGTGCTCGCCGGCCTTACAGTAATCGCCCAGGCGGATGGGTTTGTCCCAGACAAGGAAGACCCCTCCGAAGAAGTTCTCGATCGTCTTCTGTGCGGCAAAGACCACTGCGATGCCGCCGACGCCAAGTCCGGCCACGACTGCCGTCAGGTTGATCCCTGCAAAGTAATAGAAGACGATGACGAGCCCGGTGATAACGGCCAGGACTTTCAGCATCGTTGCCGTGAGGCGGATGACCGCATGATCCGTTGCCGGCCTGCGCCTCTCGATGATGTCCGCGCCGGTCTCGATCAGGTGAAGGACAATCCATGTCAGGCCGCCGACGGCCATCGTCGAAGCCAGAAAAGCCCAGAACAGCCGGCCCAGCAGCGAAAGCGCGCCCAGGGAAAGAACATAGATTGCAGCCGCCGAGAAAATCAGCATCATGGGGGGTCTGATCCGTCGGATCTTCACCATGGCCGTCTGGTCGAGGCGGCGGCGGAGCGGCTCCCTCATCAGGGCAAAGAAGAGCGCCGTGAAGAGCCAGCCGAACAGGAGCGCCAGGGGGAGCATCAGCAGAAAGAATATCCAGCGGTAAGGCGGCTGTCCGGCCAGACGGGTCTCCGTCAGCACTGCCGGCAGATGCCACTCCAGCCAGGGGATGTCGACCTCTTCGTAGATCTGGGGCACGCGTTTGAGGGTTTCGGCGGAGAAGAGCCAAACCGGCGGATTGTTCTCCTTTTGAATGCGCTCCAGCAGGATCCTGTGTTCTCCCCTGTTGGTCTTGACGATTCCCACCACCTCCCGGTTTACGGGCAGGCCGTCCTGAAGGTTGCCTTCGGGTTTCGAGCTCAAGGCGGTTACGGAAAGGCGGAGCCCCTCGTCGAGGATCTGCTGCAGCTCAATGGCGAGCTGACGGGCGCGCTTTCCCGTCTGGCCGGTATTCAGGTAATCCATGGCCCGTTCGTCGTCTTTCCGCTCCATGGCCTTCAGAAAGCCGAGAACGGTACCCTGCGGCGTGCTGCGTCCCAGGGGATCATCATAAGAGGCCTCGGTTGGCGTGGCTCCCTTCGCGGCCGGGGCGGGTACGGTCTTCTCGGCGGCGTAGGGGCTGGCGGCCATGAAGGCCAAGAGTAAGACGGTGAGGACAATGCGAACGCACGGCATGACTTCAACCTTTTGGCGGAGCTTGCTTACCGTTCTGAAATGGATTCCTCCGCAACACCCGGGTCCCTTGTTCGGCTGAAAACCCGATTTGGATTCCTTCCGAACCATTGCGGCAATGAAAAAAGATGCGGAACCCGCTTTTCGATCGGCCCGGTATGTGATGGACAGTAATCGATTGACGGCCTTCAGAGCTGGTGCACGTATGTTCCCGGGGCGTCGCCGAGGATGCGCAGGCCCTTTTCCGGGGCCCCCATCTCCGGAGGGGCCGTCTGGCCGGACGAATTTTCCGCCAACCACTTCTGCCATGGGATCCACCAGGAGCCGCTGAAGCGGGGCGCCTCCTCCAGCCACTGGTCGGGATCCATGTGTTTTTCCCCTTCGCGGTGGGTCAGCATCTGGTAGGTCCTTCTCGAATTCAGGGGCTCGCTGACGATGCCGGCGTTGTGTCCGCCGCTGGTCAGGAGAAAGGTGACCGTGGGGGCGTCGGAGATCAACTGGAACTTGTAGACGGAGCGCCAAGGTGCGACATGGTCCATGACGGTGCCGACCAGAAAGACGGGGATATGGATATCGCTGAGGACGATGTTGCGGCCGTCAACCTTGTAGCGGCCCTGGAACAGATCATTGTCCAGAAACAGCCGGCGCAGGTACTTGCTGTGCATTCGAAAGGGCATTCTCGTTGCATCGGCGTTCCAGGACATGAGGTCGTTCAACGGACGGCGCGTGCCGAGGAGATAATCCTGGATGATCCGGGACCAGAATAGTTCATTGGCGCGGAGGAGCTGAAAAGCCCCGGCCATTTCCTTCGTGTCCAGATAACCGCGGTCGTACATGATGTCCGTCAGGTAGTTGACCTGGTTTTCGTCGATGAACAGCATCAATTCCCCGGCTTCCGTGAAATCGGTCTGGGCCGCGAGGAGGGTCATGCTTTTCAACCGATCGTCTCCGTCCCGGGACATGGTCGCGGCCACAATGGCCAGCATGGTGCCGCCCAGGCAATACCCGACGGTGTGAATCTTCTTTTCCGGCAGGATCTTCGAAATGGCGTTGATTGCGGCCAGGACGCCGTCGAAGTGGTAGTCGGCCATGGACAGGTTGCGGTCTTCCGCCGTTGGGTTCCGCCAGGAGATGATGAACACCGTGTGCCCGTTCTCCACGAGATATTTCACGAGGGAGTTGTGGGGGGAGAGGTCGAGAATGTAGTACTTCATGATCCACGCCGGGACAATGAGGACCGGCTCCGTGTGGACCTTCTTCGTCGCGGGGGCGTACTGGATCAGTTCGAAGAGCCGGTTGCGGAACACGACCTTGCCGGGCGTCACGGCCACCTTTTCGCCGGGCCGGAAGTTCTCGGTGCCCGCTGGCAGTTCCCGGTTGCGCTGGCGGCGCCAGTCCTCCATCATGTTCTCAAAGCCGCGGATCAGGTTCTGTCCGCCCTCCTTCTGTGTTGCCTGGATCAGGAGCGGGTTGGTCCAGAGGAAGTTCGCCGGTGAGAACAGATCCATGAACTGTCGGGCCATGAAGGAAACGACGTTCTGATGGTGGCGCGAAACGCCGGGGATGTCATGGGTGGCGTTTTGCCACCACTGTTCGGCAAGGAGAAAGGCCTGGTGCATGAACACGAACGGTGGCTGCTGCCAGGCCTCCGCCTCGAACCGCCTGTCCGTAATCACGGACTTTTCCGGCTTTTCGCCGGTCTTGAGCAGGGAGCGGAGTGTGTAGTCCCAGAAATTGGCCGCCTTGTCGATCAGGTCCTCTGTGATCCGGAACTGTGTCCCCGGAGAGTCGGCGAGGTTGATCCACCAGTCCAGAACGGCCAGCAGTTGGGTCACCGGGGAAAGGTTCATGGTGAATTTTGCCTGCCGGGCATGGATGAAGCTGTCGACGCCGGCGTGTGAAGAGTCCTTTAACGCTTCCATGGAATATCCTCCTTTCCCTGCGCTGTTCAGCGGCAACCACTCACTGCCATATTATATCCGATTGCGTCTGTGGCTTCAAGCCTTGTTCAGGCGTCGCCGCCGCCCAGCACCTTGTAAAGGTTTACCCGGTTGGAGATCCCGGCCAGGCGCAGGGAGATCAGCACCTGTTGCGCCGCGTAGAGGGATCTCTGAGCCACAAGAACGCTCAGGTAGTTGTCGATTCCCTTGGTGTAGCGCGCATTGGCGAGGCGGTAGGTTGTTGCCAGCGCGTCGACCAGAGACTGCTGGGCCGCGATCTGCAAACTCAACGTGCCCTGTGCGGCGAGCGCGTCGGCGACTTCCCGAAAAGCCGTCTGGATCGCCTTTTCGTATTGGGCGATGGAGATCGCTTTCTCCGCTTTGGTGACATCGTATGCCGACCACGTGCGGGCATCGAAGACCGGCATGATGATCTGTGGCGCAAAACTCCACGTGCCCGAGCCGGACTTGAAGAGTCCCGACAGGTCGGCGCTTGCGGTTCCCATGGCCGCCGTCAGCGAGATGCGGGGAAAGAACGCCGCCCGGGCGGCGCCGATGTTGGCATTGGAAGCGCGAAGGCGGTGTTCCGCCGCCAGCACATCCGGCCGCCGCAGGAGCAGTTCGGATGACAGACCGGCGGAAATCTCACCGGGCGCGACGACCGTGCCGAGGTCCGGAGGCAGGAGTGCGGAGGGTACGGGCAAGCCGGCCACAAGGTTCAGGGCGTTCTCGTCCTGCGCCACGATCTGCGTGTAGCGGGCGACGTCTCTCCTGGCCGTGTCCACTTGGCTTTGCGCCTGTCGGAGGTCCAGTTCGGATGCGATCCCGACGTCGAAACGTTTCTGGATCAATTTGTAGGAGGCTTCCTGCGTCTCCAGGGTTGAACGGACCAGTTTGAGGTTCTCCCGGTCCGCCCCCAGTGCGAAGTAAGCATCCGCCACGGCGGATATCAGCAGGATTTGTGTGCTGCGGCGGGCCTGGTCCGTGGCCAGATATTCTTCCAGCGCCCGGTCTTTCAGGCTGCGGATGCGGCCGAAGAAGTCGATTTCCCAGGAACTGATGCCGAGATTGACGCTGTATTTTTCAGAGGTTGTCACCGTCCCGGTTCTCGAAAGGTCGGCCGGTAGACGCTCCTTGCTTCCGCTTCCAACGGCATTGACGGACGGCAGTAGTTCGGCCCGCTGTATGCCGTAATACGCGCGCGCCCGCTCGACATTCAGTGCCGCGATGCGGAGGTCGCGGTTGTTGTCCAGGGCGGTCAAGATGATTTTTTGCAGACGCGGATCGCCGATGAACTCCCGCCATGGCCGTTCCGCAGTTGCCGGAACGGATGCATCTGCCTTCGGTTCGCTGTAAGCCGGGCCGGCCGGCCACTCCGCGGGGACCGGCGTTGCCGGCCGCTCGTATCTGGGGGCGAGCGTGCAGCCGGCCAGAAGGGTGAAGAGCATGCACCATGAAAGGAAAAGATTTTTGTTCATTTCATCCGTCCCCTGATGTTCTTTCAGTGCCCGGCCCCTCCGGTGGATGCTTTTTGAATCTGGCGCTGAACGCTTCCATCCATCCGCGAAAGGCGCTGGTCCCGGCTTCCTTTCGGGCCTGTTTGCCCATGAATTTTTCGATCAGCACATAGAAAAGGGGCGAAAAGATGAGAACCAGGACCGTGGCGGTCACCATTCCGCCCAGGACGCCGGTGCCGATGGCGTTCTGGGCGCCCGCCCCGGCGCCGGTGCTGATCGCCAGCGGCAGGACGCCGAAGCCGAAGGCCAGGGAAGTCATCACGATCGGCCGGAAGCGCAGTTTGGCCCCCTCCAGTGTGGCGTCGATCAGATTCATCCCTCTTTCCAGTCCGTCCTTGGCGAACTGGACGATCAGGATGGCGTTCTTCGTGGTCAGGCCCAACGTGGTCAGCAGTCCAATCTGGAAATAGACGTCATTGGTCAGCCCGCGCATGCTCGTGGCGATGATGCCGCCGATCACGCCCAGGGGGAGGACCAGCAGGATCGAAATGGGCACGGTCCAGCTCTCGTAAAGCGCCGCCAGGCAGAGAAAGATCACGAAAACGGAAAAGGCGTACAGGAGGGGCGCCTGGGAACTGGCCATCCGCTCCTGGTAGGAGAGGCCCGTCCAGTCGAAGCCAAACCCCTTCGACAGCTTTTCCGTAAGCTCTTCCATGGCCTTCATGGCCTCGCCCGAGCTTTTCCCCGGCGCCGGTTCACCCCAGAAGTTGATGGCTGCAAAGCCGTTGAAGCGCGCCAGGCTCGTGGGGCCGGTGGTCCATCGGCCGGAGGCGAAAGAGGAGAAGGGGACCATCTTTCCCGCCGTGTTCCGGACATAGAGCTTTTCGAGGTCCTTGGGCAGCATACGGTAAGGGGCGTCCGCCTGGACATAAACCCGTTTGACGCGGCCGGCCTTTATGAAATCGTTGGCATAGGAACTGCCGAAAGCCGCGGCGATGGTCCTGTGGATGGAGGTGATGGGGACGCCCAGGGCGCCGGCTTTGTCCCAGTCCACGTCGATCCGGAATTGGGGCACGTCATCCATGCTGTTGGGCCGAAGGGCGGCCACCCTCGGATCCTTTGACGCCAGACCGAGCAATTCGTACTGGGCATTCATCAGGTCCTGATGGCCGAGTCCTCCCCGGTCCAGGAGCATGAAGTCGAAACCCTTGGCCATGCCCAGTTCCGTGACGGCCGGCGGCGGGAAGGCGAAGATTCTTGCATTGCGGATGCCCGCAAAAGCTCTCATGGCCCTCTGGGCAATGGCCTTCACCTTAAGGTTATCCCGGTTGCGGAGGTGCCAGTCCTTCAGCCGGACGAAGGCCATGCCGTTGCTTTGCGCCCGTCCGGAGAAAGAGATGCCATTGAGCGTCATCACGGCTTCCACCGCCTCTTTTTCGTTTTCGTTGAAATGGCGAACGATCTGATTCGCCACCTCTCTGGTTTGTTCCAAGGTGGATCCTGTCGGCAGGATGGTCTGGGCCAAGAGCGTTCCCTGGTCTTCATCGGGTAGGTAGGCGGTGGGCATGCGGAGGTACAGGATTCCCATGAAGGCAACGATCACCAGGAAGACCGCCAGATATCTCCTCTTTCGAGTGAGGGAGTGGCCGACCAGATTCACATAGAGGCGCCGCAAACGAAAGAAGCCGTGGTTGAACCGTCTGAAAAACGGGCGCAGGAAAGCGATGGCATTTTCCGCCTCATGCCCGGCCGGTACCGGCTTGAGCAGGCCGGTGCAGAGGACCGGCGTCAGGATCAACGCCACGAGCACCGACAGGAGCATGGCGGAGATGACGGTCACGGAGAACTGGCGGTAGATGACGCCGGTGGAACCGGGGAAGAACGCCATGGGGCCGAACACGGCCGAGAGCACGAGCCCGATGCCGATCAGCGCGCTCGTGATCTGCTCCATGGACTTGGCCGTGGCCTCCCGGGGGGACAATCCCTCCTCGGCCATGATCCGCTCCACGTTTTCCACGACCACGATGGCGTCGTCCACGAGCAGTCCGATGGCAAGAACCATGGCAAACATCGTGAGCATGTTGATGGAGAAACCGAAAATTCCCAGAATGGCAAATGTTCCCAGGAGGACGACCGGCACGGCAATCGTGGGAATCAGCGTGGCCCGAATGTTCCCGAGAAAGAGCCACATGATCAGGAAGACCAGCAGGATCGCTTCGAAGAGCGTTTTCACCACCTCTTTGATGGCGACCCGAATGAAGGGAGTGGTGTCATTGGGATAGACGTGCTTCATTCCCGGGGGAAAGTACCGGCTCAGCTCCGCCATCTTCGCCTTGACGGCATCGGCCGTGTCGAGGGCGTTGGCGCCCGCCGCCTGGCGGATCGCGATGGCGCCGGACGGTCGCCCGTTGTGGGCGGATTCAATATCGTACAGCTCGGTTCCCAGCTCGGTCCGGCCCACATCCCGGATCCGCACGGTGGAGCCGTCCGGGTTGGTGCGGACGGGGATGGCGGCAAATTCCTCCGGTGTCCGGAGCAGGTTCTGGACGACAATGGACGCATTCAGGCGCTGGCCCTTTACCGCCGGCATTCCGCCGAATTGTCCCGCGGAGATCTCCACATTGTAAGCCTTTAGCGCCGCGATGACGTCTTCAAGGGTCAGTTGATAATCCGTCAGTTTGTCGGGATTGAGCCAAATGCGCATGGCGTATTCCGCGCCGAAAATCTGCGTCTCGCCCACGCCCGGCACACGCGACAGAACGCTGTCCAGGTTGGAAATGGCATAGTCGGTCAGATCCTTCATGTCCATACTGCCGTCTTCGGAAACCAGGCCAATGATCATCAGGTAGTTTCGAGTGGATTTTCGGACGGTGACCCCCCGGCTCTGGACCACCTCGGGCAGGTTCGCCATGGCGCTCTGCAGCTTGTTCTGCACCTGGGACCAGGCAAGATCCGGATCGGTGCCCGCCTGAAAGGTCAGCTCGATTCGGGAACCGCCCGCCGCATCGCTTGTTGCATTCATGTAGAGCAGTTTGTCGAAGCCGGTCATCTTCTGTTCGATGATCTGGGTGACGCTGTTTTCCACAGTCTCGGCGGATGCCCCGGGGTAGCTTGCGTAAATGGCAATAGTCGGCGGGGCGATAGGGGGATATTGCGAGATGGGCAGGTTGTAGATGGCCAGACCGCCCGTCGCCATGATGATGATGGCGATGACCCACGCGAAAACGGGGCGGTCGAGGAAGAATTTAGACAGCATCGCGCCCCTCCGTCAGTTCGCTTTGGCGGCCGGCGGGGTCGCCTTTGCTTGCTCTTCGCTCTTCTTGTCGGGCTTGACTTCAAAGGGGACGGCCTTCACGGAAACGCCGGGCCTCACCTTCTGAGCGCCCTCGACGATCACCCGCTCGCCGGCCGCCAGGCCCTCCGTTACGAGCCAGGAATTGCCGATCGCGCGGTCGAGCGTAAGCATC
Organism: Syntrophales bacterium; assembly: GCA_034678725.1. Taxonomy (GTDB): domain Bacteria; phylum Desulfobacterota; class Syntrophia; order Syntrophales; family Fen-1087; genus JAXDBM01. The sequence continues at coordinate 80,595 of JAXDBM010000060.1, read as the reverse complement.
CGCTGCTGGACCTTGCCCTCTCCATCCACGATCAGCGTGAGCGGATTGCCCTTCGGATCGCGCGTCACGGCCTGCTGGGGTATGAGGATGGCAGCCTTCCGAATGCCTTCCTGCAGGACTGCCCGGACAAACATGCCCGGCAGCAGGACACCCTTCGGATTGGGGAAGACGGCCCGCAGGATGACCGATCCGGTCGTGGCATCGACGGTCACATCGCGGAACTGCAGAGTTCCGCTAAGCGGATACGTCGCTCCGTCCTCCAGGATAAGCAGGACCTTGTTCTGGCTTTCCCCGTTCCGCTGCAGAAGGCCCTCCTCGATGCCGCGCCGGAGGCGCATCATCTCCGTCGTCGACTGGGGCACATCGACATACATGGGATCCATCCGCTGGATCGTGGCGAGGGCCATGGGCTGGTGCGCCGAGACCAAAGCGCCCTCCGTGACGCTGGACCTTCCGATCCGGCCCGCGATGGGCGCTGTGATGGTGGTGTATCTGAGATTGATGCGGGCCGTCTCGACCGCGGCCTTCCAGTACTGGACGTCCGCTTCGGCCTGCTTCAGCGCGGCCGACACGTCGTCGTAGTCCTGTCGGCTCACCGCATTGTCGGCCAGGAGTTCCCTGATGCGTTCGGCCTTCAGGCGGGTTGCCGGCAGATTGGCCTCGGATCGGCTAAGCGCCGCCTTGGCGTTTTCGAGTGCCGTCTGATAGGTGGCGGGATCGATCTGGTAGAGCGCCTGTCCTGCTTTGACATCGGAGCCCTCCGTGAACAGGCGCTTCTGGACGATGCCGCCCACCTGCGGGCGCACTTCCGCAATTTGGTTGGCCGACGTCCGCCCCGAAAGTTCCGTTGTGGTGACCAGGGGCTGCGGCTGGATCGTCGCAACGGCGACTTCAGGGGTCATGCCTTGCGCGGCATCTCCTTTCGCTTTCTGTTGACCGCAGCCACTCAGGACAAGGAAGCCGGCGAGAAGCGCGGCGGCGGCAATGTTTTTTAACCTGTCATCAATCTGCATGGGATACCTCTGCAAGGATTAAATGCTTCTGTTCATACAAGCATGTATTCAGTTCCATGTTTCCGTTGAGCCGGACGGTTCCCGAGTTCGAATGCTATCCCAGCAGGCCTCGATGACCTGCCGGATCATTTCTTCGTCCAGGCTGATGAAGCCGAGGATGTGGTCCCGGATCAGGTCCCGAAGCGGTCCCATAGTGAGGGCAAACAGCACCGGAAGGGCAAAATCTTTCAGGACCTTCCGTTCGATCCCTTCCAGGAAGAGATTGCCGAAGATATTCGGTTTCTTCGATCGATTCAAGAGAATATCCTGGCGCAGGGCCGTCCCGTAAGGGGAATTGTGGTACTGCTCCAGGTAGCGGAAATGGAGCGGACAGTCGATGAAATGCCGGAATAGCTTCGTGGTCAGATGAACAAACCGTTCCCGAATGGGCTTGCCGACGGGATATCCGTCCTGGATGACTGAAATGATCTTCTTTTCCACCTCCTTGTACAGTTCCGTGATGAGTTCGTTCCTGCTGTCGAAGTAGCGGTAAATCGTTCCGGTGGCGACGCCCGCTTTTGCGGCAATTCCGGACATCGGGGCGCCGTGGAAACCCTGTTCCGAGATAAGTTCCATCGATGCTTTTATGATGTCGCTGCGCTTGCCCGATGTTTTCATGCGTTGGTGACATTCCAAAAAAGAGGAATGAACGTTCATTCATTTTCGCGAATCCCTACCCCAGGCGAAGGGAGCTGTCAAGAAATATTTTGACCGTCCGCGATTAAAGAAAAAATTGGAGCGGTCTTCCGGTTCGCATGCCCGACATCGCGTGACGTGAACATTCAGCCGCACAGGCAAGAAACGAAAGCGGTTGCGCGGGAAGATCTTCCCGTTGCGTTTCATGTGATTTTTTTGTATATTTCTCTGAAATGACTGGCTTAATCTTCCGAAGAAAAACAATCTGAACATCAAATCTGCTTTCCGGGAAGGAGGTTCGAGTATGCGGAAGAGAAATGTTGGATATGCCGCCGCAACCTTGCTCTGTCTTGCACTGCTGATTCCCGCATTTTCCTCGGCGCAGAAGAGCTCCGCCGGGGCAAACGGGATTGGGGACGGAAGGGAAAAGTGCTACAATTGTCATTCCCAGGTCAGATCCCTGAAGGAGGGTTCCAAACATGCCGCCCTTTCCTGCAGCACCTGTCATGCCGGAACCGTGGAGCACCTGCAGAGCTTCAGGAACAAGCCGGTCACGGCCATCGATCAGGCCCTCTGCGGGAAGTGCCACAGCGATCAGTATGACAGTTTCAGAAAGGTCAACTATCATGCCCAGGCCCGCAAGGAAAAGGGGGTGCCGACGGGACGCTCCCCCATGCAGGAGAAACTGCTGGTGCCTCACGGCTTCACCATGGAGCACAATGAGCCGAGGGCCCACATCTTCATGCTGACCGACCAGTTTGTCGTGGACCGCTTCATCGGGGGGCGCTTCCAGCACAAGAAGGGCTTTGCGGGCATCAATCAGACCGGGAAGGCATGGGATATCCTTTATGACACGGGCCGGGAGCTGCCCGAGACCGCGAAGGCCGGTAACGCCACATGCATTCAGTGCAAGACCTCCGACCACATCCTGCAGTGGAAGTACATGGGGGACAAGGATCCGAAGGCCAAGTGGGATCGAGGCTCCGATATCGCGGCGATGTCCAAGGCGACGCAGAATCCCATGGGCTGCATTGAATGCCATGACGCCCACGGCGCGGTGCCCCGGATCATTCGGGACGCCCTGATCGAGGCGATCGACCGGGACGGCGCGAAGACCTTCGAGCGGAGCGGGAAGACGGACCTCAAGGTCGTCGATTTCCGCGGTTTCCGGAAAGTCGGCGTCATGGGCAAGACCGATTCACGGATGATGTGCGGACAGTGCCACGTGGAGTACGCCTGCAATGCCGGGTTCGAATTCAACACCGGCAAGAGGGTGGGCTACGAGGACCGGCGAACCAACCACTACCCCCTGAAGAACGCGAAGGACATCCTGGCACACTACAAAAAGCTGAACTTCTACGACTTCAGGCATGCCGTGACCGGCGCCAGGCTGGTCAAGCTTCAGCACCCGGAGACCGAAACCTACTGGGGCAGCGCCCACGACAGGGCCGGTGTCCAGTGCCACCAGTGCCATATGCCGAAAGTCAGGGCCAAATGGGGGAAGACTTACACCAGCCACGGCGTCATCCGGCCCATCCAGTCCGTGAAGGAGGCCTGCCTGGGCTGCCATCCCAAGGCCACGGCGGAAGAGAAGAGATACCAGATCGAAGCGGCCCAGAACTACATTCGGGGAAAGATGCGGAAATCGGAGTACTGGCTCGCCAGGCTGATCGACACCTATGCAGCGGCCCAGAAGGCGGGCGTCCCGGAAGCGGTCCTCGCCGAGGCCCGGGAGAGGCATGAAGAGGCGCATGTGCTCTGGGAGTGGTGGACGGCCGAGAACAGCGACGGGTGGCACAACCCCGACCTCGCGCGTGACAGCCTGGCCGCGTCCATCGTCGCATCGAGAAAAGGAGTGGACATTCTGGTGAAGGCCATGGGATCCCGGTAAGCGGGAACGGTTGGCGGAGGTGATGACGGTTCGCCGAAGCCCGGTCCAACTGGACCGGGCTTCGGCTTGTGGGTTATGGGTCAGGACTCGCTGCGCCCGGCGCAGGATCCTTTTCCGGGGGATCCACTTCCTGGCCGCATACCGGACAGACGTACAAGTCCGCGTCAAAATCCCACACGCTGCAGCCCAGCGTGACCGTCTTTGTCCTTCTGAGCAGTTTCATCCGGCCGTGCCGGTTCGGGCAGTCCATCGCTTCCTCAAGCCGGCGCGTCACTTCCAGAAGGTGTTCCAGAGGGGCCGTTCGGTGCCTTTTTCATAGGTCACCTCTTCGAGAACGCCGTCACGGGTGAAAACGAAAACCAGCAGGTCGTGCTGCAGGAGATTCCCGGCGGCTTCCAGGTTGAAGCTCGTTTTGATGACATCACTGAGTGGGATGCCGACCGAAATCTGCCCACCCCGATAGTAGGATCTTCGGTAGACCAGCGCGAATTTCCCCTGCATGTCCAGGATATCGGTCGGTGCGCCATGGCGGGCCAGGACATCCGTCAGCGTCGCAGCCCCCTTTATCAGCTCCGGAGCCGGCGGGGGTACTTCCGCCCCTTTGCTGATCCGGTCGACGCGGAGGCTGACGCAGCCGGAGAGGACCAGCAGCGTCACCAGGAGCAAGAAGATCAGCCGCCGTCCTGTCTCAGAAGGGCATTCCGTATGCCGCCGCATTCGATTTGAAGCTGCTTCCATAATGGGTCACAATGTTGACGTCGTTGATGAAGAAGACGATGCGGTCGTACTGCGTGTCGTAATTGGCGAAGGTGACGATGACGAACCACAGGCCGGTCGCCTTGCTCAGCGAACGGTCGTAGACATAGGCATTTCCGTTCGAGAGCTTGACAATCTGTGTGGGCGGTCCGAACAGCTTCACGACATCAGCCGCGGTGGTTTTTCCCGGTGTCACCTGCGAGAGCGTGCTTTCCTCGATGGGGCGGAAGTCCCTGCCCCGGCCGATGACGGCGCATCCCGCGGCGATCGAAACGACGAGCAGCAAGGTCATCATCCATAACAAACGCTTCATGTCTTTATCCCCCGTTTCATTTTATCGGACCGGCAGAAGGCCCTTCTGCTGCAACCCGGAAAGCATGGCCTCGATGGCCGGCAGGGCCGCACGGGCCGCTTTTTCCCCCTCGATCATCGCCTCGTGCTTCCGGGTGAAGTCCGTGGAGCCGACGTTTCCGACGGCGGGACGGATGACCACATCCGCCCGCGGAAGCTGCAGGGCCGCGATCTTGGCGTACATGATGTCGACGGACTGGAGAATGGTTTCCACGATTCCCTGAGGCGTTGCCGGGGTGATGCCCGATGAGATGTCCACGGCGATGACCGCGTCCGCTCCGTAGCGCCTGGCGATGTCGATGGCCAGCGGGCTCACGATGCCTCCGTCCGCGAAGGTCCGGCCGGATATCCTCGACGGCTTGAAGATGCCGGGAATGGAGCAGCTTGCCCGGACCGCCATGCCCGCATTGCCCGTGCCGAAAACAAATTCTTCACCCGTTTTGATGTCCGTGGCGACGGCATGAAAGGGAATCCTGAATTTTTCGATCGGCGTGTCCCGGACCATGCGGTTGACGTAGCCTTCGAGTTTTTCGCCCTTAACAAAACCGTTATCCGGCAGGGCAAGGTCGATGATGTCGTCCCGCTCCAGCGCGTGGGCCATCGTTTGCAGTTGCTGGGCGCTGTACCCGTAGGCATAGAGGCTTCCCACCAGACTTCCCACGCTGGTTCCGACGACCATGTGGATCGGCACTTTCTGCGACTCCAGGACCCTGAGCACGCCAACATGAGCGAATCCCCTGGCGGCGCCGGCCCCCAGCACAATCGCAACCTTCGCCGGTTTGTAAGGCGGCGGGATCGTTTTCGGCGCACAGGCCGTGAACAGGCATGCAAAGAAAACAGCGCAGAGTGTCAGCCCTATGGATGTCCGGCAGTTTATCATATTCGGTCACAGGATCGTCCGACCGACCTCCCCTATATCAGGAAAGATCCCGATGTCAACTTTTTCCGCCGACCCGTTGCTGCGGCGGCTGTTCAAACCGGACGCCATATGTTATGCAGCAAGAAGCGGGAATCACAATCCATCCCGCATTTTTCCGTGACCGCGGAGCGCCGCGAGAGAGGATGAAGCATGCTGCGGGCAAACCAGTTCCGGTACGCCGACGACAATCTGGGCTATGTGATTCATGGCGAAGAGGAGGCCATGGTGGTCGACGGAGGAGCCGTCGCGGCGATTGTCTCCCACCTTGAGGGAATGAAACTGGCCCTTCGCTATGTGGCCAGCACGCACAATCATCCGGACCATACATCGGGCAACGCCGATCTGATGAACCGGCACGGGGCCGTGCTGTTGAATCCCGGTGCGCTGCCCGACGGATTCCGGGTCGAACTCGACGGCCACGAAATTGTCGTCTTCCGAACCCCGGGCCATACGGAGGACTCCGTGTGCTTTTACGCGGAACCTTTCCTGTTTACGGGCGACACGCTGTTCAACGGCACCATCGGGAACTGCTTTTCCGGGGATGAACGAGGCTTCTACCGGTCCGTAAAGAAGCTGATGGCCCTGCCCGGCAGCACGATCGTATACGCCGGCCATGATTACGTCCGGAATGCCTTGGCCTTCGCGAAAACAATGGCCCCGGACCCGGAGGCGTTCGCCGCCTGCCTGCGCCGCTATGACCCCGCCCATGTGTTTACGCATCTGGATGACGAGTTGAAGGTGAATCCCTACCTGCGTTTCAATGACCCGAAGGTGGTCGGGATTCTGAAGGAAAAAGGACTTCCCGCCGCCACGGAATGGCAGCGGTGGCAAAGCCTGATGACATTGGAATGATGCCTTACCGAAGATCCAGGCGATAGGATCTGACGCGCTGGATCGGGTGGTAGGATTTTTTGGACTGCGCCAGTTCGAAGATGTTCATGTCGCTTTCCTTGTTGATCCACCGGCAGCCTGCGAACAGCCTTTTGGCGCATTCGTTGTCCAGGAATTGATACAGGCCCCGGATGTCGGAAAAGGCTTTCTCGAAATTCAGAACGCCCGTATCAACGTTCAGCCGGGAGGCGATGGCGAAGGCGCAGACCGCGCCGTCGATCCGGACGACAATGCCCCTTCCCTCCAGCGCATCGAGATGGTGAAGCGTGCGGATCACGGCCTGCCTTTCGCAGGCCAGGTTGTTGTCGCTTTCGATGTCGCAATTTCGCTTTTCGCACCACTTTTCCAGGAAGGCCAGACATTCGTCGGCGAGGTCCGCCGACATGGCCGTCACTTCCACCCGGCCCGGAAACAGGTAATCCCTGCTGAACTGGTGGATCAGGTTCCTTTTTTTGGCGTAGCGGTTTCCCCGCAGCCGCGCTAGGTCGTCCGTCGAATAGACATAATCCTCGTATTCCGGCTGTTCAGTCATTTCAAACCAGCGTTCCGCTTCGCGCGGAGTTGCGGCTTCCAGGTAGTCTTCAGAGACGAATCGGTAACTGCGAAATCCCAGGTCGATGGCGAGGTCGTAAAGTCGTTCGGGTGTGAAGGCTTCCGAGCTTGAAAGGGGAAGGATCAGGTAACGGTCATTGGGATTCGCGGGGGACTCGTTGCCGATGATCAGTGTGTTCCCGTCCAGGGCGTAATGCGTTTTGTACAGGCAGTCGCTCCAGGCAATCAGGGACAGAAGGGAATAGATGCTCAGCCGGTAGGGCTGCCGTTCGAAAAAAGGTTTCAGCTTTGCGTAATCCGAAGGCTCCAGGGGTTTGAATCGCATGACGCTCCTTTGCCGGGCCAAGACCCTGCCAGGAGTCCATACATGATTTCATGCTTTTAATCAAAAGAAAGTCTTGACTCTGGACAACGGCCCGCACCGCATCCGGCCTCGGGTTCTTTGCCCTTGACAAAGTTCTTTCCGTCATGGCACAAAGTGCGGTCTTTATCGGCATTTCCATGAATGTACGAAGGGATTTGAGCGCATGAAAAGATGGTATGCCGCACCGGGGCTGATCCTGCTGGGCGCCCTGCTGTTGTGTGTTTCACCGCAAGGGGTTCTTGCCGCCCGGTATACACTCGCCGATTTTTACCGACTGGCCCTGCAAAATGCGGAGCGGATCAAGATATCGGAGGAAAATCTTGTCATCGCGGAGACGGGAAAGGAAAAGGCGATGGCCCTGCTCTATCCCAAGCTGACCGGGTTTTCCACGTACACACGCTGGGAGGACGAAAAATACGGCGCGGGAAGCCGGATCGGGCCATACACCCTGCCGGGCTCCCTGATACAGCCCAGAGAAACCGGCACGTGGGGAATGCGGATTGACGAGTCGCTTTCCCTGAGCGGCAGGGAACTGACGGCACTGGCCATCTCCAGGGAAAACATCCGGAAGAGCGCCCTGGACCTGGATGCCGCCCGAGAGGAGTACCTGCTGAATGTCGCCCAGGCATATTACGGTGTCTTGAAGGCCGTGAAAAACCTGGAAATTGCCGATGCGAACGTGGAACGGCTCACAACCTACCGGGACGCGGCTTCAAAGAGATTAAAGGTCGGCGAAGTCACCAAAACGGTTCTGCTCCGTGCGGAAGCCGAACTCTCCGGCGCGCAGTCGGACCGTATGGCGGTCGTGAACAGTTTGGAACTGGCCAGGGCCCAGTTGCGACGGATTGCGGCCGTTCAGGAGGATTTCGAAGTCGCGGATGCCGGGGAAACGGAGACGGAGATGGAAATCCCCTCCCTTGAAACGTTTCAGGAAACCGCCCTCTCAGAGCGGGCCGATTTGAGGGGGCTCGAGATTCAGAAGCGGATTGCGGAGGATCAGGTCCGGTTTGCCAGGGGCGCCTACTGGCCGAATCTTTCCCTCACCGGGGGCTACATCCGGACGGAACAGTCCCCGGAGACGTCGTCCCTGAACCGTGAGGGCATCAACGCGGGCGCCGCCCTGAATTTCCCTTTTTTCGAGGGTGGATTGCGGGTGGCGGAAGTGAAGGAGGCGAAGGCCAGGGAACGGCAGAGCCGGCTCCTCTACGAGGACTTGAAAAAAGCCATTGCCGTCGAGGTGCAGAGCGCCCGTCTGGACCTGGTGACGCAGAAATCGATCCTCAAATTCCTTGTCGATCAGCGGGCATTTGCCAGAGAAAATTACAAAGCCGTCAACCGGCAGTTTGAATTCGGGCTGGCCCAGAGCATCGATGTTATCGATGCCAACACGCTCCTGGTTTCGGCAGAGCAGAAAGTTGCCGAGGCCGGCTACACTTATCAGATGTCCATTCTGAGGGCCAAGAAAGCCACCGGCGTGCTCCTGAAGGAGATCCTGGCGGCCAGGTAAAATGGGGGTGGGCATCGTGGAGGAAGGGTTCATGGCAGGACAATGTCCTTTTTCAGGCTTTATGCGTGGCGTCAAAAGCAGTGATTTTCAGGGGAGGGCCGCTCTCATCCTCCTGGCACTGGCGTTGATCGCGGCACCTTTGACCGGATGCTTCAAGAAGGAGGAGAAGGCCGCGGCCGAGAAGGTAGTCAATGTAAAGGCAGCGGTCGTGGAGAGGAAGTCCCTGAAACCCTTCGTCGAGTCGGTGGGTAGCCTGAAGCCCAATGAGGAAGTCGTCGTCAGCTCCGAGGTCGACGGCATCCTGACCCAGCTCAAGGTCGATGAGGGATCCGCCGTTTCCAGGGGAATGCTCCTGGCACAGATCAATGAAACGGACTATCGCCTTGAAGTGGGCCGGGCGGAAGCGGCACTGCGGCAGGCAGCGGCCACGCTGGAAAACGCCAAAGTGGAGTACGGCAGGAAAGAGACCCTCTACCAGGAGGCGCTGGTCACCCGCCAGCAGTTCGACGACATCGTGGCAAGACGCGCCCTGGCCGAGGGCGATGTGGACCGCGCCAGATCCGCCCTTGAGCTGGCCAGGGTCCGGCTTTCCAAAACCAGGATCCACAGCCCCCTGACGGGGGCAGTCCGGGAGAAAAAAGTCACCGCCGGAGATTATGTCCGGAACGGAACGCCCCTGCTCCATCTGACCCAGAACCATCCCGTCAAATTGAGTTTCACCGTTACGGAGAAGGATGTCGCCCGACTGAAAATCGGCCAGGAATGCGCGTTCAGGGTGGATTCCTATCCGGACCGCGAGTTCAAGGGCCGGCTGACCGTCATTTACCCGAATCTTGAAGAGCGGACGCGAACGCTGCAGGCGGAGGCCGTGGTGCCGAATCCCGATCTGTTTCTGAAACCCGGTTTGTTTGCCCGTGTGACCCTTTTCACCGGGCCGGCCGAGGACAAGGTCGTCGTGCCGGTTACGGCCCTGCTCTATGAAAACAACAAGGTCAAGGTATTCGTCGCCGAAGGCGACAAGGCCAGGGAGCTTTTCGTCCGTGTCGGCGGAAAATACGGAGAGATGATCGAAATCGTCGAGGGGCTGAAGGGGGGAGAAAATCTGGTGGTGGTCGGACAGAACAACCTGGCCGAAGGGGTAAAACTGCATGTGGCTCGCTGAGACATCGATCAAACGCCCGGTTTTCGCGACGATGTTCATCACCGCCCTGGTGGTGCTGGGGCTCGTCAGCTACCCCGAAATCGGCGTCGATCTCTATCCGAAAATCGATTTTCCCATCGTCAGCATCAACACCCAGCTTCGGGGCGCAAGCCCCGAGATCATGGATATCGACGTCACCGACAAGATCGAAGAGGTCATCAACACCATCAACGGCGTCAAAACGATCACCTCCTCCAGCCTGGAGGGCGTTTCCAACATTACCGTGGAGTTCGTGCTGGAGCGGGACATCGACCTGGCCGTTCAGGACGTACGGGAGCAGATTTCCACCATCCGTTCGAGGCTGCCGACGGACATCCTGGAGCCGGTGATCCGGAAGGTGGATCCCGATGCCACACCGGTCCTCTGGCTGATGGTGACGGGTCCGCAGTCGATCCGCGACCTGTCGACCTACACGGATGAAGTCCTGAAAGAGCAACTGCAGCGGATCGAGGGCGTGGGCGCCCTGCGCATCGGGGGGCTGCGGCTGCGGCAGGGCCGGATCTGGCTGGACAGCGACAAGCTCCGGGCCTACCAGATCGCTCCGGGGGACGTCGCGCAGGCGCTTGGTCTTGAAAACGTCGAGCTTCCCGGCGGCCGGATCGAGAGCGCGACCAAGGAATACTCCGTCAAGGTCAAGGGCGAGTTTCCCCGGATTCAGGACTTCAATGACCTGATCGTGGCGTATTACAAGGGCGCTCCCGTGCGCATCCGCGATATCGGCCGGGCCGAAGACGGGATGTCCGAGAAGCGGAACATCGCGCGTTTCAACGGCGTGCCCTGCGTCGGCATCGGCATTCAGAAGCAGACCGGCACCAACACGGTTGCCATCATCGACCGGGTCAAGAAGGAGCTGATCGGCATTCGGAAAACCCTTCCGCCGGGCATGGAAATCAATATCGGCTTCGACCAGTCCAACTTCATCAACCGCTCCATCAACGAGGTGAAGGGCCACCTGATCATGGGCGGCCTGCTGGCCGTCCTGGCGGTTTTCCTTTTCCTGAGGAACTGGCGGACCACCCTGATCAGTGCCCTTGCGCTTCCCGTTTCGGTGATCGCCACCTTCGCCATTATGAAGGCCTTTGACTTCACCTTCAACAACATGAGCATGCTGGCGCTTTCGCTCTCCGTGGGGATCCTCATCGACGATGCCATTATCGTCATTGAGAACATCTACCGACACATCGAAGAGGGGATGGCGCCCCGGGAAGCGGCGGCCTTTGCCACGTCCGAAATCGGCCTGGCCGTCATGGCGACCACGCTCGCCATCGTCGCGATTTTTTTGCCCGTCGCCTTCATGAAGGGGATCATCGGGCGGTTTTTCTGGCAGTTTGCCCTGACGGTCGTTTTTTCCGTGATGGTCTCACTGCTGGTCTCGTTCACCCTGACGCCCATGCTGGCCTCGCGGTTTCTGAAGGTAAGGCCCGCAGGGGAGAGAGCCACTGTCCGTCCCCGCTCCTTGGTCCTGTCGCGAATGGGAGACGGACTGGAGAAGGCCTACGGAAAAACGGAGGACGTCTATCGTCGCATCCTGAGATACAGCCTGGAATACCGGAAAACGGTGCTTGTACTGGCCGTAATCATTTTCGTTTTCAGTCTTTATGTGACCCGATTCATCGGCAAGGAATTTGTCCCTGCGGAAGACCAGAGCCAGTTTCTCGTGCGTCTTGAGGCCCCGATGGACTACTCCATAGACCAGGCTGACGCGCTGTTCAGGCAGGGCGAAGAAATCGTCAAGTCCTTTCCGGAGGTCACATCCGTTTTTTACATACAGGGATTCGGGGCCGGCGGCGCAGGTCAGATCAACCGGGCCACCCTCAATACCCGATTGAAGCCGAAGGCTCAGCGGAAAAAAAGCCAGGAGCAGATCAAGGCGGAGATCCGGAGGAAATTGAGCCAGATACCAGGCATCAAGGGAACGGCCGAGGACATCTCCATGATCGGCGGGGGAATCCGGAATGTTCCCATTCAATATGCCATTCGAGGGCTCGACCTGGAAGTTCTTCAGAGCTACACCCGGCGGATTGCGGCGGATCTGTCTAAGCGGCCGGGGATTGTGGACGTGGACAGCACCCTGGAGGCGGGCAAACCGGAACTGAAGGTGTACATCGACCGGAACAAGGCGGCGGACATGGGCGTCAGCGTCGCCGGCATCTCAGATGCCATCAACCTCTTGGTCAGCGGCGAGGTGGACATCACGAAGTACAAGGACGAGGCGAAAGGGCGGCGCTACGATGTCCGCGTCCGCCTCAATCCCGAAGATCGCGCCAGCCCGGCCGATCTGGGAAGGCTCTACGTGCGAGCCAGGGACGGGCGCCTGGTCGAGCTGGCCAGCGTAATCCGGGTTCAGGAGGGCGGCGGCCCCAGCGTCATCTACCGGGTGGATCGCCAGCGGGCGACCATGCTTTATGCCAGTCTGGAAAAGAAGCCACTGGCGGAGGCCATGCAGGATCTGGACGGTATTGCGGCGCAGGTCCTGACGCCGGGATACACGACCCGGTACAAGGGCGCCGCTGACACCATGAAGGAATCCTTCCAGTATCTGCTCTTTGCGCTCTGGCTGGGCATCGTGATGGCTTACATGGTGCTGGCGGCCCAGTTTGAAAGCTTCATGCACCCGGTGATCGTTCTCCTGTCCATGCCGCTGTCCTTCATCGGGGCATTCGCGGCCCTGCTGCTGGCCGGCAAGACGATCAGCATCTTCAGCCTCATCGGCCTCATTCTTCTCATGGGGCTGGTGAAAAAGAACGCGATTCTGCTGGTGGACTACACCAACACCCTGCGGGAACGGGGCATGAGCCGGCGCGAGGCCATCCTTCAGGCCGGTCCGGTCCGGCTCCGTCCGATCCTCATGACGACCATCGCCATGGTCTTCGGAATGCTGCCCGTGGCCTTGGGTCTCGGGGAGGGGGCGGAGACCCGCTCGCCCATGGGCATCGCAGTGATCGGCGGACTGCTGACTTCTCTCTTGCTGACCCTGGTCGTCGTTCCGTCGGCCTATGACCTTTTTGACGACTGGGTTGAACGGCTCGGAAATCTCGGCAAAGGAGGAAAAACGCCATGAAAATGTGCCTGATCGTTTACTCCCAGGCGGCCGATTACGAGGTCGTCGATCAGTTCAAAAAGGCCGGCATCCGGCGCTACACCAAAATGGAGGAGGCGCGAGGGGAGGGCGAGGAGACGGAGCCGAAACTGGGGACCCACACCTGGCCGGGAAAAAACAACGTCCTGTTCCTGGCGATCCCGGAAGAGGAATGTCCGGTGGTCAAGGAGGTGGTCAGGCTGCTGAAGGAAAACCATCCCCGGGCGGGGGTGAAGGCTTTCATGATGCCCATGGAGGAAATTTTCTGAAGGAGTCGGGTTGTGCCCAGGGAAAAAATCACTCGAAGACAGAAAGACGTCTCACGCCTGCTGCGGGAAAGAAAGCGCGGACGATCCCGGCGAAAAAGTCCGGGAAGAAGGGAGGAAGGGATCGGGCTTTGCAAGGTGAATTTAACGAAGCGGAAGGGGTTCCAGATGACGGTTGTCCGGTCAAAGGTATAGCCCATGTCGCCTGACTTGTTCACAGCCGAAGATTTGCGGCAGATCAAGGAGGAGGGGCAGAGCGAAGCGCAGGTGCGGGAGCAGATCGAGCTCTTTCGGCGCGGCTTTTCTCCGGTCATCCTGAACCGGCCCTGCACGATCGATGACGGTATTGCCGTCATTCCGAAGGAGGACCAGGACTGTTTTGTGCGATGCCATGAGCGGGAATGCCGGAAAAACAGGATGCGCAAATTCGTGCCGGCGTCGGGGGCCGCCAGCCGCATGTTCAAGGAGTGGTTCGAATGTCTGGACAGGGGCGCCTTTCCCTCTGTGACGGCGGGCGACGAATTCATCCGGGATCTGCGGAGGTTCGCTTTCTTCGAGGATTTGCGTGCGGCCATCCGGCGCCGGGGAGGCAGCCCGGACACTTGGGTGGCCGAGCAGAGATATGGCGACATCCTGAACTGCATCCTGACGGAAGCGGGACTGAATTACGGAAACCTTCCCAAGGCGCTCCTGAAGTTCCATGACTACCCGGCCGGCAGCCGTGCCGCCATCGACGAGCATCTGGTGGAAGCGGTGCACTATGCGAGGGGAGGAGACGGCATCTGCCGCATCCACTTCACCGTTTCCCGTGAACACGAGGAAATCGTCCGGGAACATCTGTCGCGTGTGCGGCATCGTTACGAAGAACCCAACGGCGTTTCCTTCGACATCTCCCTTTCCATCCAGAGCCCGTCCACAAACACCCTTGCCGTAGATCTGGAAAACCGTCCCTTCCGGGATGAAGCAGGGCGGCTCGTTTTCAGGCCGGGCGGGCACGGGTCACTGCTCGTCAACCTGAATGGCATGAACGACAGCGATATCGTATTCCTGAAAAACATCGACAACATCGCGCCCGACCGGCTGAAGCCCGCAACGGTCCACTACAAGAAGGTCCTGTCCGGATGCCTCATCAGCCTTCAGGAAGAGATTTTTCGCTATCTGAGACGGATGGCCGAAGGGCCGCTGACGGAAGATGCGCAGAATGCCGCCGTTCGATTTTGCCGGGAAAAACTCCATATCGGCTTTCCGCCGGGATTCGACGATTTGTCCCCGGCCGCGCAGCGGCAGCTCCTTTTTTCAAGGCTGAACCGGCCTGTCCGTGTATGCGGGATGGTGAAGAACGAGGGGGAGCCGGGCGGCGGACCCTTCTGGGTGGACGAGGAGGACGGCGTCCAATCCGTCCAGATCATCGAGGCGTCCCAGATCGATCCCCATTCCGCGCCGCAGCGCGCCATCTGGTCGGCAGCGACCCACTTCAATCCCGTCGACCTGGTCTGCGGCATCCGGGATTTCCAGGGAAGGAAGTTTGACCTGATGCGGTATGTCAACCGGAAGACATTTTCAATTTCCCTGAAATCGGAGAAGGGCAGGGCCCTGCGGGCTCTGGAACGGCCGGGTCTGTGGAACGGTTCCATGCACGGCTGGACGACCATCTTTGTGGAAGTGCCTATCGAAACCTTCAATCCCGTCAAGACCGTCTACGATCTCCTGAGACCTCAGCATCTTACCGGCCGTTGATTTCTCACGCCGGCTGGTCTTCACACAATGCGTCGTGTTACAGGAGCATGCGCTCGGCATCTTCCCGCCGCGGCGCGGTGGCGGTCATGGTTCGGGCGGTTCCGCCGGTCCTGCAAAGGACTTTACAGGGATTGTCATCCGGCCGGTTGGCGTACAGACAGCAGAACCCGGCCGCCGCCCCGAGCGTCGCTTCATCGCATCCATGGGGCACGAGTACCGTCGGGCCGCGGAAATCCGCCATTTGGAGAACCGCGTCCCCTTCCCGAAGCAACGCCAGGATCGCGGCATTGTCCGCCTGGTTCCGGCCGACGATGAGCTTGGCATTCGCATGAATCCGGAAATGGCGGCCGAGCTTCAGCAGCTCGATGTCCCGAATGCCGTGATCCGGGCAGTGGTCGAAAAGATCCTTCAACCGTCTGGAAAAATTGGGGTCCGTTAGGAGGCAGCCTCCGGCCGGCGGCGGATAGTCTACAATCCCGTAATGCCGGGCCAGTTGGATCTGCATTTTCCGGCCCCTTCCCTGAATCGACAGAAGCTTCGAACGGTCCAGCTTTTTTTCCTGTTCCGGCCGGGTTTCCGGAAGGAGCCGGGCGCTCAAAGGCCTCACGATGAAGTCCGCATAGCCGGAATTTTTTGCCACCACATGCAGGGACTGTCTGGTCTGCGACATGGGGCGCTGCCCCAGGACTTCCCCGGTGAAGATGAAATCCGCCCCTGTCTCTTCCATTATTTTCCCAGCCTTGGCCAGCATGAGCGTATGGCAGTCAATGCACGGGTTCATGTTTTTTCCGTAGCCGTACCGGGGGGATTTGAGCATTACCAGATGCGGATGGGTGAGGTCGATGATTCGAAGGGAAAGGCCGATTTTTTCCGCGGCGAGCCTGGCCCTGGAAGCATTGAAGAAGGGGGTTTCGAAGGCAATTCCCTCGATATCGATGCCCTGCTCCCCGATCAGCTTGACCGCAAGGATGCTGTCCAGGCCCCCGGAAAAAAGGGAGATCGCCCGGACGCTCAAAACCGGATGAGCCGGATCGCCCCCTGGTTGTAGAGGCTTTGGTAGAGGGCCGGGTCCATGGTGAAATCGATGAAGTGGAGGGACGACTCGCCCCGGTTCATCTTTACAGCCGGAAAACTGACGGTCGCTCTCGGGTTTCCGGCCGCGTTGGCGGCAAGGGGGTACAGGAAGACGCCCTTGGAGTAGGGAATCTTCATTGCGGACAGCGTCTTTTCGATGACGGCCTGCCGCGAGTCCTTTTCACCCAATATGACCATGTCGATGCCGTTGTCCTTCAGGGTCTTGATCAATTGCGGCGGGAGCTCCTTGGAATGGAAGGTGACCCGTCCGCTCTCTTTTTTGACGAGGAGTTCCGCCTTGACCGCCAGATCGAACCCGTCCCGGCTTCGGTTGAAAATGTCGAGATCGACATTTTCCGCGGGCTCGTAGCCCAGGTGCTTGAGCAGCGCGGCGCACTGGGAGATGCTCGTTGCGCCGCCGAGCACCCCGACTTCCGGGGCGTTCGATTTCGGCGCAGGAGAGGCCGCAACGCCGATGCCATCAATCAGTTCCGTAATGACAATGCCGTTCCGGTTGGCATAATCCTTCACGTTTTCCGGCAGGGCCTGAGACCGGCTTTTGATCAGTGTGATGCCCTGCTGGTAAGGCGTTTTTCCGCCTGTCGCCTTCTCGGCAATGATCCAGTCCGCGGAAATCTCAAGATGCGGCACATCGCCCACACCCAGGGGCTTCTGGCTTCTGGTCATGGTATAGGAACGGGAGGCATTGATCGCCTTTTGAATGACTTTTTCCGGATCTTCCTGGTGATTGGCGGTCACGAAACGGTAGTTCGGCCAGTGGGCCTCAATCATGCTTTTGAGTGAAACGGGCGCCCGTTCGGTAAAGTCAAGCAGGACACTGCTGCCGTCCGGCAACTCCACGACGGGGATTCGCGAGCAGTCGATGGCGACCCGGCCGGCGTGGGGAAGGGGAATGTAGTAGTTTCCGGCAGTCGTGATGGTGCCGTTCATCCTCTGGATCACTTCCCGGATGAAAGCCATGCGGTAACCCACAGGCAGAGGCGACCTTTCCAGCGACCAGGCCGTCTTCTTTCTGGCGAGGGCCGATTCAACAGGCACGCCGCCGGATGATACCTGTAACGCCGATATCCTGAAATTCTTGTCGCTGGAGATCACGTATTTGCCCGGCAATCTCAGCTTCTGGCCGGCATAAATCCGGTTGTAATTGACCAGATTCGGATTCAGCGTCCTGATGATTTGATAGATCCGTCTCCTCTCTGCAGGTGAAAAGGATCCGAGACTTTTCGCGACAATCCCTGACAGCGTGTCGCCTTTTTTCACCGCATAGACAGCGGAATCCGTCTTTGCGATGACGGGCTTTTGAAAAGTGAGATGGGCGGTGTCTTCCGCGGCCTGCAAATTTTTCGACGGAACGGCCAGCATCAAACACAGTGCGAGAAACGACAAAATGCCTTTCAAGTTCGGCTTTTTCATGAATCCATAGCCCCTTTTTCTGTTGTTATCGGGAGTCGCGTTCCAAACAATAAATTCACTTTTTGATCGGGCGGGATTTTTCGTACTGAATCGCAATTGAATTTGCCACATGACGAGATGAAAAATCAACCCTAAAATAACGAAAAAATGCCATGGCCGTAAAGGCCATGGCATTTTTTGCTTCCTTAACAGGTGGTTTTCAGAAACCGTTGACTAGCGGCCGCTCTTGAAATCGTCCCGCATCAGCTCTCTGGCAATGATCATTCTGCGGATCTCTGAGGTGCCGGCGCCGATTTCCCACAGTTTCTGATCCAGGAAATGACGGGTGATGCCGTACTCGGTGCAGTAGCCGTACCCCCCGTGAATCTGAATCGCGTCGAGGCCGATCTTGGTGCCCATCTCGCCGCAATACAGCAGCGCGGCGGCCGCCATCCGGTCGAGGTCCGTTCCCTTGCCGCCGACCTTGCTGGTCTGTGCATCGCAGAACGCGGCGGCGCTGTAAGCCATCCACTTGGAGGACAGGTAGCCGGTGTACATGTTGGCGATCTTTTCCTGGATGGTCTGGAAGGAGATGATCGGCTTGCCGAACTGGACCCTCTCCTTGGCGTACTTGAGGCTCATTTCGAGGCAGCTTCTCTGGGAGCCCAGCGTGCAGCCCGACAGCGTGATTCTCTCCGTGCAGAGACCGGAGGTCAGAACGGCGACGCCCTTGTTCAACCCGCCGACCAGGTTCTCCTCGGGAAGCTCCATGTCTTCGAAGGTGACCAGACCTGTGGGCGAGGTCCTCATGCCCCACTTCTTGATTTTCTCGACGGACCAGCCCTTCTGTTTTTTCGGATAGCAGAAGAAGGTGGAAATCCCGTGGGGACCCTTGTCCGGATCGGTCTTAGCGTAGAACAGCATGAAGTCGGCAACCGGCGCGTTGGTGATGAAGATCTTGCTGCCGTTGATGACCCACTTGTCGCCTTTCTTCTCGGCCTTGGTCTTCATGCTCATGGCGTCGGAGCCGGCATTCGGCTCGGTGATGCCGAGGCAGCCGATGTATTCGCCCGTGCAGGACTTGGGCAGAACTTCCATTTTCTGCGCTTCCGATGCATTCCTGCGGAAGTTGTCGAAAGCCAAGGTCTGACTGGCGCCGACGGTCATGGAAAGGGCGTTGCTCACGCGGGCGATGGTCTCATAGGCCAGCAGCGTTTCCACATAACCCAATGCAGTTCCACCGTATTTCTCTTCGAATACGATCCCGTTGATGCCGAGGTTTCCCGTTTCCTTGAAGAGCGTAGGGGGCATTTCGTCCACTTCGTACATGTGCTCCATCTGGGGTTCCAGCCAGGCAACTGCCCATTTGTAAATACTGTCTTCAAGCATCCTTTGATCTTCTGTAAAATTGAAATCTAACGCCATAACTCTTACCTCCCTTTTTGATTTGGATTTTCAAATTGCCGTCGGCAAATGATCGCAACGTCAGGGGCGGAGCGGTTGCCCTTGGTGGAAGCATCCCGATGATGTTGAGATTCGAGAATGTTCATGCCACTTGTAACGCGTTTGAATAAGTGAAAGGGTCTACTTGCTTTGCTGGTGCCGGCAGTCAGGGCTTTTTTGAATGCGATAGCCCAAAAGCGTGGATGCTATAGTACAATGTCTTTCGGCTGTCAAGAAATTTGTGGAAAATTATGAGTGATTGTTTTCCAGCCTGCATCAGAACAAACCCGTTGAATTTCGTGTCCATATCTTTTTGGCGGATCACGGCATTTCTCGGTTGCAAGAAGGAAACAAGTGATATAATAATCAAGTTTGTCAAGATGACTAGTCTGTCCGGCTGAAAAAGCATTTCGTTGTCAGAAGGAGGGATTCCAAGTGGCCGAAGTCAAGGATCAAACCTTCCTGAAAGAGATTCAGGCGAAGATGGACCGAAAGCTGAAGGAAAGCGAAATCAATATCATCGAGCATTGGAAAGGGCATTTGGACCGTGTTTTGTCGATGAAACCAGAAGGGGTTGCCTCCCTTCAGTTGCATATCAAAAAAGTGACCGAGATGATGAACAACCGGATCAAAATTCTCAAAAGAGATTAGCATGAAGGAAATCGTCAATTTCTTATTCGAAGTGGGCATGCTGCAAAAAACCCCGCGGTCGGGTTTCCAGTTTCTCGGGTCCGGTGATGAGTCCGTCGCCGAGCACATCCTGAGAACCTTGTATATCGCCTATGCGCTGTGCAAACTGGAGCCGGGAGTCGATGAATGGAGGGTCATGAAATTGTGCCTGTTCCATGACCTTCCGGAGGCGAGGACCGGCGACATGAATTATGTAAACAAGAAGTATGTCGAGGTCGATGAGGAAAAGGCGGTGCGGGATTTGACGCAAACGCTTTTTTTCGGGGACGAAATCAAGTCGGCCATAGAGGAATTCAACGAGATCAGGACTCGCGAGGCGGTCATCGCCCGGGATGCCGATCATCTGGCGCTGATTCTTCAGCTCAAGGAGTGCGGCGATCTGGGAAACAAGTACAGCAAGGAATGGATTGCCTTTGCCGTCAGGAGGCTCTGTTCCGAAAATGCCAAACGCATGGCCGAGTCCATTGTCTCTACAGATTCCACGGATTGGTGGTTCCGCGACAAGAGTGACTGGTGGGTGAACGGCAATCAAAGGATGGGAAAGTCATGAAAGAGAGAGCAAGCGCGCCCTCCGTGTTGGCCATGCTGCTGTTGCTTTTTTTCACCGGATGCCTGAGCACTCCCTATGACCATGAGCGGTCAAGGGTACACAGGGATATCGGAACGGCCTATATCGAGTCCGGGCAATACAATGCGGCGCTGAAAGAACTGCTGCAGGCGGAAAAGCACACGCCGAACGAAGCGCAGATCCATTATTTCCTCGGCATTGCCTACTATGGAAAGGGTATGAACGATAAGGCTGTTGAGGAATTCAGAAAAGCCGTCGATCTGAAACCGGATTATTCCGAGGCGCACAACTATCTGGGAACGATTTATTTGAATGACGGCCAATGGGATGCGGCCATCGATTCCTTCAACCGGGCGCTGGACAACATCATTTATGACACCCCTGCGCTTGCATTGTACAATATGGGGTGGGCGTATCATAAAAAGCGCGATTTCGCGACGGCTTTGAAAAAGTATGCCGAAGCCGTCCGCCGGGAGCCCAATTCGGTTCTCGTGCCCATGATCGAAAAGAACATGGGACTCGTGAATATGGATCAGGGAAGGCTGGATGAGGCTATTCAACACTTTAAAGACGCCTTGAAGATCGCTCCCGATTTTGCGGAAGCACAATACTGGCTGGGAGAGTGTTATCTGAAGCAGCAGCGGACGGACGAGGCCAGGACGGCTTTTCAGGCGGTGGTCAAATCCGGCCCCGAATCGAGATTCGGCGTGATGGCCCAGACGAAACTGATTGAACTGAAACGCGTAAAATGACGAGAGGATGTTCAGGTACCGATCATGAGTTCGAAGAAACAATCGAGAATGAATGACATACAGAGCAAAAAGAAAAAAAAGGGTGTCCGGATCGTGGTTCTATCGTTGCTGATCACGTGCGTGGTGGGATTCCTGATCTTTTTCTTTCTGACGCTTTTTGATTCCGTGTATCCTCCCGTTGGCGGCAAGCAGGCCAGAGAAAAAAGCCGTGAAAAGCTGCATGTGACGCTTTATTTCTCGGATGCCAACGAACGTTTTTTATTGCCGGAGAAGAGGTATGTCCCAAAAGATGTCAGTCCCGAGTTGCAGGCTCACGAAATCGTGAAAGCCCTGATCGAAGGATCGAAGACGGGCCTGATCAACACCTTCCCGGATAAGACGGAGCTGCTGAAAATCAGGATGGAGGGGCCGGAAACGGCGCTGGTCAGTTTCGGGCACAATCTGGTGGAGAACCATCCGGGGGGAAGCGCCAGCGAGATGGCGACGATCTACTCACTGACAAACACATTGATCGTCAATATGCCGGAAATCAAGAAGGTGAAAATCCTGATCGACGGAAAAGAGCAGGACTCCATTCGTGGCCATGTCAGCATCCGGAGCGCATTCAACTTCAACGAGGAATTGATCGCACCGGGCGCCAAGGAAGGGTGAGGCTGGGAGAAACAAGTGGCGTCGAAATCGAAACTGTCCAGAACCAGAAATATTGGAATCGTTGCCCACATCGATGCGGGTAAGACCACCGTCACCGAACGGATCCTGTTTTACACCGGCAAATCCTACAAGATGGGAGAGGTCCATGACGGCGAAGCCGTGATGGATTGGATGCCGCAGGAGCAGGAGCGGGGAATCACGATCACGTCGGCGGTGACCACCTGCTCCTGGCTGAACCACGAGATTCATATCATTGATACACCCGGGCACGTGGATTTTACCATCGAAGTGGAAAGGTGTCTTCGCGTTCTCGATGGGGCCGTGGTCGTCTTTTGCGCCGTCGGCGGCGTTGAGCCGCAGTCTGAAACCGTCTGGCACCAGGCCGACAAGTATCAGGTGCCCAAGATCGCTTTTATCAACAAGATGGATCGGGTGGGCGCCGATTACTTCGCCGCGATTCGCATGATGTCGGAAAGGTTCAATTCCAAACCATTGCCGGTGCAAATTCCCTGGGGTGAGGGAGAGAACTTCAACGGCGTCGTCGACCTGATTCGCCAGAAGCTGCTGACCTGGGATCCTTCGACACTGGGAGTGTCCTATGCGCTTTCCGAGATTCCCGAGGAAATCAAACCCCAGATGGATGCCTACCGCGAGGAAATGCTGGAAAGGCTGGCCGAACGGGATGACGATTTCGCGGATCGATACCTGGAGGGCGTGTCTCTTTCCGAGAAGGATATCCTGGAGGCCGTCCGGAAGGCAACCCTTTCGCTGAAAGCCGTCCCCGTGATGTGCGGGTCGGCACTCCGAAACAAGGGTGTTCAGCCTGTTCTTGATGCGGTGGTGGCCTACCTGCCGTCGCCGGAGGATGTCCCGCCCGTCAAGGGGATCCATCCCCTGACCAAGGCGGAGGAGACGCGCATCAGCAGCAATCAGGAAGCGCTTGCCGCGCTGGCATTCAAGATCATGCAGGAAGAAGGCCGCAAGATGACATACCTGAGAATCTATTCGGGACAAATCAAGGCCGGCGGCGAGATTTACAATGCGAGCAAGCGGAAAAGAGAAAAAGTGGCCAGACTTCTGAAAATGCATGCCAACAAGAGGGAGCGGGTCGATCAGGCCTTTGCCGGTGAGATCATCGCCGTCATGGGGCTCAAGGAGACCGGAACGGGCGACACGATATGCGAGGAATCCCGACCCATTCTTCTGGAGCCGATCGAATTTTACGATCCCGTAATCAGTCAGGCCATCGAGGCCAAGACCCCCGCCGACCAGGAAAAGCTCACCCTGGCCCTTGCCAAATTCATGGAAGAGGATCCCACCATCAAAGTCAAGTATGAGGACGAGACGGCGCAAACCGTCATATCCGGCATGGGTGAGCTTCATCTCGAGATCATCATGGACCGGCTCCTCCGTGAGTTCAACACCCATGTCAACATCGGAAAGCCCCGGGTGGTCTACCGTGAGACCATACAGAAAAAAATTGAGATTGAAAGGCGTTTCGAAAAAGAGCTGGGTGAGAAGAAGCACTTTGGACATGTCCGGCTGATCCTGGAACCCCTGGAAAGGGGCAACGGCGTTGATTTCGTCCGTCAGATGGACGGAGATCCGATTCCGGAGGAATACCTTGCTGCCGTTGAGGAAGGAATTCATGAGGCTGCCCTGAGCGGCTGCCTGTCGGGCTACCCGCTGGTCGACATTCGGGTCCGGCTGGTCGGCGGTTCCTATCGAGAGGGGGAGTCCTCGTCGCTGGGATACAAAATTGCCGCCGGATCGGCCTTCAAGGACGGGTGCGCCCAAGCCGAACCGGTCCAGCTGGAACCCATCATGGACGTTGACGTGATCACCCCCAGTGAATTCATGGGGGACGTGATCGGAGACATTCATGCACGGCGTGGTGAAATTCAAGCGGTGACGCCAAAGGGGTCGATCAGCGAAATCAGGGCCAGAGTGCCTTTGAGGGCGCTATTCGGGTATTCAACGGACCTCCGTTCGGCAACCCAGGGCCGGGCCGTTTTCTCGATGCAGTTTTTCCGGTTCGACAAATCCTGATGCACACGCCACCGGATGGCGTTACAACCCGGTCAAGACCGAACCGCATTTTCCTCGAATTTACTCCTGCAACACCCAGCAAAAGGATCGTGCCGATGCCTTCCCGCATGACGAAGACGACAAAGACCGCCCCCGGAAGCGGCCTGCCGATGCTTGACAAAGACAAACTGCTGGAGAGCATATTCCGGATCGGCTCCTGTGTGAACGATCAGCACGGCCTGGATGCAATCCTGGGGAAGATCCTGGATGAGGTGGTCGACACCATCGGTTTTGACCGCGGCATCATCCGCCTCTTTGATGACGAGAAGCGTCTTCTGATCGCAAAAGTCGTCAAAAATTACAGTCCCGAGGAGGCTGAAAGGGCCTTTGCCGTTGCCCTGGACCTGAATGGCCATGACTGCCTGGCTGTAAAAGTGGCCAAATCCGGGCAGTATCTCGCCATCGAAGATGCGTCCTCGGATCCAAGAATCACCGAAACGGACCGGATGCTGACCAAACTATCCTATCAAGGTTCCATTTTTTGCGCACCCCTCAAGGCGGGTGAGGAGGTAGTGGGAACGCTGGCGGCGTGGTGCGAGGCAGAGTCGAGATTTTTCCCCGAGCAGATCAACCTGTTTCAAACCTTTGCCAGTCAGATCAGCATCCTGATTCACAATGCAAGGCTCTTCGAGGCCAATTCCGAAAAAATCAGACAGATGACGGTGTTGCAGGAGGCCGTCTCGGAAATGAACTCCAGCTATGTGCTGGACAACCGGATTCTCGATATTATTTCGCAGGCCGCCCTGAAGATTGCCGGCGCCGATCGCGTGCTGGTTTACTTTCTGGATATGCAGAAGAATCAGTGCTTCATTTATGACGGGAAAGAGATCTTCATCGGCGACAGGGAAACACTGGATAACAGGATTGAACGAAGCATCATCAAAAAGGCCATGGAACAGAATGCCCATGTGGTTCAGGGTGCTTCCGGCGAGCGGTACGGCAGAGAACTCTTTGATGACTATCCGTCTGAAATCGCCCTGCCGCTGCGCATCAAAGAAAAGTTTCAGGGAGCCATGTATCTATCTAAAAAATCAGGTATATTTACGATGGAACGGATCCACATTCTGGACATTCTCTGCAGAAATGCCGTAACGGCCTACGACAATGCCATCATGCATTCCATGCTTTCCATGGAAGCCAGGGCGTTGAAAACGGAAGTGGAGAAGCTCAAAAAAAGGGAGGACATGATCCTCGGCTTTCATGATATTCTCGGCCGGTCCGAAAAGATGAAGGATATTTTCCGGCTCATCGAGAATGTGGCGGGCCACAACACCAATGTACTGGTTCAGGGCGAAAGCGGCACCGGAAAGGAGCTGATTGCACGGGCCATTCACCGTCAGAGCAGCCGGCATGCCAGATCCCTGGTGGACGTGAACTGTGCGGCCATACCGGGAACCCTCCTGGAAAGTGAGCTGTTCGGATATGAGGCCGGGGCGTTCACCGATGCCCGAAAAAGAAAAATCGGCCTGCTTGAGTTTGCCAGCGGCGGCACGCTGCTGCTGGACGAAATCGGTGACATGAGCACGCAACTGCAGGCGAAGTTCCTGAGGATGCTGGAAGACGGTCACATTCGGCGGTTGGGAGGAACGGAAAATGTGCCGATTGACGTCCGTTTCATCTTCGCCACGAACAAGGACATCAGCCGTATGGTCGCGGAAGGATCGTTTCGCGAAGATCTCTTCTATCGCATCAGTGTCGTGCCGATTCTCATTCCTCCCCTTCGTGAAAGACCGGAGGACATCATGCTGCTCGCCCAGCACTATGTTGAAGAGTTCAATAAAAAACTCATGAAACAGGTCAGGGGATTCAGCGAGGATGCCGAACAGGTCCTGAAGCATTATCCCTGGCCGGGCAATGTCCGCGAGCTGAAAAATATCATTGAACGCGTCATGATTCTGAAACGGACGGGAACAACCATCCGGGCCGAAAACCTGCCCGCCGAAATGAAGTCGATGATTCATTCGGAGAGTGCAACACGCCTTTCTGTGGCATTTCCAGACTTTTCATCGGATTCTGTCAACTACGACCGGGTCACGATCAAAATGACGCATCAGATCAAGCGTCAGATGCTGGCGCATGCCCTGGAGGTGCATCGGGGGAATAAAACAAAAGCAGCCAGGATGCTGAACATTTCTCGATACAAACTCATTCGTGAATTGAGTAAGACAGTAGAAGAGGGGCAATAGCAGGCCATTTACATAACCGTGCGATAAGTGAACGTAGCGTGCAAATCGTGAACGCTTGCTGGAGTAACTCTGATCGCCACTTTCCCTGATTCCTCAGTTAGAGTGTGCGCTATTCGCACATTAATTCCAAAAGCGAATCGCTCTCACGCAGCGCCATCGGACGCGGCATTCGATCATCATCATAAAGAAACATTCATATAATCAGATAATTGCACCAGGTCATCCAATCCGTTTCCTGAGATTGTTTCAACTGGCATTGATATTGCAATACTTTATAGAAAAATCTGATCGTCAAAGCAAAAAAGGCAATATCGCTGGAACAGCGGCACGGATGGAGAAACCAGATCAGGATAAAACAGCGCAGTCTGAGAATTGTAACGGGAGTTCAATAGAACGGAAATCAGAACGGGTCAGCGAGTATCATTTTTTCATAAAAAGAGACAAACACAGCGGAAATCAGGAGGTCAGCGGTAAAGAGGCCGATGTCGGTGAGAAAAAAGAAAGCGAAAAAGATCGAAGCGTTGCCTTTTTTCTTTCCGAATCATGAGTTTGTAGTTTGATTATTTAGCAAAGCCGGCGGGTGGTTTTTTTCCCTCCTTTCCGCCCGCCGGCCCCCCCTTGATGAAAGTCTGGAAGGGCTGGCGGCAGAAAGCTCCTTTCAGTCAACATAGTGTGGTGGATGGTTTCCAGATTCCCTCCTTTTCCATCCACCACATTTTTTTGCTTTTTGGAGAATCATGCCAAACACTCCCATGACCGCTGCTGGACCCGCTATTGACAGGTACAGAGTATCGATTTTCTACACATTGAACCGGAAAAGGACGATGTCCCCGTCCTCGATGATGTAATCCTTTCCCTCCGAGCGGAGCACACCTTTCTCTTTTGCCTGATTCAGCCCCCCGTGGTGCACAAAATCCTTAAAATGAAGGATTTCTGCGCGAATAAAGCCCTTTTCCATGTCGCTGTGTATCTTTCCCGCCGCTTTTGGCGCCTTTGTTCCCTTTTGAATGGTCCAAGCCCGGAGTTCGGGGCCGACGGTCGTGTAGAACGTGATCAGACCCAGGATCTCGTAGCCGAAGCGGATCAATTGATGAAGTCCTGATTCCTTCAGCCCCAGGTCCTCCAGAAATTCCCGGCGTTCCTCCGGCGAGAGTGAAGCGATTTCCGCCTCCATGTCTCCGCAGATGACGATAACCTTTGCGCCCTCTTTTTCCGCGAACGTCTCGACCTGTTGAATATAGCCGCTCTTGCCCTTCAGGACGGCTTCGCTGACATTGGCAACATACAATGCTTTCTTCGATGTCAGCAGATTCAACTCGTCAATGACATCCTGGTTCTCCCCATCGTCGACATTTCTCGCCGCGATGCCCCTTCCCAGCGCATCTTGATATCGGGCATAGGCATCGAGCGCCCTCCGCAGGGACTTGTCCCCCGTTTTGAGAAGCCGTTGCGTTTTTTCCATGCGCTTTTCCAGCGTTTCCAGGTCGGCCAACAGCAATTCCGTATTGATGATTTCCATATCCCGAACGGGATCGATCGCGCCGTTCATATGAACGATGTCGGGATCGTCGAAGCAGCGCACGATGTGCAGGAGCGCATCCACTTCGCGGATATGCCCGAGAAACCGGTTGCCGAGGCCTTCTCCGTGGCTGGCTCCTTTGACCAGGCCCGCGATGTCGAGAAATTCCATGGTGGTGTGTGTCGTTTTCGGGGGATGTAGGATCGATGCGATTTTTTCGAGCCTTTCATCCGGAACGGCAACCATGCCGATGTTGGGGTCGATCGTGCAGAAGGGATAATTGGCCACCTCGGCGCCGGCGGCCGTCAGGGCGTTGAAAATGGTCGATTTACCAACATTGGGGAGACCGATGATGCCGCAGCGAAAGCCCATATTGCCCTCCTTGATCCCTGGAAAGATGGCTTTACGCTAAGGATATTTGGACATGCTGTCAAGTCAAAAGGGGCAGTTAAAAAGGGGGACTCAGGTTCTGATATGAAATAAGGCGAAGCAGTTTGCAACGCTGAAAAAGCGACTTCAGCTTTTCCAGGAATTCACGCAGGAATAAAAAAACGCCCCCGGTTCGGGGGCGTTTTTTGTGGGTCGGGTCCTGTGTGGGCCAGACCGGATTTTAACTTATTTTTCCAGCTCTACCGGGATTCTCATGGAATAGAAAGAGCGATAGACGAAGATCAGGGCGATCAGGAAGAACACTGTCGCCAAGCCCAACTTCATTCCCGTGTTGGTCATCGTGACGGCGATCTCGACGGCAAGCAGACCGAACAGCGTGGTGAATTTGATGATCGGGTTCATGGAGACCGAAGAGGTGTCCTTGAAGGGATCGCCGACCGTGTCGCCGACGACGGTCGCTTCATGGAGCGGGGTGTTCTTCTGCTTCAGGTCAACCTCAACGATCTTCTTGCCGTTGTCCCAGCAGCCACCGGCATTTGCCATGAAGATGGCCTGGAACAGGCCGAAGAAGGCAATCCCGATCAGATAGCCGATGAAGAAGTAGGGGTTGAAAAAGGCCAGACCCAGGGCCATGAAGAAGATGACGATGAAAATATTGATCATCCCCTTCTGGGCATAGACGGTGCAGATCCGCACGACTTCCTTGCTGTCCTCGATCGAGGCCTCGGCCTTGTCGAGATTGATGTTCTCCTTGATGAACACGACTGCCTGGTAGGAACCGGTTACAACGGCCTGGATCGAAGCGCCGGTGAACCAGTAGATGACGCAGCCGCCCATGAGCAGACCGAGGATGATCTCCGGCTGGACGAGGCTGAGCTTCGCGATGACATTTCCGAACATCTTCTCCAGGAGGATGATGATGCCGAAGACCATGGTGGTCGCGCCGACGACGGCTGTCCCGATGAGCACCGGTTTCGCCGTGGCCTTGAAGGTGTTGCCCGCGCCGTCTCCGGATTCGAGGAAGTGCTTCGACTGTTCGAAATCGGGAACGTTGCCGAAGTGCTTTTTCACGACCTCCTTGGCGTCGGGGCGGGACTCGATCATGGAAAGCTCATAGATGGACTGGGCGTTGTCGGAAACGGGCCCGAAACTGTCCACCGCGATGGTTACCGGGCCCATGCCCAGAAAGCCGAAGGCCACCAGACCGAAGGCGAAAACCGGGGCCGCAAATGTGAAGGCCGGGGGCAGAATCCCCGAAACCGAAGGGGTCTGGGAGACGAGATAGGCGACAAACATGAGGACCAGGATCGTGAGGCCTTCCCAGAAGGCGGAAAAATTACCGGCGACCAGACCGGAAAGAATATTCAGGGAAGGACCGCCCTGGCGGGAAGCGTTCACCACCTCATCGCAGTGGCGGGAACCGGTGCTCGTGAAGACCTTGGTGAACTCCGGAATCAGCGCGCCGGCAATGGTGCCGCAACTGATGATGATCGACAGGGCCAGCCACAGGGACATCGAGTCGCCGGTTGCCGGGATATCGGACAGGAGAATATAGCTGGCAACGAAGGTCACAGCGATCGACACGATCGAGGTGATCCAGACCAGGTTGGTCAGGGGGTGCTCGAAGTTGAAGTCTTTCTTGCCGGCAAACAGGGATTTGCTCGTTATATCATTGACAAAGTAAGAGGCCAGCGAGGTCAGGATCATCAGGATACGCATGGCGAAGATCCAGACAACCAGCTTGCCGCCCATGGCGGGGTTGTCGGCCAGTGCCAGGGCCAGGAAGGCGATGAGGGCCACGCCCGTGACGCCGTAGGTCTCGAAGCCGTCCGCCGTGGGGCCGACGCTGTCGCCCGCGTTGTCGCCGGTGCAGTCGGCGATGACGCCCGGGTTCTTGGGGTCGTCTTCAGGAAGATGGAAGATGATCTTCATGAGGTCGGAGCCGATGTCAGCGATCTTCGTGAAGATACCGCCGCAGATACGCAGCGCGCTGGCGCCCAGGGACTCGCCGATGGCAAAGCCGATGAAGCAGGGGCCGGCCAACTCGCCCGGGATGTAAGCCAGGATGATGATCATGAAAAAGAGCTCGATGCTGACCAGAAGCAGGCCGACGCTCATGCCGGACCGCAGGCAGATGTTGACGATGCTCAGCGGATCGCCGCTCAGGGAGGCGAAGGCCGCCCGGGAGTTCGCCACGGTGTTGATCCGGATGCCGAACCAGGCGACGCCGTAGGAGCCCAGAATGCCCAGGATGGAAGCAGCCAGGATGATCAACACCTCGGTCATGTGCATGTTCGACAGGAAGCCGAAATAGTAGACCATACAGGCGGCGATCAGTACCCACAGGCCGGCCAGGAATTTCCCCTGCTGGAGCACGTAGGTCTTGCAGGTCTCCCAGATCGTGGCGGAGACGTCCAGCATGGCCTGGTGGGCGGGCAGGCTCCTTGTCTGGGTATACTGCATCCAGCCGAAGATCATGCCGATCACGCAGATGATGAGGCCCAGATTCAGGATCATCATTCCGCTCAGGGCGCCGCCCATGAAGGAAACCTGGCTCAGGTTGGGCAGTTTGATGTCCGCCTCACCGGCAAAGGCCATCGGCGCCATGAACAGAAGCATGAAGGCGATGGTCAATAAAAGTGACAATACGTTACGTTTACCCTTACACATCATTAAACCTCCTCATTAAAATTATTTATGGTTTTCCCATGATACTTGCACATAGCCGATTCAATTCCGGTGGAGAGCAGCTCGATCAGCATTTCCGCGGCTTTTCCGACCACCCGCGGCAACTGGCCGGTTTCGTCCGGGGAAAAGGAGGAAAGAACATAGCCTTCGACCATTTCCCGGTGATCCGGTTTCCCGATGCCCAGCCTGACCCGACTGAAATCGGCACTGCCCACATGATCGATCACCGATATCAGTCCTTTGTGCCCCCCGGGCCCGCCGCCCGCTTTCAACCGGATTGTTCCGAACGGCAGGTCCAGATCGTCATGAACGACTATGACATCCTTAATTTCAATCCTGAAGTAATCAAAGAACTTCCTGACGGCCTCGCCGCTCAGGTTCATGTAGCTTTGCGGCTTGATCAGCAGGGCAGGGTGTCCGGCAATGATTCCCCTTCCGAAACAGGCCTCAAACTTCGTTTGGTTCAGCGCAATTCCGCCGGTTTCGGCCAGCCGGTCCAGAACCAGGAAACCCATGTTGTGCCGACTGTATTGATATCGGGAGCCCGGATTTCCAAGCCCGGCAATCAGTTTCACAGGCTTCCTCCGCCACTCGCCCCCTCCCGCAGATCAATAAGATTATTCGCTCTCGGCTTTCGCGCCTTTCCGGCCGACCACCTCCGGTTCGGCCGGTTTCTCCTCTTCCGGTTCGGTTTTTTCAACCGTCACCCTGGGCGCGGATACGGAGGCAATCACCGTTTCCTCGGCGTCCAGGATGATCATGTCCTCAATAGCCGGAATGTCGCGGACGGTCAGATGATGGCCCAATTCGAGGCCGCTGACATCGACTTCGATAAACTCGGGCAGCTTCATCGGCGTGCAGGACACCCGCAGTTCACGCTTGACATGCTGGAAGTCGCCCCCGCTCCGAACGCCTGCCGGACTCCCTTTGAAATGAATGGGAACGTCAAAGGTCAGCTTGTGGTCCATGCTGATTTCATAGAAGTCCGCATGGAAAAAACGCCGGGACACCGGCTCCGTCTGAAGTTCCTTCATGATCGAGAGCTTTTCCAGTTTCTTTCCTGTCTTGCCGCCGTCATCGATGATCAGCTTGATGAAGACGTTATCCTGCCGGCCTTTCATCAGTTTCATCAAATCGGCCGCGTTGACCGACACGGGTATGGCTTCCGTGCCCCGTCCGTAAAAAACGGCCGGCATCCATCCCGCGCTTCTCAACCTGCGGGCCGCTCCCTTGCCGGTTTCATTTCGAATCAGAGCATCCAACGCGACTGCTTCCATTGACGCCTCCTATATAAACAGTGAACTCACGGAATCGTTGTAATAAATTCTCCGGACCGCCTCGCTCAACAGGGTCGACACGGAAAGAACTTTGATCCGGCTGCAGGTTCTGGCCTGATCGTGCAGGGGGATGGTGTCCGTGACGATGACTTCCTGAATGCAGGAGTGTTCGATCCGTTCGATTGCCGGGCCCGAAAGAACCGGGTGGGTTGCACAAACGGACACATCCAGGGCGCCGGCTTCTTTGAGGGCGCTGGCGGCCTGGACAACGGTTCCCGCCGTGTCGATCATGTCGTCGAGAATGATGACTTTCTTATTGCTGATGTCTCCAATGATGTTCATCACCTGGGCTTCGTTAGGCCCCTCGCGGCGCTTGTCGACGATTGCCAGCGTCGCCCCGAGACGCTTGCCGAAGGCCCTGGCTCGCTCCACGCCCCCCGTATCCGGGGAAACAATGACCGTATCCTCCTGGAATCTTTTCTTGAAATATTCAAGCAGCACGGGCGTGGCAAACAGGTTGTCCACGGGAATGTTGAAGAAGCCCTGAATTTGGCCGGCGTGCAGGTCCATGGAGAGAACGCGGTTGGCACCCGCCGTGGTGATCAGATCAGCGATGAGCTTTGCGGAAATGGGTGCCCGGGGAGCCACCTTCCGGTCTTGGCGGGCATACCCGTAATAGGGGATTACAGCGGTGATCCGGTCTGCCGACGCCCTCTTCATCGCGTCGATCATGATGAGCAGTTCCATGCAGGTGACATTGACGGGGGTGCAGGTGGATTGGATGATGAACACATCCATTCCTCTGACATTTTCATTGATTTCAACACGGGTCTCGCCGTCGCTGAATGTCGTTACATTGGCTTTGCCCAGGGGCACCCCCAGACTGCCGCATATTTTCCCGGCCAGGTCCAGATTGGCATTGCCGGAGAATATTCTGATTCTTTCCAGCATCGGATTCCTTTAACGGCTTCAGCGGTCTTTACAAATGGCTGGGGCGGGAGGATTCGAACCCCCGAATGCAAGGACCAAAACCTTGTGTCTTACCGCTTGACGACGCCCCACTGTCTCAAGTCATCGAAAATACGGATATTTTAAAATGGAAGGGCAATGAAATTCAGAGGGCGTTTGCACTGAAGACAGACCATGTGTCGATCCCGCGCAGGGCTTTTTGCGCCGTTGCAGCCTTTTCTTCCGTTTCAAATATTCCGAAAACCGTCGGTCCACTGCCCGACATCAGGGCTCCCAGCGCACCATGCGAGATGAGCAGTCGTTTGAGCTCGGCCAGGACCGGATGAATCCTCACAGAAACCCGTTCCAGGTCGTTTTGAAGCCCTTCCGCCAGATCATGGATCGTGTAAAATCGCGGGATGCTATAATGAATTGTCCGGTTTGTCAATCTTAATTTGAGGCCCTCGTAAATCATTTTTGTGGAGAGTTCAAATCCGGGGTTGATCAAGACAAGCCAAAACGGAGGGAGAAGATCCGCAGCCTCGAGCCGTTCACCGATGCCGAAGGCCCAGGCCGTCTTCTGAAATATGAAAAAGGGGACATCCGCCCCCAGTTTCGCACCGATCTTCATGAGGTCTTCCGCCGGGTACCGGAGGGCGAAGATCTCATTCATCGTCATCAGCGTGGTTGCGGCATTGGAACTGCCCCCGCCCAGGCCTGCCGCTATGGGGATCTTTTTGTGGATGGTGATGTCGATACCGCGGTGGCAGCCGGCGTCAGAAAAAAGGGCCTCGGCGGCCCTGTAAACGATATTTCCCTCATTTTCTGGCAGCGGACTGCCGGGGCAACGGACGGTGATCCCCCCTGTGGAAGGTGCGAAGAACATTTCGTCCGCAAGGCTGATTCGCTGCATCAGGCTGGCGATGTCGTGATAGCCGTCCTCCCGTTTGCCCAGGACGCGCAGGCATAGATTGATCTTGGCCGGGGACAGCTTTCGGATCATGCAGCGCCTTTTTCCTTTACGTAGCGCATTCTCAGCTCGAACAGAAGGCCGTCCAGAAGAGACTTTTCGTTCTCGTCCAGGTTCCCTGTCGTTTTGGTCTGCAGCATTCCGAGGATATCGATGGTCTGCTTGGCCGCTGCCAGATTCCGTTCGGCTTTCTTGGAGACGGGGTCGGGAAAATCGCCGAAATGGAACATGGCGGTGGTGCTCAGGGATAGCACGAAATTGGCGAAGTTGATTTCCGGGAGGTAATCTTCTTCTCGATTGTCCCGCTTTTCTTCCCCGGGCGACAGATGTTCCGCTTCCGCCGCCTTGGTTTCGGAGGCGCTTTCCCTCACAGATGTTTCCGCATCCCCGCGCACCTCCCCGGATTCGTCAAAAATCCGTTTGTCCTTGATCACAAAGCTTTTTTCCTTGTTTTCCCGATCCATGATCGCCTCCTTACGCCGGCCGCATACTTCTCAGGCGGGCAATTCTCTCCTCGATGGGAGGATGGGTGCTGAACAGCGCCATGAGGGAACGCCCGGTCAGGGGATTCACGATAAACATGTGAGCCGTCGAAGGGTTCGCGTCCATCGGAATGGCCTGCGAGGCCCGCTGGAGCTTTTCGAGCGCGCCCGCCAGGCCCATCGGCTTTCCGGAGATCGCCGCCCCGCCGGCGTCTGCCATGAATTCCCGGGAACGGGAAATGGCCATTTGAATAACGGTCGCGGCAATCGGCGCCAGAATGGCCATCAGGACCAGGCCGATCACGCCGCCATGGCCTCCCTCTTCGCTGTCCCGTCCGGCGCCTCCGAACATGGCCGCCCACTGCGCCATGTTGGCGAGCATGACGATAGCACCCGCAAGCGTAGCGGCAATCGAGCCGATGAGCATATCCTTGTTCTTGATATGGGTCAGTTCGTGAGCGATGACGCCTTCCAGTTCATCCCGGCTCAAAATCCTCAGGATGCCCTCCGTGACTGCCACGACAGCGTGTTCTTCGTTACGTCCGGTGGCGAAGGCGTTCGGGGTTTCCTGGGGGATGACGTAGACCCTGGGCATGGGGAGCCCCCCCCGCAGGGCGAGGTTACTGACCATGCCGTACAGTTCCGGCGCCTGGCTTTCGGTGACTTCCTGGGCATTGTACATCCTTAAAACCAGCTTGTCGGAAAACCAGTAGCTGCCGAAATTCATGATCATGGCAAAAAAGAAGGCCATGACCACTCCGTTCTTACCGCCGAAATAGCCGCCGATCAGCATGAGGAGGCCGGTCAGGGCCCCCAGCAGCACCGTCGTTCTCAGTGTGTTCATTTCGATCCCTCCTGTTTGTTCAACTTCTTGAAATCGACTTCTCCATTTTTCGAGATGTCCGCCCGGATCTGGTCGCCGTTGGCAAAACGGCCTTCCAGGATTTTCATGGACAGATCGTCCAGAATCATCTTCTGCAGGGCACGCTTCAGAGGCCGTGCACCGTAAACGGGACTGAAGCCGGTTTCGGCTATATATTTTTTCGCCTTTTCTGTCAATTCCAGCGTCATCTTCCGCTCCTGGAGTCGCTTCCGGATCAGGCGAACCTGGATTTCGACGATCCGGTTGATGTCTTCGAGGGTCAGTGCCTTGAACGTGATGATGTCATCGATGCGGTTCAGGAATTCCGGCTTGAACCCCGCCCGCAGGGCTTCCATCGTCCGGCTCTTTCTCTCTTCATCGCTGAGGGACAGATCCTGCATGAAGGAACTGCCGATGTTGGAGGTCATGATCACGACGGTATTCTTGAAATCGACCGTCCGGCCGTGACCGTCCGTCAGGCGACCGTCGTCGAGGATCTGCAGCAGGATGTTGAAGACATCGGGATGGGCCTTCTCGATTTCATCGAAGAGGATCACCGAATAGGGCCGACGCCGGACCGCTTCGGTCAGGTGTCCCCCCTCATCGTAACCGACATAGCCGGGAGGCGCGCCGATCAGCCTCGCCACGGAATGCTTTTCCATGAATTCGGACATGTCGATTCGGATCATGGCCTGCTCGCTGTCGAACATGAATTCGGCGAGCGCCCGGGCCAGCTCCGTCTTGCCCACGCCGGTCGGCCCCAGAAAAATGAATGAGCCGATGGGCCGGTTTGGGTCCTGCAATCCGGAACGGGCCCTCCGCAGGGCGCTCGAAACGGCCTGAATGCCCTCATCCTGGCCGATCACCCGCTGCTTCAGCCGCTCCTCCATGTGGATCAGCTTCTGCACGTCACTTTCCATCATGCGGGAGAGGGGGATGCCGGTCCAGTTCGCGACTACCTCGGCCACGTCCTCGGCGTCCACCTCTTCTTTCAGCATTTTGTTTTCCTTCTGGCGCTCTGCCAGTTTCTGCTGTTCCCGTTCCATTTCCCTGTTCAGCTCGACCAGCTTGCCATAGCGGATTTCCGCGGCCCGGGCGAGGTTTCCCTCACGCTGCGCGTTCAGCTCTTCCGTCTTCAGGGCCTCCATGCTGCTTTTGATGGCCTGGATCCCCTTGATCGCCTCCTTTTCAGCCGTCCAGTGGAGCTTCATGCGGTCCATGGATTCCCGAAGATCGGCCAGCTCTTTCTCGATCTTGTCGCGCCGTTCGAGCGCTGTCCGGTCGGTTTCCTTTTTCAGAGACTGCCTTTCGATTTCCAGCTGGATGACTTTCCGGTCGATTCCGTCGATTTCGGCAGGCATGCTGTCCAGTTCGATCCGCAATCGGGAAGCCGACTCGTCGATCAGGTCCACGGCCTTGTCCGGAAGGAACCGGTCGGAGATGTAGCGGTTGGAAAGCGTCGCTGCCGCGATGATGGCCGCGTCCTTGATGCGGACGCCGTGGTGCACTTCGTATCGCTCCTTCAGGCCCCGAAGGATCGCGATGGTGTCTTCGACGGTCGGCTCCCGGACCAGGATCGGTTGAAAGCGCCGCTCCAGCGCCGGGTCTTTCTCGATGTGTTTCCGGTATTCGTTAAGCGTCGTCGCGCCGACGCAGCGCAGCTCGCCCCGGGCCAGGGCCGGCTTCAGCATGTTGGAGGCGTCGACGGACCCCTCGGCCGCCCCGGCGCCGACCACCGTGTGAATTTCGTCGATGAAGAGGATGATCTCCCCTTCGGCGTCCGTGACCTCCTTGAGAACGGCTTTCAACCGGTCCTCGAACTCGCCCCGGTATTTGGCGCCCGCCACCAGCGCGCCGATGTCCAGTCCGACCACCCGCTTGCTCTTCAGATTCTCGGGAACATCCCCGTTGACGATCCGCTGGGCAAGTCCCTCCACGATGGCGGTCTTGCCCACACCGGGTTCGCCGATCAAAACGGGATTGTTTTTCGTCCTCCTCGAGAGGACCTGCATGACCCGGCGGATTTCCTCATCCCGCCCGATGACCGGGTCGAAGGAGCCTTTGCGGGCCAGTTCGTTGAAGTCCCGGGCATAGCGTTTCAGGGCCTGGTATTTTTCTTCGGGATTGGGGTCGGTGATCCGCTGGCTGCCGCGGATCTCCACCAGCACGGTCAGGACGCTGTCCCGGGTGACACCGGCGGCATGGAGGATTCCGGCCGCGTCCCCCGTCTTTTCATCGGCCATGACCGTCAGGATGTGCTCGGCGCTGACGTATTCGTCCTTCAGGCGCGCCGCCTCGGTCAGGGCCTGGTCGAGGATCTTGTTCAATCGGGGGGTAATGCCCGGCTGGCCGACGCCGGCGCCTTCCACGCGGGGCATCCTTCCGAGGGCTTTTTTCAGTTCATGGGCCATCACGCCGGGGTCCGCTCCCAGTTTTTTGAGGATAGCCCCGACAATCCCTTCCGGCTGCGACAGAAGCGCCAGGAGCAAATGCTCCACGTCGATCCCCGGGTGTCCGTACTGACCGGCCATGGACTGGGCTTCCTGAAGGGCTTCCTGAACTTTCAGGGTAAACTTGTCGAATCTCATCACGCCTCCCGTTTATTCAATCGGCTTTTCGATGCTCACGAAGATCTTGCCGTTTTTGAAGACACTGACGCTTCCCGTCGATTCCGACAAAACGATGGCGATCGACCGGGTGATACCGGTGATGCCGGCGGCGGCAATGTGCCGGCTTCCCAGACCCTGCGGAAAATCCTTGCCGTCCAGTGCGGCATTCAGGTGACGCCCGGCCGTAACGATGGCGCCGTTGTCCTTGATGATAAAGGACCCGTCGATGGCGGAGAACTCTTTGATGGTTTCTTTCAGCTCGGGGTTCAAAATATTGCGCTGCTCATCGGTGTATCCCATGAACGGATTGATGATCATCTGCCTGGAGAGTTGCATGACTTTTTCATGATCCCCCAGGACAAAGATCGTCCCCACCTTTCTCCCTTCCCGGCCCTGGGCGGCCAGTTCGATCGCCAGATTCAGGACCGCGCCGAACACCTCGGGATAGATTCCTTCAGTCATGCCGCCGATGTTTCCGGAAACCAGGATCTCGAATTCCTTGCCCACATCGATCACAAAGATGCTGTCCACGTAGCCGAATTTGGGGATGCCGCTCAGGCAGACCAGCTTGTCGCCCTGATTGAAAAGACCCATGGCAATCCCCTTGGTGATCGCGATCTTGACCTGGCCGACGCGGGTCAGATTCACGTTCGGCACGTGGATCACATTTCCGCATCCCTTCAGCTTCTCGCTGATTTCCTCGCTCCCCTTGGATATGACGATCACGTTGTAGCATTGCTTCGGGTCTGCGGCGATATCCAGGTCCGCGGCGGCGTCCGCGTACAGCAGCAGCGCCCGGGCGCCGATTTCGTTGGCAATCCGACAGGCGTGATCCAGCAGGATTTTATTCATGGAACTCATTTTTCAACCTCCGCGACCTGTTCTTTTCCGTCGTAAAATAACCATAGCCCGCGGGGATGTCAAGCGAGGGCATCATTTGTAAAATCGTATGATTAAGATCGTATCAGGAACAGCGACACAAAGTCCTTGACTGTTAAAATTGAATCATTATAACAAGCGAGACCTTGAATGCGCTGAGCAAACGGAGGCAAAGGCCTTGGAATTACCCGCCGTAACCGGCACGCTGGACATCTACATCGCCGAGATCAACCGCTACCCTCTCCTGACCGCGGAAGAGGAGTTCAAACTGGCGGTCCAGCTCAAGAAGAACAATGATATGGCGGCGGCGGAAAAGCTGGTGGTCTCGAATCTGCGCTTTGTCGTCAAGATCGCCCATGAATATCGAAACTACGGCATCAAGCTGGCCGACCTGATTCAGGAGGGCAATATCGGCCTCATGCATGCCGTCAAGAAATTCGATCCTTACAAAGGCTACCGCCTCATTTCCTATGCCGTCTGGTGGATCCGGGCGTACATGCAGAATTACATCATCAAGTCCTGGAGCCTGGTCAAAATCGGGACGACCCAGGCCCAGCGCAAACTGTTTTTCAAACTTTCCCAAGCCAAGAAACGGCTGGAAAACCTGTCCGAAAAGAACCCGGAGTTCAGCGAGATAGCGGATTCCCTCGGCGTCAAGGAGGTTGAAATCGAAGAGATGGACCTGCGCCTGAGCCACCGGGATCTCTCGCTGGACGCTTATGTCAGCGAGGATGGTGAAAGTCCCCACATGGATTATCTGACGTACGAGGGCGAAGACCAGGAGACATCGCTCATCAAGGAGGAGGAGATGTCTCTGGTGAAACGGAACATTGCGGGGGCGCTGGCGAAGCTGAATGAAAAGGAACGATACATCATCAAGCACCGGGTGATGGCGGATCATCCGGAAACGCTGCAGGAAATCGGCGACCGATATAACATCACACGGGAGCGGGCGCGGCAGATTGAAAAGCAGGCCCTGAAGAAAATGCGTCTTGCGATTCCCTACCTCGGGAAAGGCCCGGAATTAATCGAGCATTAATGCGCCTCTTCGGCGCGCGCCAGATTTTCAAAGCAGGTGAACTTCTCAAGGAAGGCCAGTTTAACAGTGCCGGTGGGGCCGTTTCGCTGCTTGCCGATGATCACTTCCGCGATCCCCTTTTCGGGATTGTCATCCGATTTGTTGTAGACCTCATCCCGGTAAATGAAGGCGATCACGTCGGCATCCTGTTCGATGGCGCCGGATTCCCTCAAATCCGCCATCTGGGGGCGCCGGTTGGTCCGGTCTTCGACTTTCCGGTTGAGTTGCGACAGGGCGACGATGGGGACGCTGAGTTCCTTGGCGAGCGCTTTCAGGGAGCGGCTGATCTCGGATATCTCCTGCTCCCGCGACTCTTTGAAGGAACCGCTTCGCATGAGTTGGAGATAGTCCAGGATGATCAACCCGAGGTCGGATTCGGCCTTCAACCGCCTCGCCTTGGCTTTCATTTCCAGGACGGTGATGGCCGGAGTGTCGTCGATGAACAGCGGGGCTTCGGAGAGGCGTCCGGCCGCCGTCGTCAGCTTGGGCCAGTCCGTTTCCCCCAGAAAACCCTTCCGAAGGCGCTGGGAGTCGACCCGGGCCTCCGAGGAAAGCATTCGCAGGGCCAACTGCTCTTTTGACATTTCCAGGGAGAAGATCGCAACGGGAATGCCGGTTTCCGTCGCTGCGTTCTGGGCGATATTCAGCGCAAAGGCTGTTTTGCCCATGCTGGGGCGGCCGGCGACGATAATCAGGTCGGCTTTCTGCAATCCCGACGTCAGATCGTCGATTTTCTCAAAACCCGTGGGCACGCCTGTAATCAGTTCCTTCCGTTCGTAGAGTTTTTCAATGGTTTTGAAGCTGTCCTTGATGATGCTTTTGATGGGAAAGAAAGCGGGCCTGATTTTGTTTTCCGATATTTCGAAGATGGCGTGTTCCGCTTTGTCCAGGACATCGTCAACCTCCGCCCCCGTATCGTAACTATGGCTCAAGATTTCCGTCGCGGCGCCGATGAGATGCCGAAGAATCGCCTTTTCCTTAACAATTTTGGAATAATGAGCAATATTTGCCGCGGACGGGACGTTGTCGACCAGTGAGGCAAGGTAGGCCGCGCCCCCCACGCTGTCCAGCTGTTTCTTGTCCTTCAGGATGCTGCTGAGCGTGATGAGATCACAGGGCTCGTTGCGGTCCGACAGGGACACAATGGCGGCAAAGACCTTCCGATGGGCTTCGCTATAGAAATCCTTGTGTGTCAGAATTTCCAGGACGCTGTTCAAGGCGTGGTTGTCCAGAAGGATTCCGCCCAGGATGGACTGTTCCGCCTCCAGGTTCTGGGGGGGAAGACGGTGAATCGATGTATCGATGTCTTTCATGACGGATCAGTCGGGGTTCCCTCAGGATTCGGGCACAACCACCACTTTGATCTCGGCTGTGACGCCCGCATGCAATCTGATTTTGACAGGGAACTCACCGAGGGAGCGGATCGGCTCGGCCAGGATAATCCCTTTCCGTTCCACTTCGAGCTTCTGCTCACTCAGGGATTCCTGAATGTCCTTTGTTGTGATCGACCCGAACAATTTTTCCTGTTCGCCGACCAGCCTGGCGATGGTACAGACGACGCCGGAGAATTTCTCCGCCAGCGCCTCCGCGTCCTTTCTGGCCTTTTCGGCTTTCTGCAGGATATTTTTCCGCTCGTGCTCCATGACCTTGAGGTTCTTCACATTCGCTTCGATGGCCAGTCCCTTGGGAATCAGGTAGTTTCTTGCATAGCCATCGGAAACCTTTACGGTATCTCCCGCCTTTCCGAGCGCATCCACGCTCTCTCTCAGTATAACCTTCATCGTCCTCCTCCTTGTCGACAAGTCGTCACAGATTGAATCATTCACACACCCGGATCGGCAGCCGGCCTGATGAATTTTCGAAAGTCCGCCCATAAATCAAACAATCCCAGGGCCACGATAAGCAGCAGAAGATATTGTTGAACCAAGATCAGAAAATACAGCATCACCCGGAAGAGGATAGGGACCTTTTTCACTTTGAGAAAGAAACCGATGATGGAAATTCCCTCTGCAAGATAAATGAACAGGCAGATGATCAGGATATTCAGTCCGATGAACTTGACCAGGGCCTGCGGAATGAGCAGGATTCCGCCGGCTGCAATGAGCAGCCAGACAATTTTTTCCGGGGCTTTCCACCGCGTCAGATCGCCGAAGTCGGGATTATGCAACCCATGGCTCCGGAAAAACGGTCCGGCCGCCAGGATGTTCAGCCACAGGCAAATTCCGGTGCTCGCCGTCACGATCGCGGGAAATGTCCAGGTCAGAAAGCGGGTAATCTGCGGCGCGTTGTCCCGGATCAGATTGATCTGATCCGAGGAAATATTCAGTTCGCCGTAAATCCGGATGTTTTCCTGGATGCTGTTGTGAATGTAGGCGCTAACAAACTGCCACGGGGGCTGTCCGGACTGAAAGCTGTGAAAGGTGAGAAAACCGGCGCCGACCGCCAAAAGGGCAAGCAGCGGAATGGCCACGGTTTTCTCGATCGTCCATCCGCGCTTCAGGGCTTCCGCCAGGAACACGCCGGTCAAACCGATCAAAAAAAACAACGGAAAAATTTTCTCCGGGCTGATCAGGCCGAGCAGGGAAATCACCAGACCCAGCGTAATTCCGACTGCGGCTAACCCCGCCACTCTGCCCAGTTTCGTGTAATAAAAAAGAATCGGCAAGGGCGAGAAAATAATGATGATGGAGCCAATCAGCGGGATCAGCGCGACGGAGATCAGCGTCGACGAGGATATGGCGATACCCAGGAGAAAATCGCGATTGAAGAATCGCCCCCATTCGTTTTTCAAGACCTGACCTGCCGCGAAAAATGCTTGTTTCAGTGTCTCTGATCGATCAGGAAATGCACAGACCATCAATTGTCGGCAACGACAAAAGGCAGCAATGCGATGGTCCGGGCCCTCTTGATCGCCAGCGATAGCTCTCTCTGATGAATGGCACAGTTGCCCGTGATTCTCCTGGGCGTGATTTTTCCGCGTTCCGTGATAAAATCCCTCAAAGTTTGCGTGTTCTTATAATCGATCTGAATCGTCGAGTCCGTACAGAATCTGCAGAATTTTCTTCTGTGAAAAAATTTTTTCTGCGGTCTCGGCGGCCTTGGGCCGTGACTTCTCGGTGCGTCAGCCATCACTGTTCAACTCCTTCCTTGACCTCTTCCGCTTTGACGATTTCCAGCGGGGCTTCCTTGGCCCCGCTTTCAGCCGCCTCTGGGGGCGCCGAAGCTGCGGCGATCTCCTTCTCGATTGCCGCGAGATCCACCTGGTCAGCCTTCTTGACGGTCATGAATTTCAGAATCTTGTCGTCGATTTTGAAATTTCTTTCCAGTTCCGTGACCGCGGCGTGTTCGGATACCAGATCCATCAAAACATAAAACCCTCGGATCTGCTTTTTGATCTCGTAAGCCAGTTTCCTTTTACCCCATTTTTCAACCTTTACGACAATTCCCTTGTTCTTGATGAAAAGAGAGCGGTATCGGTCGATCATGGCATTGGTCTCGTCTTCGAGTAGATCGGCGGGGACGATGAAGATGGTTTCGTATCTTCTCAAGTTTTCCTCCTCTCGGCTCTATAGTCCGGATCGGGTGTCCGGACAAGGAGTCCATATTGATTTTTTTGAAACGGATTGGCTCTCTATATCATAATTTTCCAGAAATCAAGAATTTTTCGTGGCTAAAGTCCATCAGCGCAAGGGGATGCTTATTGAAAGGATTGATGTCCATCCCTGTTATATGGAACGTGCGCGCTTCCCGTACCGATGTTGGGGATTGTCGGAATTCTTTACAGGTCGAAAAGACGTCATCTTTCTGCAATGATTATGAAACCGTCGAAAAATCATCTTCTTGATCCGGTTACAGTTGTCGGAATTTTTTACAATTTGCATCTGGTTAGGGAGCACCCGTATTACAGGATTGAGGAATATCAATGACTTGCAAAATTGGAATATGAATTGCATAGTGTTTTTCGCGGCGTAAATGATATCATCATTGGTGACTTTGCTCCCGCTTTCGTATTGCCGTGGAGCATCGAAATTCCCGTTGATCAGGACCAGGGATCCTGTCTTTCAGGATTGAAGCGAACAAAGGCGATTGCCGTCATGCCGGATGAATTAAGCGCGAGCGACATGCAACTGTTCAATGAATTGAAGCAGTTGCTCGATGACAGCGAGGAGCAGTTCCGGGAAATCGTCAATGCAATCCGGGACGGTGTCTTTCAGCTCAATGCCGGCGGGTATTTCGCCTTCGTCAATTCGGCCATCGTGGAGAAAACAGGAATCCCCGAATATAAATTTCACCGTTTGCACTTCAAGGATCTTGTCGTTTCGGAGGACCATGACCTTGTCCAATCCAATGTCGCAAGCGTCATGCAGGGCAAAAATGTCGCGCCGTATGAATTGCGCTGCAAGACATACAGGGGAAAGATCCTGACGGTGGAAGTGAACACCATGCCGATCTTCGAGGGTGGAAGGATTGTCGCCGTGCAGGGAATCTCGCGCGATATCACCGAACGCGCTAAACGGCTGAATACGCTGAGGGAAAATGAAGCTCGATTCCGCGCTTTTTTCGAACGGGCGGCTGTGGGCGTGGCGCAACTGGACAGCAAGAGCGGCCGCATCATCCTGATCAATCGACGCTACTGCGACATGCTCGGCTATACGATGGAGGAAATGCTGCGGCTGTCGTTCCAATCCATCACGCATC
Source organism: Syntrophales bacterium (assembly GCA_034678725.1). Classification (GTDB taxonomy): domain Bacteria; phylum Desulfobacterota; class Syntrophia; order Syntrophales; family Fen-1087; genus JAXDBM01. The sequence goes on along the minus strand of JAXDBM010000060.1, from coordinate 36,128 downwards.
CGGAGGATCTCAAATCTGAAATGGAGAAAATGGATCTGTTCATGACCGGGGAGATTCAGGAGTTCTCGATGGACATGCGTCATCTGCGCAAGGATGGCGAACCGGTCTGGGTGAACCTCACGGTTTCGCCCATGTGGAATCTCGGTGAAGACCCCGTCAGTCATGTTGCCGTTGTGCAGGACATTTCCGAGCGGAAGAAAATGGAAGACGAGATTCGCATGCTCGCAACCATCGACTCTTTGACCGGGCTGTACAACCGGAGAGGTTTCATGCCTCTGGCGGAACAGCAGCTCAAAATTTCCGAAAGAACAAAAAAGGGATTGATCCTGATCTTTCTCGATCTGGACGATATGAAGAGGATCAACGACACCTGGGGCCACCTCGAAGGGGACAGGGCTTTGGCGGAGGCCGCAATGGTTTTGAACAGGGCGTTCAGGGGCTCCGACATCATTGCGCGCATCGGCGGGGACGAGTTTGCCGTTCTTGCACATGAAATGTCCAAAGAATATCAGCATTCATTGTTGAATCGACTGCGCCACCATCTGCAGGCATTCAATGAAGAAAAAGAACGGCCATACAATCTTTCCATGAGTTACGGACTGGTTGAATACGATCCGGAAAATCCCTGTTCGATCGAGGATTTGATGTTGCAGGCCGATGTGAGGATGTATGACCAAAAAAGAAAAAAAGATCTCCACTGAGTGAAAACACCCCCCTTTCTTTACCTGTCCAGGCATGACGGGAAGGGAGACTGTCTTGTCCGTTTCATTCAATCCCCAAGGACGTCCGAAGCTCCAACCAAACACAAACGGACATAAAATCTTTTTCAGGGTCTGACCGGAAGCCCCTGTCTCGCGATCGTGTCGCGGAAAGGGGCTTTGTCGTTGCATGGAAAATCAGCAATGGGCCTTACTTGTTTTGCTGTCATCGATCCGAAATTGGCGCTTCAAGAGGATTCCGGCGAGGATATTGAAAACCGGCTTCGATCTCGGACGATAGGATAATCCACTGTTGATGGACCACAATCGCATCGGTTGCTGAAGCGTTGTCGTTAATTTGCATGTCAATTTTTATTGACATGCAACGACAGTTTTCCCATACTTCCCTTCCACAGAAACAACTTTCTCTCTTGCGTGGAGATTGACCCCTCCACGGTTTCATTGCGCAGGAGATGGATCAAACGATGAGAAGGGAAGTGACCAGTTCGGGTTCTTTCAGCAGCAAAATATCCGTCGAATGCGAGCCCTCGAAAACAGCGATGGGTGCGGCCGCATTGAGGGCTCTGGCCGCGCTTGAGACCCGGGAGGAGATCCGGGGGCGGGATCACCTGGCTGAAATATTCCTGTCCGAAGAATACAAATTATCCTTGAAGGACCCGGCGATCCGGGAATGGGTGATGAAGAACCGGATTGCTCCCGGCATGTACGAATTCATGATTGCCCGCACCGCCTTCTTCGATTCCATCGTGGAGCGGGCATTGCGTGAGGATATCCCGCGGATCGCGTTTCTGGGAGCGGGATATGACAGCCGCCCTTATCGATTCAGATCCCTGATCCAAAACACCCGGATCTTCGAGTTGGACATCGAGACGACGCAGCAGCGCAAAAGGGAACTGCTTCGGCAGGCGAAGGTTGATGTGCCGGATTCGGTGGCTTTGGTTTCCATCAACTTCAACACCGACAACGTCGGAGACGTGCTGAAACGGTCCGGCTTCAATCGCGGCGAGGTCGCGCTCTTTGTCTGGGAAGGCGTCACCTATTACCTTTCCGAACGGGTTGTTGACGAGACCCTGGGGATCGTGAGATCGAACGCGGCCGCTGGAAGCCGGATCGGTTTTGACTACGCTTCGCGTTCACCAGAAAATCGGAACGATGAGGGTTTAAAGAGACTGAAGGGTATGATGGAGGCCCATTATCCCGGCGAGCCGACCCGGTTTGCGATTGAACGGGGCAAGATCGAATGGTATCTGTCGTCGAGGGGATACCGCATCGTTGAGCACCTGGATGCGAGGGAAATGGAGCTGAAGTACCTTTCCCTTCGCGATGGTTCAACATCGGGAAAGGCTCCGGCATCTCTCTGTCTCTGCCTCGCATCTGTCGCGGATCATGGGGGCCGATGAGCCGCCGCGGTCCGGAATCCGGAAATGCATTGCGCGGCGGCTTTGCAGTGGAATTCCGCAACAAGGAAAAACTGTCATGAAAACATGGATCAAGTATCTCATCATCGGCTGGTCGATTGCCTGCTCGGGGATATTTATCGTTTCCTACCAGATGCTGAAAAGCGAGGCCATCGTGGAACGGCATTCCGTAACGCTGATTCCGTCATCAGTCGGAAATGGTGAACCGAAGTATGATTGGGAAGCCGTCGGAGACGACATCTTCGGCCGGGATCTCGTCGACAAGAAAATAGATCCCCTGTCTCTATACGAGCCGTCCATAACAAAGCAGGAATTCGTTCACAGGGTGAAGAATGCAAAGGGAATGATCATCGAATCCAAGACAAGGGCCATCGGAAAAATCATATACGTGCTGTTCCCGATATACGCATTCGCCATCTGGGCCATTCCGATCACCGTATTTTTAGTGCTCGGAATGATCTTCGGCAGGGAGGAACGCCCCCCGAGGATAATCGAAGGAGGTGATGTCTGAGAACGGCTGTTCAAAGATGAAAACTGCCAGGGAAGCAAGTCAACCTGCTTCAGACCACTTTCCAGAATTCCGTTGGAAATTCGTTCGCAAAAACCCTCCAGAATGAAGAAAGGGGACCAGCCGTTTCGGCTAACCCCCCTCAACGATCTGTCTCCCACATTCTACGAATAACGTGCTGGTATCATTAAGATTTCAATTTCTCTACTTTTACACATACCCACAAAAATACCCCTATTTTTCAATCGTTAGCATCGTTCAAAACGGATTTCAGCCAAGGTTCTTGACAATGATCAAAAAAAAGCACCGGGCTACTTGCTTCCTTTTATATCATTGACCTGCCGATAAAGTTGGTGTAGTTTTGTATAGAGAGTTGAATGATATGATAAAAACCTATCAAAGAGACAGGCTTCTTGGAGCGATTAATTTTTTCGCAAGAAACACAAATTATTGTGGAAAAACAAAGCTCATGAAACTTCTTTATTTCCTTGATTTTATCCACTTCAAACAAACAGGCAAGTCAGTAACGGGCCTGGATTATTATGCTTGGGGAAGGGGGCCTGTTCCAAGATCATTATTTGAAGAGATCATGAAAATGAAGCCAGACATGGCAAAGGAAATAGAAATCATCAAGATGGGTAACTTTCAGAAAATAAAAGCTAAAAAGCCATTCAACCTTGATTGTTTCACTCCTCGTCAGATGAAAATCATGGAGAATGTTGCATATATTTTCAAGGATGCCAAAGCCGATGACATGGTTGAAGTAACTCACCTGAAGAATCAGCCATGGGATCAGACCCTTAAACAAAAAGGAGAATTTTCAAGGATCGACTATCTATTGGCTATTGATGGATCGAAAGACTGCATAAGAGAAGATGAAGCAAGAGAGGTCTTGGAAGAAATATCTGAAATGCACACCATTTTCGGCACCGCATAGGTGAATGTTGAGGGGAAACGTTTATCACCATAGCGCATTTGGATATCATGAGGGTGGAATCGGGAAGAAATATATTGTTCTCTTAAATTCTCCACAAAAATCTGATCCATATCTTTTCGTTAAAGTCACTTCACAACACAAAAACAAACCCACAACTCCAGGTTGTATTATCAATCGAAAACTGTTTTTTATCCCATGCGATGGAAAGCATTGTTTTAAGCTCAATACGTGGGTTCAACTTCACGAAATATATGAATTTAATGCAAAAGAAATGATTCGCTACGGAATTAGCAAAGAAATGACGGTTTATGGCAAACTGACCCCTGCTATCGTCAATCAAATTGTAAATTGCTATATCAAAAGCAACAGCGATGATCTCATTGCATTCCATAGAAAACTTCTCAACCAATCAAAAGGAGCTTCATAATACTTGATTCGCCCATGTATTAGTCCCCTGCCACTATATTTTTTGCCTTTCAATATTCACAGTTAAGATTGATAAACTTATTGCCCAATCTGAAGGTCGCTTTACTGGAACTCGCTTTTTGTTTGATATGACCTTCCGCAGTTCTCCGAGCTTCGTCTTTGCCTGTATGAATGACTGCTAAGCCTATGTGCCATGTGTCGATAAGGGCGCCGCGCCTGTCGATGAAAACATTATCAGCCCCCAGACAAACAGGGTTGACATTCCGGGTGAATAGAGGCACATTGAACCAGTCATGTAAGTTCCAGCCGCGTAAACCCCTTTAACAATATGGTGATGTAATGGCGCTACCTGAACTGAAGCCCCGTGCCTCCACAAGAGAGCGGGGTTTTTTGTTAAAATTTCGGAATAACCGACGATATGCACGAATTTTAGTCACACTGGGAGAGAAAGGAAAATTTACATGAATGTTTTCGACCTCCGAAATCGCCTTGTGACGGACTATGCAAGCTATACACGTAGCTTCATCAAAATCGTTGATCCGCGTATTTCGTCTCTGGTCGAGGAAAACTTGGATAAAGGTGCGTTTTGGCCTGAACCTCTGCTGCAGCTCAATCCGACGTTCAAGACAGGCGGTACAATCGATGACCTGGTTGATGAAAGGATACTCCATCCCGAATGTACCAAGATCTTTCGGATCGACAAGTCTGATACTGACCTTACGGGCAAGCAACTCTTTCTCCACGAACATCAGCGCGAGGCCATCCTCAAGTCCAAGGAGGGTAAATCATACGTTCTGACCAGCGGTACGGGTTCCGGTAAGAGTCTGACTTACATCGTTCCGATTGTCGATCATGTCCTGCGGCATGGATCCGGCAGAGGCATTCAGGCCATCGTTGTCTATCCAATGAATGCCTTGGCAAACAGCCAGACCGAGGAACTCGGAAAATTCCTTCTCAAGGGGTATCCGGAAGGGCAGTCTCCCGTGCGCTTCGCCCGCTATACGGGACAGGAGAGGGGCGAGGAGCGCGAGGCAATCCGGGGCAACCCGCCCGACATCCTGCTCACCAACTACATGATGCTGGAGTTGCTACTCACGCGCAGCGAGGATCGTGATTTGGTGCGTGCAGCACAAGGGCTGCGTTTTCTTGTTTTTGACGAGCTGCATACTTACCGGGGACGCCAGGGTGCAGACGTGGCTTTGCTCATCCGGCGCTGCCGCCTTGCCTTCGGCGGACACGACATCATCTGTATCGGCACGTCGGCCACCATGGCGAGCGGTGGGACTTCTGAGGATCAAAAGCGATCTGTCGCGGAGGTTGCAAAGACGCTTTTCGGTATTCCTTTTGAACCGTCACAGGTCATCGGGGAATCTCTGGAACGGGCGACTGGCGAGCCTGATTTCCGGCAGCCGGCAGTCATTGGGGACATCCGGGTATCAATAGAAAACGACACGACTCCACCGGACGATTATGAAACGTTTCGGAAACACCCCCTTGTCGCATGGATAGAGTCCACCTTTGGCATAAGCACAGAGGAGGGAACTGGCCGGCTGATTCGCCAGGCTCCACGACGCCTTCAGGGCGAGGGGAGCGCAGCGGATGAGCTTGCGAAGATCACGGCTACGGATCCCGAGCTTTGCGCCGACATCCTTCGCCGGTATTTACTCAAAGGTTCGGAGCTGTACAGCACCGCATCGAGCCGATTCCCGATCTTCGCATTTCGCTTGCATCAGTTCTTTACCAGAGGCGATACGGTCTGGTCTACACTGGAAACGGAGTCGGAGCGACACCTGGAGATGTCGAAGAAGGTCTCGAAGCCCGGTGAGCCGGACAAGCCGCTCTTTCCATTGGTTTTCTGCAGGCAGTGCGGTATGGCCTACTACCGGGTAAAGGTCCACACCGATGATCAAGGCCGATATCTCATTCCCCGTGAGGACCGCCCGGAACCGGACGATGATGGCAGTACACATGCCTACCTCTATCTCTCGACAGCTTCGCCCTGGCCGCGCGCTACCGGGGCAGAGCTTAATCGCTTGCCTGACTCATTCAAGGAAACCACGGCACAGGGAGTAGAGCGTGTCCGACCTGGCGAAAGGAAGAACCGTCCAGAGCCTATCTTTGTGAATGCGCAGGGAAGAATCGTGCCGGAAGGCCAAGGATGCGATGCCGCTCTCATTCACCGAAACTTTATCTTCTGCTTAGAGCCTGGCTGCGGGGTGGCTTACACCAAGAGCCAAAAATCCGAACGGACGAAGCTTGCGACCCTTGGGGTGGACAATCGAAGCACGGCAACCACGATTCTTGCGATACGCTCCCTGATCGAACTTCAGGGCGACCGAAATCTGGAGGCAAAGGCAAGGAAACTCCTGAGCTTCACCGATAACCGTCAGGACGCGTCCCTGCAGGCCGGTCATTTTAATGATTTTGCCCAGGTGGCGCTGCTGCGGTCGGCACTATGCAAGGCCGCACAAAGAAAGGGGGCAGCTGGGCTAAAGCATCACGAACTCTCACGGGCAGTCTTCGATGTCATGCAGCTCCGATTCGATGAATATGCAGCGGATGAGGAAGTTCGTGGACCCGCCAGAAACGCAACGAACGATTCTCTGCGGCGTGTCATAGACTACCACCTCTACCGTGATCTCAAGCGGGGCTGGCGGGTTACCGCACCGAACCTGGAGGACTGCGGCCTTGTGAGCTTCGATTACGAGGGTCTCTGTGGAGACGACGGTCTTCTTAACGAGAAAGAACTCTGGGAAGAGGGATTCACCATCCGGACAGACAACAATGGTGAAGAGTTCATCGAATCGCCCGGGCCCCTGCGAGCGTGCACCCCTGAAGTGCGCGACGAGTTGCTGCGCACACTCCTTGATGTACTGCGACGCTCCCTGGCGATCAAAGTCGATGTACTGGACCCGCAGAAGCATCGCGACCTCGTGGAGCAAACCAAACCGCGTATCCGCGAGGACACCATCTGGTATCTGGATGATGAGCGTGAGCTCGTAAAGGCCGCTGTGGCATACCCGCGCACCAAGAGGAATGACCATCAGGAAGATAAATACGGTTTTTTTGTTTCTTCTTACGGAGGCTACGGCCGCTACCTCAAACGCACACTTGCCAATTGTGTTCCACCGGGCAGGCCATTCGGCCGGCCCGAGGTCGATCAGGCAATTCGTTTTATCTTTCTTGCTCTCAAACGCTATGGGATTGTCGAACAGGTCCGCAGCGGACGCGATGGGACGGATCCAGGCTACCAGATCAACGCCGATGCGATACGCTGGATTCCCGCCGATGGAGAGATCAGGCCGGTCGACCGCACGCGCCTTTTGGATGCCGGGGAAATGCCGCCGGAGGTGAACCGATACTTTGTTGAATGCTACCGGCGGTTTGTCGACCTCAAGTGTGTCTTGGAGGCACGTGAGCACACAGCTCAGGTTGCAGCGGAGGACCGCAAGGAGCGCGAAGAGCGCTTCCGAAAAGGAGCTGAGCCAGGCGGCCTTCCTCTCCTTTTCTGCTCCCCGACGATGGAACTCGGTGTCGACATCGCCCAACTGAACCTCGTCAATCTTCGGAATGTCCCTCCCACACCGGCAAATTACGCCCAGCGGAGCGGCCGTGCAGGCCGCGGTGGCCAGCCGGCGCTGGTTTACACGTACTGTGCCGGTCGAAGCCCCCATGATCAATATTTCTACCGCGAACCCAACCAGATGGTTTCCGGCGCCGTGGTTCCTCCGCGGATCGATATCCGCAATCGGGACCTTATTCGATCACACATCAATGCGGTCTGGATGGAGGTGGCCAAACCGAACTTGGGAAAAACACTGACAGAAGTCCTGGAGCTTTCATCAGTCGACGGGAAACTGCCGTTGCCCGTACGAAACGCCATCCTGACTGAGCTGAGAAACCCCGTTCACCGGTCCTCTGCACTGGAGAGGGCTACCCGGCTCATCGACAGTATCCGTGACGAGCTCGAGTTTGCACCCTGGTTCCACGGGAACTGGACCCGAGAGATCCTTGACCAGATCGAACGTTCATTCAATGATGCCTGTGAGCGCTGGCGGAGCCTCTATCGGGCGGCTGTTCGTCAGCGGGAGCTCCACCACCGGATCATCCTGGATCATGCCCGCCCGGAGAGTGAGCGCAATCATTCACGACGCCTGCGTGCCCAGGCCGAAAGCCAGATACGGCTGCTCACCGAGGCCGAAGGGCTCTATGAGGGCGATTTTTATTCCTACCGCTACTTTGCGACAGAGGGCTTCCTGCCTGGCTACAACTTCCCGCGCCTTCCAATTTCCGCCTATGTGCCGGGGCGTTTCAGGAAGAAGGGCCGTGACGAGTTCGTCTCGCGGCCGAGGTTTCTGGCAATCTCCGAGTTCGGTCCACGTGCACTTGTCTACCATGAGGGTGCCCGCTACCGGGTCTACAAGGTCAATCTGGACTTTGGAACCGATGATGTCGAGGCAACGCACAATCTGGCGACGGCCACGATGAAGCGCTGTCCCCGGTGTGGTTATGCTCATCTGGAGCAGGGCGCGAACCTTACGGAAATTTGCGACAGTTGTGGCGCTGCACTCGACAGTCCCGCCCGGATCGACAACCTGGTCCACCTGCAGAATGTGAGCCTCAAGATGGCCCAGCGGATTACCTGTGACGAGGAGGAGCGACAACGCTTCGGTTATCGGGTCATCAGCGCTTACCGCTTCCCGGAGATCGGGGGGAGGCTGGACCGACGGGATGCGGAAGTTTCCTGTGAAGGGGATCGCGTCATGTCACTCCGTTACGGCGATTCAACAGATCTTTATCGAATCAACCTCGGGTGGGCGAACCAGGTGGCCGGTCAGCCTGTCGGCTTCACACTCGACTTGGAGCGCGGATATTGGGGACGCAACCAGATTGACGAAGAGGATGTTGAAGATGCCGCAGCTCAGGGCAGAACGCAACGGGTGGTGCCCTATGTGAGAGACACGAAGAATGCTCTCGTCATTCGATTCGAGCATACCCCAACGCTGCCGGAGATCACCAGCCTTCAGGCTGCCTTTAAGGAGGCCATCCAGAAGCACTTCCAGCTCGAACCCCGGGAGCTCGAATGCGAGCCCATGCCCGCACCGCGCGATCGCCGGGAAATCCTCTTCTATGAGTCCTCCGAAGGCGGGGCAGGGGTTCTACGGCAGGTCGCTGAGGATCCTGCCGTGCTTCCCGCACTCGCCCGCACAGCCCTGGAGATCTGCCATTTTGACCCCCAGACCCTCGAGGACAAGGGAGCCCTGACCTGCGGCAAGGCCTGCTACACCTGCCTCCTCGATTATGGGAATCAGCCTGACCACCGTGACCTGGACCGTTACCTGATCCGTGACCTGCTCGCCCGTCTTGCGGGTGCGCAATGCAAGCCCTCGGGTGGCGCCGGATCCCGAGCCGAGCGGATGGCCGCGCTGCGAAAGAAATGCGACAGCCAACTCGAGAAGCGCTGGCTTGACATGGTGGATCAGCTCATGCTGAACCCGCCGAGCGATGCTCAATTTCTGATTGAGGCCTGCACCACCCGGCCGGACTTCTACTACAGGGAGCACAGCACCGCCGTCTACGTGGACGGACCGCCACACGACGAGCCGGATCAGATTCGGGAGGACGAGGCCATTACCAAGAGGCTCATGGAGAGTGGATACATTGTAATCCGTTTTCACCACAAGGCGAAATGGGACGAGGTTTTCCATCAGCACCCCGATATCTTCGGGAGGGCCAGGGCATGAGCTCTGCAAGTCTTGCGAGGCCCGGAACTCTCATCCGCGCGCGGGGTCGCGAGTGGGTGGTTCTGCCCGAATCCACAGAGGAACTTCTGCTGGCCCGACCCATGGGGGGCCTCGACGAGGAGATCGCTGGCATTCTTCCGGCCGTGGAACCGGTTGAGTCGAGTTCATTCCCTCTGCCCAGGCCCATGGACCTGGGGGACTATACCTCCGGAAGGATCCTGCGCGACGCAGCCCGTCTGTCCACGCGGGCGGCGGCGGGACCTTTCCGATCCTTCGGCCGCATCGCCGCCGAGCCGAGGCCATACCAGTTGGTGCCGCTCATGATGGCCCTTCGGCTTGATCCCGTGAGACTTTTGATCGCCGACGACGTCGGCATCGGCAAGACGATTGAGGCGGCCCTCATTGCCCGTGAGTTGCTGGACCGGAATGAAATCCGACGGATTGCCGTGCTGTGCCCGCCGCAGCTTGCCGAGCAGTGGCAGCGTGAGTTGTTTCAGAAGTTTCACATCGAGTCCGAGCTGGTGCTATCCGGAACCATCCAGCGGCTGGAACGAGACCTGCCGCTCGGAGTATCCGTTTTTGACCGCCACCGCTTTACGGTCGTTTCAACGGACTTCATCAAGAGCTCGCGCCGCGCTGAGGACTTCATTCTGAAGTGCCCCGAGTTCGTCATTGTGGACGAGGCCCACGGCTGCACCCTGGCGGAAGGCGTCGGCAGGGGACGGCAGCAGCGCTTTGATCTCCTCCGGCGCATCGCAGAAAACGATGACCGGCACATTCTGCTTGTCACGGCAACGCCGCACAGCGGAAAGGAGGAGGCCTTCCGCTCGCTCCTGAGCCTTCTCCGCCCTGAATTTGCTGATTTGCCGGCGGACCTAGACCGGGAGGAGCGGGCCGGGATCCGCCGCCGGCTCGCCCGATACCTCGTTCAGCGGCGACGGGCCGACATCCGGCATTTCCTGGAAGCCGACACTGCCTTTCCTTCGCGCAGGGACAAGGAGTCAACTTACGGCTTCAGCCATGAATACAGGGAGTTCTTCGACAGCATTCTTTCCTTTGCCCGTGATTACGTAGCCTCCGATGACGGTTCCCGGCGTCATCGCCGCGTGCGCTACTGGTCGGCACTGGCCCTGCTGCGCTGTGTATCCTCGAGCCCGGCCGCGGCCGCAGCCACACTCCGCAGCCGCGCAGCCGTAGACGAAGCTGCGGATGAGGAACTCGACGATGTCGGGCGTCGAACTGTTCTTGACCAGGACGATACGGATGACCTGGCGGTCCTGGACTTCAGCCCCGGATCCGATACGCAGGAGGGGGAGGCTTCCACCCGCCGCAGGCTGCTCGAGTTCGCCCGCCGGGCCGAGGCCATCCCCCCCGATAAAGATAACAAGCTACAGGGCGCCATCCGCGAGGTACAGGGACTGCTCAAGGGCGGCTTCCGGCCGATCGTCTTTTGCCGTTTTGTGGACACCGCAGAGTACGTGGCGAAGCACCTGCGGGATACTTTCGGAACGAGGGTGCGCGTGGAGCCGATCACGGGCCTCCTGCCTCCTGCCGAACGCGAGTCCCGTATTGATGCCCTTGTTTCCGAACCCGGCCAGTACGTCCTCGTCTGCACGGACTGCCTGGCCGAGGGCGTGAACCTGCAGGGGTACTTCAACGCTGTCCTGCACTACGACCTTGCCTGGAACCCGACCCGCCATGAACAGCGCGAAGGCCGTGTGGACCGTTTTGGCCAGAAAAGCCCCGAGGTGAGGGTCGTAACCTACTACGGAACAGACAACCCCATCGATGGCGTTATCCTCGATGTCCTGATCCGCAAGCACAAGCGCATCAAGAGTGATCTCGGTGTCACAGTGGCCGTGCCGGGCTCGAGCGAGCAGATTGCCGAGGCACTCTTCGAGGGTGCACTTTTCCGTGAGAAAGCGGGCGCACATCCTGAACAGCTCCGCCTGTCTTTTATCGACGAGATGGAACAAAAAAAGAAAGTCTTGCATGCCGACTGGGACAATGCCCGCGACCGCGAAAAGGCAAGCCGCTCACGGTTTGCCCAGCACGCACTCAGCCCCGATATTGTCGCCGCGGAGCTCCGGAACGTTCGGGAGGCCATCGGCCGTAGCGAAGACGTGGCCCACTTCCTCTGTGATGTATTGCGGACGGTCGGAGTTCCTTTTGAAGAGAGCAAGGGAAATGGAGTCCGGGTGAACGTGAGCCTGGAGGCACCAAGAGCCCTGCGGCAGGCTATGGGTATGGACGCGCCATTTTCTGGGTGTTTCGAGCTGCCATTGGGTGAAGGGGATGTCTACCTGGCCCGGACAAGCCCTGTGATCGAAGGGCTCGCGGGATGGGTTCTCGATGAGGCCCTGGATCACTCTGTGGATCACGGGGCAGGTGAAAACAGACGTGTCGCCTCGCGTCTGGGCGTTGTGGCGACATCCGCAGTGCGGGAACGGACAAAGCTTCTTGTTGCGCGTTTCCGTTACCACCTTGAAGGTGCCGGTGTCGCCGGTGAGTCCATCCTCTGCGAAGAGGTCGTGCCGATTGCCTGCGCCGGGCCTGCCGAGGCGCCGAAATGGCTCAAGCCGGAAGAAGGCGAAAAGCTCCTTTCCGCCCGCCCGGAACGAAACCTGATCCCCACGGCAATCAATCAGCAGATCGGCCTTCTGATGGAGGACCTGCCGAAGCTGCAGCGAGCCCTTGACCCGGTCGCTGAAGCGCGAGCGAGGGCACAGCTTGCCGCACATGAGCGCGTTCGGGAGGCGGTTCGCGGCAAAGGCCGCATCACTGTAAAACCCGTGCTTCCGGCAGACATACTGGGGGCTTACCTACTTCTTCCGCTGGTGAGTTGATCATGGCCCGTCGCACGACAGATTATCAGGCGATCCGCTCTGAGGGAGGGCTCCTGCCGCCCGATCTGCTAAGGCGTATCCTTGACCCGAAGGAGAAGCTTCCCGGAACACTCCCCGAGGACTACGGCCTGCCAAAGGGCGAGCGGCTCAACGAGGTCATCACCCAGTCTTGGAACCGCCTGCGCAAGCACTGGACAGAATTCAGGAAAGCCGCCGACGCACTTCCTGCAACCGACGCCGGCACGGGGCTCGCGAACGAAAAATGGACACTGCCCCTTCTTCGAGAACTGGGCTTCGGCCCCCTCCCCACGAGCGCGGGGCCCGTGATCAATGGCCGTGCCTATGCCATAAACCGCTTTTCCGGCCCGGCTCCCGTTCATCTCGTGGGCTGCAATCTCTCGCTGGACCGTCGGGCAGCGGGCGTTCGCGGCGCCTCTGCCGCAAATCCACACGGGCTTGTGCAGGAGTTTCTGAACCGGAGCCCATCGAGCCTCTGGGGGATTGTCTCAAACGGCCTGAAACTCCGGATCCTCCGTGACAACCAGGCACTGTCTCGCCAGTCCTTCCTCGAGTTCGACCTCGAGTCAATGTTGGGCGGCGAGCTTTACGCTGACTTCGTCCTCCTGTGGCTTGTAGCCCACGCCACGCGGTTCATGCCGCGGGACGGCGGCCGACCCGAAACCTGCCGGCTCGAGGAGTGGACCAAAATAGCCCAGGAGCAGGGTACCCGGGCCCTGGGTGAACTGCGGGGCGGTGTTGAGAAGGCCCTCCAGATCCTGGGGGAGGGTTTCACGGGCCATCCGAGAAACACCGCCCTTCGAGATGCCCTTCGAGAGGGCAATCTATCGCTCCGTGACTTCCATGGTCAGCTCCTGCGGGTCATTTATCGCCTCATTTTCCTATTTGTGGCCGAGGACCGCACCTTGGAAGGCCTGCCGCTCCTTCACCCCCGGGACGAAACGGAGGCCGCCCGCACGGCACGTGAGCGATACGCCGCCCACTACAGCACCTCCCGGCTGCGGGAGATCGCCTGGAACATCAAAGGAAGCCGGCATGGCGATCTCTGGTGCCAGTTCCAGATCACAGTCAGAGCGCTTTCCGGGGAGCCTGCCTTTTCCTCAGCCCGAGAGCAACTGGCCCTTCCTGCCCTGGGGAGCTTTCTTTGGAGCCCGGCAACAACCGCGGACCTCAACAGGGCAGAGCTTGCAAACCACGACTTCCTCGAAGCCATCCGCCATCTTGCCTTCACCCGTCAGGGAAAGGTGCTGCGTCCGGTGGACTACAAGAACCTTGGTGCCGAGGAGCTGGGCGGGGTTTACGAAAGCCTCCTTGCCTTGAGCCCCCAGATCAGCGCCGATGGGGCCCGCTTCACCTTCGCTGAATTTGCCGGCAGCGAACGTAAGACGTCAGGCTCCTACTACACGCATGACTTATTGGTGCAGTGCCTTTTGGACTCTGCACTTGATTCGGTGGTCGATGACGCGATCAAGGGCAAAACAGGCGCTGAAGCCGAGGAGGTGATCCTTTCCCTCAAGGTTTGTGACTCTGCCGTTGGCTCAGGACATTTCCTTGTTGGGGCAGCTCATCGTCTGGCCCGTCGTTTGGCACGCGTACGGGCGCTGGCCCAAGGCGACAGTGAACCCTCTCCGCTTCTCTATCAACATGCCCTGCGTGACGTGATCGGACGCTGCCTCTATGGTGTCGATATCAATCCGATGGCAGCCGAGCTCTGCCGAGTAAGTCTCTGGCTTGAATCCCTCGAACCGGGCAAGCCGCTCTCCTTTCTCGATCACCATATCCGAGTTGGTAACAGTTTGTTTGGTACCACACCAGAGCTAATCTCTGCGGGCCTCCCGGATGCCGCCTTTACTCCCATCGAGGGCGATGACAAGAAGATTTGTGCGGCATTGAAGAAGAGAAACAGACAAGAGCGCGAATGCGGTCAGCGGGATATGCTCCACCTAATGGTGGCTGATCCTCAGGAAGAATTCAACGAAATTGGGAAAAGTACATATAACCTTGTGAATGCACCTGATGATACCCTTGAAGAAATTAAGCGCAAGGAGAATCAGTTCCGGAAGCTCGTTGTCACTCCGGAATATCAGCATGCGCAGCAAGTCGCTGACGCCTGGTGCGCAGCCTTTGTATGGAAGAAGCAGGCGAATTCGCCCTTCGACCCATTAACGACCGAAACTATCCGGCGCCTTAAAGCTGATCCCAAGGCTCTAACAGCAGCTCAAAATCGTGAAGTTGAACGCTTGTCACATCAGTACCAGTTCTTCCACTGGCATCTGGCTTTCCCAGAGGTATTTGCCAAGGGCGGTTTCGACTGCAAGCTGGGAAATCCACCATGGGAAAAGATAACGACCCTGGAGAGGGAATTCTTTTCAGGAATACCGGAAATTACGCAAGAAAAGAGGAGTGACCGACGGAAAGCATATATTTCAGCGCTCCGAAATACTGATCCTGTCCTGTATAAGCGTTGGATCGAACAATTGCGATTCGACGCAGCTTTCATGCACTTTATGCGAAGCAGCAACCGTTTCCCTTTATCTGCGGTGGGTGAATTGAATTTGTACCCCCTCTTTGTTGAATTGTCTGATCATCTCATTGGCAATGTTGGGGCGGTTGGAATGATCATAAAAACGGGGATGATGTTATCACCGACCTGGGCCGAATTTTCTTCATATCTGATCGACAATGATCGCATTGAGTCGGCCTTTGACTACAGAAACTGGAATGGCTGGTTCCCGGATATTGGATACCATGAACGTTTCAGCTTGCTGACCATGAAAAAAGGGCGTCGAAGGCGAGACATCGTTCTTGGTTATTACCTCGATGATCCGGCAGAGATTCGAGATACATCAAAGACGTTCACCATATCGCGGGCTGAGGCGATCCGTCTCAATCCGATCACGAAAACAGTTCCTGCTTTTGAAAGCAGGCAACATAAAACCTGCGTCATGGCCGTTTATGATCGATTTCCCGTCCTTGGTCACCAGGCATCAGAATGGGGGGTGCATTATTCGACTGGTCTCCATATGGCCGCCGAAGCGGACAAGCTGCGGGATTTTGAAGAGTTGTCTGCGGAAGGATTTGCGTCCGATGAATTTCTGCGGATGAAAAAGGAAGGGGTCACCTTTGTTCCTTTGTATGAAGGCAAATTCATCCACCAGTTCGATCATCGTTTCGCCTCGTTTGAAGGTATTCCGCGGGAGAAACGTTTCGGCATTAAAGCCGGGACCCATACACCCTCGGCGGATCAGAAAAGAAATCCTGCCTATCACATCATGCCCAGGTACTGGATATCCGAAGATGACGCGGCATTCGATAGGGAGGCGAGAGATTTGCGGAGCAGCTGGGCCATTGCATTTAGAGATACTACCAATGTGATTTCTAACTTTCGCACCAGTGTGGCCTGCATTTGTTCAGGCGTGGCGTTCAATTACAAGGCACCCAATATTGTGTTGATGGGACCATCATTGCAGGAAAGGGCGAGGGCCTCCCTGCTGTTTGTGACCCTGATGAATTCTTTCCCTTTTGATTACGTAGTGCGACAAAAATTTTTCGGAGCAAACTTTATAAAGTCCATTCTCTTGCAGCTTGCCGCGCCGTCTATGACAGAAATCCAACGTCATCAGCAATTTATTCTGCCTAGGGCGTTGGAGTTGTCTTATACCTCTTGGCAGTTGGAAGGTTTTTCCGTGGAATGCGGTCACAAAGGTCCGCCGTTTATTTGGGATGACATGCGTAGACAGCAAATAAGGGCAGAATTGGATGCTCTATTCTTTCATGTCTATGGTTTTTCTGTCGATGAAGCTGCATTTATTCTGGATAGCTATCGTATTTTAAGAGATAAGGACGAAGAAACCTTCGGGGAGTATCGCACAAAACGACTGATCCTCGACATCTACGAAACAATGCACCGCGCCGAAGAAGCCGGTCAGACCTATCAAACCCGTCTCAACCCACCACCAGCGGATCCCCGTTGATGCCATCCGCCCAGAGAGAACAAAAAACGATGAAGGAGAAGCAGATGAATGATCCTGTCGCGATATCCAAAAAACAGCTAGATATGATTCAGCAGTTTGAGGCGGACTATAACGCCATCGATCATTTTTTAAGAAAGTCTCTCTGCATCGATAAGATGACTTCCTTCAGGTATTTATTGGATGAATACACCCGGAAGCATCCAGGCTGGCGGGATGCCGAACTGCTCAAGACCCTCGCAGAAGTCAGAAATGCGATTGTGCATGGCAAGACGGAGCCTTATCGCTATGTGGCCATCCCAACTCCAGCCATTGTCCAGGAAATGAAGAGCTGCCGAGCGAAACTCATGGAGCCGTTGCGCGCTATTCCGACCTTTCAACGCAGGGTTGCCAAGCTATCCACAAAGGATAGCCTGACATCCGTCATGAAGATAATCAAGACACATGATTTTTCTCAGTTCCCTGTCTATCAAGAACATTGTTTTGCCGGACTGCTGACTGAAAACGGCATCACGCGCTGGTTGGCCACGCACGTTTTCAAGAAACTGTCTCTCGTCGAACTGGATGATGTCTCCGTAGAAGAAGTCCTCAAAAGTGAAGAAAAACGAATCAACTATCGCTTCGTGTCTCGCTACTTGCCCGTGGACGATATAAAGGGACTGTTTTCGGCCATGGAAATGCTGGAAGCCGTCCTCATTACGGCAGGCGGGAAAGAATCGGAAAGGTTGGTGGGTATCGCCACACGGTGGGACATCATTCATCTCAAATGACATTTTAAAAACAGCCGCAGAAGGAAACAAAGACATGGGTTCAATGAAATTGCAGGATATCTATGCGGTCAGAACCATTATGAAGCCGGTTCAATTGACATGAGCGCCATTGCTAACACTCCCAGCATTCCGTTTGCACCCGGGGACTGGGTGATCGATCAGAACAATCCCGGAAGACCCGGACAATATACCGGCAACTGGCGCCTGGCAGGCCCACACATCATGGTTCAACTATGCTATCCTACTGGGGGCAATAGTTACCGACCCTTGGCTTGTCTGATTCCGTTGCCCCAAGATTTAACTGGGTCCATCAAGGGACGTCTGCGGGCGGGTCATTTCGGAAAAATGCGGGATCTGCAGAGGCTGATCACCTTTGAAAAACTAAAGGGCACACTTCATGAAGTCATCTACTCCATGGAAGCAGCGCAGATTGATTTTTACCCGTATCAATTCAAACCAGTTCTTAAATTCATAAATTCGCCAACTGAGCGGCTTGTCATTGCAGATGAAGTGGGTTTAGGCAAAACAATTGAATCTGCCTTGATATGGATGGAATTACAAGCGCGGCGTCAGGCTAAAAGACTCCTTGTGATCTGCCCGAAGATATTGGCCGAGAAATGGCGGGAGGAACTGCGCGGCAAATTCCTTTTCGATGCACGTATTGTTGATTTTTCAGAATTGTCAAATGAGATATCGGAGCTATCGCAGACGGGTCCTGATCATGCATTCGTTTTGATCGCCACTTATACGGGTCTCCGTCCACCGAAAGCCGAGCTTCGGCTTTTAGATCTTCCACCGGATCAGGAACCACCGGGGTCCCCCAAAACTGGATTGTTGCGCAATTTGAGGCATTGGATATTTGACCATGATCCATTCGACATGGTCATTTTCGACGAAGCACACTATATGCGTAACCCTGCTACGACGACTTTCCATCTCGGTGAATGCCTCTCCGCGAATGCCGGAGCTGTGCTTTGTGTATCGGCAACACCCGTCAACAACAGCAATACGGATTTGCACAGCTTGCTGCGTCTCGTTGATTCAAGTTTTTTTGAGTCACAAGGTCTGTTTGAGGAACTGCTGGATGCAAACCGACCCGCCGTGCAAGCCAGTAATGCTTTGGCGCGAACGCCTCTGGATATCGCACTGCTGGAAGAATCTGTGCGTGGCATGGGTCAGAGCCCTTTCATCAGCCAATCCCCGCTTTTCAGACAGTTCCTGGAAAAACTGGAAATGATTGAGACCAGTGACAGGGCGCATCTGGCAAAGTGCCAGGATCTGGCGGAGAAGCTCAACCTGCTTGGCGGGTATATCAATCGCACCCGTCGCGTTCAGGTGAAGGAAAGCAGACCACTGCGCGAGCCATTGGTCCTGCTGGTTGAGTATACACCGGAAGAGATGCGGCTTTATCAGGCGATCCTTCATATGGTTCGGCGCAAGTGTCTTCTGGACAATCGTCCTTTCCATGTCTTTCAAGTGCTTGGGTTGCAGCTGCGGGCAGCCAGTTGCCTGCCCGTAATTGCAGCAGAAATAAGAAACGGACGTTTTGGTGATCCCGGGAACCTATTTGGAGAGGCCCTGGGGGAAGAAATGATCGATGATATTTTTGACGATGGACTGAATGAAGAGCTGAACGGGGCGGACATTGCTCAGTTGCTTGCATATCATTTTGAAGAAAATGACAGCAAATACAGCAAGCTGAGACAAATGCTTACAGAAATCGTGCCTGATGAAAAAGTGATTGTTTTCGCCTATTACCGCCCCACACTTGCCTACCTGAGACGACGCCTCATAGCCGATGGTGTGAATATTGCCATCATTCATGGCGACGTACCCAATGATCGACGCTGGGAGGAAATTGAACGATTCCGGGATCCGCGAGGTCCGCGGGTTCTCTTGTCCTCAGAAGTTGGCAGTGAAGGTATCGATCTGCAATTTTGCCGCGTAATGGCCAACTATGATTTGCCATGGAATCCGATGCGCGTCGAACAGAGAATCGGGCGCATTGACCGTGTTGGCCAACAGGCAAAGCATCTTTCCATTATTAACTTCAAGGTACGTCACACCATCGAGGAGCGTCTGTATGACCGGCTGCACGCCAAACTTGCGCGATTCGCCAACAGCCTTGGAGATCTGGAGGCGGTAATCGGAAGAGTGGTGCAGGACCTCGCGGTAGAGCTTCTCAGCAAAGAACTGACTCCCGAACAAGAACAAACATTAATGGCACAATCTGAACAGGTAATTGAAAACCGATTGGTTCAAATCCAGGCACTGGAAGAATCCGGCGATGCACTTTTGGCGCTATCCGACTATGTCCAGAAAAAGATCGAGGAAGACAAAGAGAAGGGCAGATACATCCAGGCGGATGAACTGGAAAATTACCTCATGGATTTCTTCGAGCGCGAATTCCAGGGATGTGAGGTGAATCATAATACACCGGCGGATGGTTGCTTCAGGATTCAATTAACGCATGAAACCCAGTCTTCCCTGGCTGCCTTCATCCAGGACGATCGGACAATGAGTGCACGCCCGTTTCGGCAACGGGAGTTTAACATTACTTTTAGAAGGGACGTGGCACAGCGGTTTACCACCAACCAGCGTAGGGCGGTCCATTTTGTCAATCATCTCTCCCCTCTCATCCGCTGGGTAACAAATGTCAACCGTGATAGGGCCCATGTCTTTTTTGACGTATCTGCTCTTCTTGTAGATCATTCCGACCTGCCTCTGGGTGATTACTGTTATCGCATCGAAAGGTGGAATCTGAAGGGGCTGTCGAACCGAGAGATGCTTGCCTATGGGATATGTTCGTTATCAAATGGCAACATTTATTCGGCGGATGAATCCGAAATGATCATTCAACATTTATTGCGCCGAGCCGAAGATTGGAATTATGTAGATGCCGACAGGGAAAACTTGATTCGTGCACATGATGTTCTGGAGGAAAAGATGGGATCGCGATTCGCAGATGCCGTTTCAGATTTTGAGGCAGAGAACAGTACAGCTTATCAGATCAAGGTTCAGCGAGTTAAGGGCTTCTACGACCGGCGTATCGCACAGGATGAACAGCGGCTGCGCACCCTCCGGGAAGCGGGCAGAGATCCCCGCATGTTCCGACTGGCTGAGGGGCGGCTTAATAAAGCCAGGGATAATAGGGAAAAACGAATCCGTGAACTAAAGGAAAAGGCGCGGACAGACCCCACGCAGGCTCAGGTGGCTGCAGGTATTTTTCGGGTTACAGGCCACACCATATAAGAGAGGGTAGAAACTGTGGGAAGCTTTACAATATTGATTCAGAAGCTCAAGAAGAAACTCTTCAGCACCGAAGAGCGACCTTCCGAACCTGCCCGACCCACGCCACGGCCCAAGGAACTCATATCAGCCAAGTCAGCAGAAACAGACGTACCGAAGCCCGCTGTAAGCCAGCCTGATAAGCCTAAGGGAACGATCGCATCCGAGCATGGAGTTGCTATTCCGCCTGAGACCTCAATAAGCCAACCCGGTCGCGATACAGCAATTAGCCCAGGTAAGCCCACCCCTGAAAGGACTCAGCCGTATTTCGTGCAAATCGGTTTCGATTTTGGGACCTCTTATTCAAAGTGCATCTGTCGAGATGTTGTGATCGACAAGGCGTGGGTCTACCTGCATCCCTTGTCTGAAAAAGAAGAACTCCCATTTCTAATCCCAGGAGCCCTGTCTTTCCGAGATGAGGTGCTCAGGCATGTTGAAAACCAGAAAACCCAGTATCCGGATAACGGTTTGTATCACATAAAGCATGCGCTGGTTAAAGTGGCGATGGAAGAATGGGATAACCCGGTGCTTGGCGTCTATAAAAATGCAAACGGCCAATCTGATTTGAAGCATTTACCCCGGTTTGTGGAAAACTGCGCAATATATTACCTGGCGGGCGCGCTTGGTGAGATCCGAAAGAGTGTGCGGCAGCGGCTGCCGGGCTTTGGAGCACTTCCGACGGATTACATTGCAGTAAATCTTGCCGTACCCGTTGCAGATGCCCAGCGGCCGAATGTCAATGACCTCTACCATCGAGTTCTATCCGAGGCTTGGTGCCTCGCTGATAAACTGGCCGGGCATCCACCGCTGCATCTGTCCGAAATCGAGAAATTGAGGAAAGAAAATCATGTGAATGAGGGCGGTTTTTTACGGGATGACTGCACCATCTATCCAGAAGTGAGTGCAAACGTCCAGGGCTTCGTCCGCTCCCGTGTATCTATGCCGGGTATGTACTTTTTTTCCGATACCGGTGCAGGAACCGTAGACCAGAGCATCTTCATTTTTGCGAGAGAGGAGGGCAATGAGAAACTTATTTATCTTCATGGAAGTGTGCTGCCTCTGGGCTCAAGCCACTTAGAACAAAAGGCTGCCGACATCTCGGGTACAACAGACCACCAGTCCTTGGAGTCATGGCGCAAACGAAAAGAACAAGGCGGGGAAGAACCTGAATTAAGAAGGGCCAGAGAGTGGATTGACGGTCAATTGGGCCAAAAAACCGAGTCCACTATTGCTTATGCACGGGAGAAACTATACGTTAAAGATCAAATAGGTGAGATCCGGGTGATTTTTGGAGGTGGAGGGCACTGTGATTATCCCTATAAGACTGCTGCATTGCGCCCCTTTTCAGGTCACCTATTCCGCAAGGCAGTAAACCCTGATATTATCGGGCTTCCCATACCTCGCGATCTCGAACTCAAGGAATCAGAATACCGATGGATGAATCGACTTAACGTTGCCTATGGACTATCATTTGTAAAGAGTGAGCTTGCGGGCTTTATCTATCCCAATGATGTGCCAAAACCGCAACCCGCAGATATATGGCAGCCTCGCAAGAAACTTCCCGATTTACCCAGCAAAGATGTATGTTAAACGTCGACATGCAAATAATGACAATCAGATTAGAGCGGAATCATGTACGATATTGAAATGCATGTAATGTCACCAGAATTTTTTAAGTGTTGGCTGGCGGCAGGCGAGCATCTGGACAAACAAGTTCAGGGAGGTATCCAGTTCTGGCTTCGCTCTCATCCCTATCCGCCGTTTCTCGAACACCTATCATTTCGCCTTGGGAATCAGTTGTTCTTTATCCGACTCGAGGATGTCGATGGCAAAGTGGAGGGCCCTGGAAATCTTATTGGTTTGCATGCGGTTGCCAAGGGCAATCACGGCCATGCTTGCATTATGCCCATGAGAAAGAAATCTTTCGGTGATGTTTGGGTACCGGAAGAAAGTGGCTGGGGTCTTGTCGATGCAGAAACGATGGAGCCTGTCGATCCGACTGCCCTCGTCACAGACGAGAAGATCGAAATGACTTCCTGGGAAATACGGGATGTGGGCGTGCAAGTTGTACGGGATCACCTCGAAAAGCAGGGCTATAAACTTATGTCCTGGCAAAGCAATCCCGATGTGGACCCCGCAATATGGTTTGTGGGCGATAGCAGGGGGCCGGAATGGGTTGTTGTACGCGCGGCAACATATCCGGAGCGTCAAATATTACGGCCGGCAAACTGGCAGGAGATTGTCTACGGGTGTGCACACATCAGTCGGATTGGATACTTCGCATCCGTAACAATAGCAAGCGCGGAGCAACGTTTTGCATCGGAGAATGAACCGGCGGTACCTCTTTGGCGCGGTTACGGCATGCATGTAAGGTTTACAGGCCTTGAGTGACGAAATGGTCAAAATAGTTAGTACAGGCTAATGCATTGCTTCTTATAATGTTTCAAATGAAGTTTATTGGGAACAACGACCATGTGTGGTGACTTCCTTATTATTAAAGAAGTTCCAAAACTGCATCTTTCAAAACTTGGCACCGCTGAATACTCTATTGACGAGAAAGCATCAGATAAAAATAAATATTCAAGAATAGAAGCAAGGTTCCGCGTCCTATCACCTGAGAAGAAAAGTCAAATACTTGAAAAGTTGCTGAATCAGAAAAATAAAATATAACAAAAGTGATGCAGCCGAGCGCTAACACTCTGACTGCTTTTTCGTTATTGCACTGACTTATAAAAGGTATTTATATTGTAAGATGCAGATGATTCCGACCGGGGGTGATTATGAAAAAGGATAAAGGGACCGGCCCATTGAATACACAGGGCGACCGTGAAGGTGGAGAAACACCTCAAAACGGGAATCCGACAACCCCAAGCTGGGCTGAGGAACACGATGCACATGAAAGGAGATACCATGAACTGACAGATGCCATGGCGAAATCGAGCATGAGATTAATCATCGCAAGTAGGGCTGTCAGGGAACTGCGGAGCAAAGTGGCGAATTTCAACAAGTGTTGCATCGATTCAATCTTTGACATGTACAAGAAGAAAAACGTCCAGCCGCAATTCGTCAGGCGGGGCCCGTACGATCCGGCAGGCCTGTTCCAATGCTACCCCTCCCTGAAATTGAGAAAGGGGTACTGTCTGGATTCGTATTACATGACTGGATCGTCGGGCATCGAACGGAGCTTTGTCTTCGTCCTTCCCGAAGGCCGCCAGTTGCCGCAACCCGAAGAAGGGGAACAAGATCTCAAATTACTGGTCTACCTGATGACGGGAAGCGTTGACCGGGGAAACCCCTTGCCGCCCTGGGCGCGATACGATGTCGTAGCTTTTTTAGAGGGGGACGGGACCCCCTCGTCCTATTATCTGACTTCCATGTTCGCAAGAGACATTCAGGGATTGTGTGCCCCCTGGCATTGCCTGTATGAAGGCATTGAGCAGGTGGCGGCTTCTACTGACGAGTCGACAAAAGATGAACTGTCGCGTTGGTATGTAGCACCGCCGGACAGTTGGCTACCCGTCGTATGGAAGGATGAATACCAGTTCTGGAACGTTTCCTTCTATTCCTATTCGACCGACGACGATATCCCGATCGCACATGTAAAATTCAACAACGACACCTACCTGCGAGGTTACGAATTCGAGCGTTTCGATTTCACGATCGGCAGGGTCGGCCTTTCCTGTTGATGTGTAGGTGCTGATCGTATGGTAAAAGAAAGTCCGGGTTCGCCTGAGAATAGGATGTGATAAGTTACAATTTTGAACCGCCCCGGAATTGTCGGAGTCTTAAGGGCGGACAACTAGAGGGACACACACCAAATGGTCCGGGCGGGCAACACCATGATTATGAATCGCTACTCTTTTGTGCGCTTCCGATATGTTGGAAAAGACAAGAACGCCATTCATATTACAATCCCCTGGCTACCTGACATGTTCAATCAGTTCAAAAACAGAGAGGCATTCCTCATTGTCGGCTGTACGTGACGGAAGGACATTCTTCTATGGTGATCTCACGGACCAGGACGAGGTGTATCTCCGTAATGGTTATGCAGATGAAGTATTCGGCTGTGGGGGTTCAAAAGAGAGGTAATAGCGCCCCCGGGCTTTCAGCCGAACCCGAGCTTTCATGCGCCGCGCTTCTTGGAACGGGCCGCAGGGGGGAGTGCATGTGTGTCGGTTCGATTCAGCAACCGCGGCTGAATAGTATAGCGAATCGAGGGAGGCAGATAAAAAATCTCAAACAAAAAGGAGGAACGGCTATGGCAAGTTACAAGATTGAAGACATTGAAGGCATCGGTCCCGTCAAGGGGAAGAAGCTGAGAGAGGCCGGGGTGAACAGCACCGCCTCACTCCTCGCGAACACCGTCACACCGAAACAGCGCAAGGTCCTGGCGGAGAAAAGCGGCCTGGACGAAGCCCAGATCCTGAATTTTGCGAACATGGCCGATCTGTACCGTGTGAAGGGCATCGGTTCCGAATACGCGGAGCTGCTGGAGGCCGCGGGAGTGGACACGGTGCCCGAGCTCTCCAAGAGAAAGGCGGCGAACCTGGCGCAAGCAATGGCGGCGGTCAATGGAGCGAAGAAGCTGGTCCGCCAACTGCCATCCGAGAAACAGGTGGCAAAATGGATTGAGAATGCCAAAGCTCTGCCCCGCGTACTCAAGTATTAATCAGCAGACAGATCACCCGGAACAGAGGCCCCTTTTGAAATCATGCCGCGGAAAGGGGCTTCTCATTCGTCTGCAGTCCTACCCATGGTCTTTTCGGTGGACACATCAGCACGGACGGGCGGTGGCGCATGAAAGCAAGTGCGGAAAACCTTGTGGGACCAAAGTCTGCCAGTTGCAACGGTTGTTGAGATGGCAGGGAAAATGAAGGAATATGAATGAGTTATGATCCCACGTGTCATTGTAATTCATCAAGCAGCCTTAAACCGATTATACATTTGACTCTCATATCCTTTATTCCTTATATTCACGTTATGGAAAAGCATCCTCATTCAAATTAACCGAATATTGATCGCGTCCCGCTGACATGCGGATAGTTGCCGCATAATTATCTCAAGAGTATTTGACAATTCAGGGAGATCCACAAAGGTGGGTGCATCCTGCATCCAATGAGATAAAAAATTGGAAGTTGCAATCTTGGAAGGAGGTATGGAAATGGCTGAAAAAGAAACTTTGAAAGGCGTGAGCAGGAGAACCTTCATCAAGGGTACGGTTACCGGTGCGGGGGCTGTTGCCGTACTTGGCCTGGGGGCCGTGAAAGCGGAAGCCGCCAGTGTCCCCAAAAAATGGGACAGGGAAGCGGACGTCGTCATCATCGGCTACGGGGGCGCGGGTGCCTGCGCGGCAATTGAAGCCCACGACGCGGGAACCAAAGTCCTCATCCTCGAAAAAATGAAGTTCACCGGCGGCAACACCGGTGTGTCCGGCGGCGGATTCCTTTGCCCGACCAATGCGGCGGACGCCTATACCTACATTACCGGGCTCTACGAGTTCTCGCACTCCGACATGGAAAAGGACCTTGTCCGTGTCTATGCGAACGAGTCCGTGAAGAACGTGGACTGGATCAAATCCCTGCAGCCGGGGACGGACGTGCTGATCTACGGTGGCGCGGGATATCCCAAGGTGCCGGGCGCAAAGTCGATGAACAAATACCACGTGAAGGGCGAGGGGAAAGGCCTCCAGGGCAGCTCGAAGAACCTGTGGAAGCTGCTCACCTACGCCGTGGAGGAGAAGCGGAAGATCCCCGTGATGCTCGAAACCCCGGCCCAACGGCTTGTCACCAACCCCAAAGGAGAGGTTATCGGTGTCATTGCCAAATCGAAGGGTAAGGAGATCGCAATCCGCGCAAAGAGGGCTGTGGTCATGACGACCGGCGGCTACGAATACAGTGAAAAAGACCTGAAGAACTTCGTCAAGGGCTACCCCATCTATGCCCTCGGCAACCCAGGTAACACAGGAGACGGTCTCAGAATGGCGCAGAAGGTCGGTGCGGGGCTCTGGCACATGAACGGCATGTCCTGCCCCCTGGGCATCAAGACACCCGACATCGAGGCGGCCTTCCCCGCCGTTATCACCACACCGCGCTATATTATGGTCGACAAGCACGGGAACCGTTTCGTCAACGAAAAGGCGGTGGAGCTCCACGCGGGATTACTGGCAGTGGACCATTTCGACACGCACACTCTGGAATACCCCCGTATCCCCTGCTACGTGATCTTCGATGAGACCGCCAGGAAAGCGGGGCCTATAACGGCTCTGGCGGGCATGGGCTATGCCGGGCGGCAGCACAAGTGGAGCGCCGACAATAGTGTCGAGATCCAGAAGGGATGGATCCTGAAGGGTGACACCCTTGCGGATCTGGCCGGCAAGATCAAGACCATGGACAAGGGAACCCTCGAAAAGACGGTGGCCAAGTGGAACGAGGATATGGCCAAGGGAGTTGATTCGCTCTTCCACAGGCAGATCCGGTCTGGCGATCCCTCCAGCCCTGCCTACAAAGAGCTGGCCACAGCCCTCTGGTCCGCGCCGATTGACGCGCCTCCTTTCTATGCAGTAGAGCTTCACCCAGCTCTCCTGAACACCCAGGGCGGACCAAGGCGCAACACGAAGTCCCAAATGCTCGACGCCTTTGAAAAGCCGATCCCGCGACTCTACAGCGCCGGGGAATTCGGTTCGATGTGGGGTATCATTTACCAGGGGGCGGGCAACATCGGTGAATGCATCGTCTTCGGGCGCATTGCCGGGAAGAATGCCGCCGCGGAGAAGCCCTGGAAATAAGTAAATTGCAGGTCATGCCAAGAAGCGGGGGACCGGAAATCCATTACGGTCCCTCGCTTCATCATTTCCCGAGGAGATGCAACCATGAAGAAACGATTTGCCGCCAAAGACATAACCTGCTTTATGGCAATCATGCTCATCGCTCTCACCCTTGCCGCCTTTTGCGGTACAGACCGTGTCGGGGCCGAAGAGAAGAAGTTCCTGGCGGACAAGCATCAGGCGAAGGGCATCGCCTGCGCCTCCTGCCACAAGGAAAGTCCGCCGAAGTTGGCTGTCGGCACCGCGACCTGCTTCACGTGCCACGGCTTCTATGCGAAGATCGCCGAGAAAACGATCAATGTATCCCCCAACCCTCATGCCTCTCACATGGGTGAGCTTGCATGCGAGACCTGCCACCATGCCCACAAGCAGTCGGAGAACCAGTGCGGATCCTGTCATGAGTTTCCGTTCAAGGTTCCCTGATCCTGGCTGTGGAAAAGATCGAAACAAGAACGGCCGGAATGAAGTAACATGATGGCCAATTTGAAGGAGGTACATTCATGAGCGACGAAACAAAGAAAGGCATCAGCAGACGCGGATTCCTGAAAAGCGCGGCTGTGGGTGCGGGCGCGGCGGCTCTTGCGGGCATCGGAACCGGTGAGTCGAGCGCAGCAGTGCCGCCCAAGAAATGGGACAAAGAAGCGGACATCGTCGTGATCGGTGCCGGCGGTGCGGGAATGATGGCGGCCATCCAGGCAAAAAGCGCCGGCGCGAAAGTGGTGGTATGCGAAAAAGCCCCTTCGGTGCGCAGATCCAGCACGAACATCAGCGGAGGGGGTTTTTCAGCCGCGGGTACGAAGGCGCAGAAAGCACAGGGAATCACCAATGATACTCCTGAAAAGTTTTACGCGGACATGATGAAATACGGGGAGTTCATGAGCAATTCTACACTGCTCAAGCTCCTCACGGACAACGCAGGTCAGGTTCTCGACTGGCTGTCGGACAATGGGATGTCTTTCATGGTAGAGCCCTACGGCGGCCAGAGCATAAACCGCTTTCACCGAACGAAGTCTTTCACAGGAAAGGAATACGTGGACACCGCCTGGAAGGTTTTTGAAAGCAAGAAAATACCGATTGAGTTCGGCGCTTCCGCACAGCGGCTCTTCTATGATCCCGCGAAGCAGCGAGTTGTCGGTGTCGAACTTATGAAGGACAAGAAGAAGGTTGCCGTCAGGGCGCTGCGTGCCGTGATCATCGCCTGTGGCGGGTTTACGGGAGACGCAAAGACCTTCGACAAACTGATCCCGGCATACGCCGGTGCGGGTGTCCTGATCGGCGGCGCCGGCAATTCAGGCGACGGCATCAAAATGGCGGTCAAGGATGCGGGCGGCTTCCCGACGCATCTCCAATATAGCGCCACCTATCCCATGGGCATGGAAGTCACACCACGCACCGGTCCAATCTGCCGCTACTACTATTTCTGCCCGAGAGGCGCCATCCTTGTGAACAAGGAGGGTAAGCGGTTCGTCAGTGAGGAAACCGCGCCGACCAAGATCACGGTGGAACTGGCGAAGCAGACGGAAAAGAGCCATTTCATGATCGCAGATAGCGCCATTTGGGAAGAGACCTTCTCGAAGTACGCTCCCGAAGCGCTCTTCGCCCTGCCCGGCTGGTCCATGAACAAGATTCAGCAGGAAATCAAGAACGAGAAAGTGCTTTTCAAGGCCGATACGGTCAAAGAGCTTGCCGCAAAGGCGAAGCTGGATGTGGCAAACCTGGAAGCAACCATCAATGCCTACAATGGTTACGTGAAAGCGGGAGAAGATCCCGTATTCAAGCGAAGCAAGAAGACCCTTGCCCGGGAAATCATCAAACCGCCCTTTTATGCGGTGAGGATGACGTTCTGGACCTGTCTTACGCTGGGAGGTGTCAGGACGAACGAACAATTACAGGTTCTGGATCCTTATGATGCTGCAATTCCGGGACTGTACGCGGCGGGTGAAACCGTGGGCGGTATTCACGGCGCCTATTACATGGGCGGCTGCGCCATGGCCTGGGCATTCACATCCGGGTGGTTAGCGGGAAAGCACGCGGCCAAGGAAAAAGCATAACCAATCAATGGGGGCGCCTTGCACCTTGGGGCGCCCCTACTAATCTTCTCACCGAATTCAAGAATCTTTCGGGTAAAGAATATCCAGAATCATCAGGATCGTGCGCAGGTCCTGCTCAGGGATAGCCGGGAGGAGATTCTTGATTTTTGCATCGATTTCCTTGCGGTCAGGCACCTCATGCTCGAATCGAAATAAATCGGGCAATTTTATTTCCAGCGCTGCCGCGATCCGGGTAAGGACATGAAGGGAAGGGTTCTGCTTTCCCCGTTCAATCTCCCCGATGAACTTGTAGTTCACGTCCGCCCTACTTCCCAGTTCCTGCTGGGTCCAATCCTTTAGAGTCCTCAGGCTGCGGATTCTCCGGCCCAGCAGGATATCGACGTTTTCTTTCTGCTTTTTCATGGTACCCACCATAGTCGGTCTGCACCCTATCATAAACCCATTATAAAAGGTATTATTTCTTGACATGATTAATATATATGGTATTATGGAGAAAACGAACGGGAATATGCGGCATAATTACTTTGAAAACGTGGGTGAATGCCATGAAAAGAGGTAATCCTGATAAAAACCGTAGGCCAGACCCCAAGGGGCATAATGAGGAAGACGCAGAACTGACCGTCTGGGGGAAGAAGGCATTGGAGGTCTGGAAGAAGAGTAGGCCGAAAATGTACCAGGAACTGAAAAAGAGAGGCTTGCTGAAGACCGCAGCCGTCTGGGCACAGGAGAGGACGAAGGAGCAGGTGGCGGCGTGGGTACGGGCGGGATGGGTCCCGGAGTATGCACGACAGGAGGCACTGCGGATATGGATACTGCTGCCAAGCGAGAAGGAACAGAAGGAGCTGTCCGTGGACCAGATGCCCTGGCTGGATGAAGAGGACTATTACACATCCGACCAGGAGACACTATCTCTCTTTGATGACAAGCTTTAAAATTGCCATGGAAAAAAAGAGTATTGAATGATTCATAAGAACGCTTCCCGGGCTCACAGCATAGCGCCAGGAGAATAAAACAGCCCAGGAACGACCATTATGGGCAGGGCAGGGGAAGTTTTGGAACAGGCGACGAAAAAAGCACAGCAGGGGTGCGCTGGTGCTCCAGAGGGCCGAACCCTGGACAGGAACCGATGGCGTTGTCACCGTTGACGACCAGACAGCAGGTTTTCGTGGAAGAGTACCTGGTAGACTTGAACGCGACGCAGGCAGCGATTCGGGCGGGCTACGCGAAGAAGACAGCCAGGTTCATAGCCTGTGAGAACCTAACAAAACCCAACATTGCCGCCGCTATTGCCGAGAAGAAAGCCGAGCGGTCCGCCCGTGTGCAACTCGAAGCCGACAGGGTTCTGCACCAAATCAAGGCAATCGCGCTTTCCGACATCCGCAACTATCTGTCCTACGGACCGAACGGCGTTACCCTGAAAGACTCCAGAGTGCTCACCAATGAGCAGTCAGCCGCTATTGAGGAAGTGACCGAGACTGTGAGCAGCAAAGGCAGGAGCACCGTTAGATTCAAGCTGTATGACAAGCTAAAGGCCCTCGACATGGCGATGAAACACCTGGGGCCCTACGCAGCCGAAAAACGGGAAAACTCGTTCACTGATGAAGCTGACGCTGCGATCCGGGAAGCAATTCAAGATATCGTGAATGGGAGATTCTGACCTGCCGTAGAAAATCCCATATTTGTCCTGAACAATAATTGACTTGTCCGATACTTTCAAAAAAGTCCCCTGATTATCGACAACCTACTTATCAATAACAACTTCTCATGACTGACGATATCGCAGAGTAAAGAAGAAAAGGTGCAACGACCAAGCTCAGCGGCATTATCCATTTCGCGTCTCCGTTGGAGTACTTTGTTCGCCAACGAGCTAATTATCTTGTAAAGCCTTAAAGGCAACAATTACTCTTGTCGGATAATATTTGTCTTTCTCAATGACGTCAAATATCACCACCGTTGATGAGAATAGATCATCTGTGATCAGATCATCGAACAGCCTAATCTCCTGTGTATTGAAGGACGGCAACTGGTTTTTCAGGAAATTTTGCTCAACGTCGGTCGAGAAATCGATATTTCCGTCTTCTTCAGATATTGTCTTGGATGTCCTTAGTGCGGAAAGATAGGCAGCTGCAAATTCTGGTGCCACAAAGTCAAATCCAGGATCATCAGCAGCAGGGTCAATGTAGACAAAAAAAGTATGCTCACAGTAGGGGTATATCGGTGGAGCGGCCTGATGACCACAGTAGGGGCAATTGATTTGTATCTCCTTTACCTCTTGCTTTTGCCATTCTATCGGCATTGTAGGATTTCTCCTATGGCGAACGTCTGAATTAAGCCGCGCAGCGAAGCGGCGGTAGCTTGACTGAATTGTTAGACCCACAAGCTTACAGGCTCAGCCATTGTGGCTGAACTTCGCCATGCTCCACCCTGTCGCACCGCAGCAGGAACGGCGCTCCGGGCCGATTAGCTGTGACCGCGTAGCCGACACAACCAGGGTAGACTCGGGAAAATGCCTGAAGCCACTTGATGTCGTAAGCCGACATGTGCCGTACGCAGAACTTCCACTCAACGATGGCTGACGGGGCGACGCGCGGCATTCCGTCACTGTCCCAACACGTCATTGCCGGGCGAGGCCAGATGACGAGGTCTTTACAGACCTGCGCCTTGCCATGTTCGGCGACCTGCGGAACCGGACACTCGATGGTGATTTGTGCCAGATCGTGCAACGCCGAGCCCGGGCGAACCTGCGCCAGGAGGTGGCGAAACGCGAACAAGCTGATCGCTTCGCGCTCCCTGCGCCCTTGCCAGTCGCTTGACAGCGATGAGCTCGCGAACTCCGTCAGTGACTGGCGAATGGCATTGTCGAGATCAGCCACGAACCGATTCCTTCCTGTGAGCATAACGCAGAATTCACCGGGCGCAAAAGGGCCCCGGTGAAATGACCTTGTTAAAAGATCTTTTCATTTTTTTGAACCGACAATTAGATAGATAGTGTCAGCCTGTGCACCACTTAAAGAGTTTTCGCGAATTTTATCGAGTTTCTTGGCTGCAATACCTGCCTTGTTTAGTGAAAGAATAATTTTGTTGGCTATTTCAATTTGTTCATCCTCAGTTATTGCAACAACGACATCACTGTCAATATCGTCCAAAAAACTTCGGTTTGTTTCTCTGACTTTCCATTTTGCTTTCCGAAAAGCGGATGCTAATTGCTCCGCATAATTATAACTCTCAGTGTCCATCATTCGGCACATACCAGCCACCTGATACTTTGATTGAAATGACAATAAGTTGGCCAGCGTTTTATTTTGTTCCTTCGTCAATTCTCTGGGAGATGTTTTTTTCTCTAGTTTCGCTATTAGCTGCTTGCTTGCATTGAGCTCTTTGGACAAAATTGCGTTTCTTTCTGACAGGGCTGTTGTGGCATTGTTAGTAACTTTTATTTGTTGGACCAATGCATTTTTATCTTTATTCTCTAGTCTGTTTTTTTGAACAGAGGCCCAAATTGTAAATGCAGTTATGCTTACGATTAGTATCTGACCGATAAGTATGAGTTTGGCTAGAATATCTATAGAATTAAACCATGCCATAATTTTTCCTTTTAACGAAAAGCTCAGCGGGAGTCAAATTATTCGGCGATCCTCCGCAGCGTTGGGTTAGACCGTCTTTTGCTTTTCCTATCATCCCTCGCATTCTATCACCGGGATATGGTTTGTCATGCAAAAGGTGATTGTTGGTTGGATAGCGAGTTCTTCGACCGAATTGATTTTCTGCCAGTTTTTCTCAACGTCTGTGATGCTGAAGTCGGCAATTTTGAATGACTTTGTGAAGACACCTCCGTTTATTTCGTCCGAAAAACCTCTGATTTCTTCAATTGGAAGTTGTCCGAAAAACAACATATGACTCACGACCACTTCAGCTTTGACGTCAACCTTGTGGAAAACGCCTTCAGAGCGGATACACGTTGAGTCATCGGTTAGAGCTATGTCGATATGGCGCCCCGGTTCTATCGAGATTGCTCCGCTTGACCATAGTTTCGATATCAGATTACGAACTACGTCTATTAGCTCCCCTCTCTCCGTGTATAAGGGCATGAATCGAAAGTCCTGAGACTCAACAATGAACCCAGGGCTGGTGGAATGAAGGGATAGACTGAAAGTCGATAGTTCCCGATAATCAACAAGTGCCGGTATGGTGACGTAGGTCTGCCATTCGTGACTGTCAGTATCTATGATACAATGAAGATCAATGCCTGCTTTCTTTGCCCTTGTCTTGGCTGCCTCAGTGAATCCTCTCGCGCCGATCATTGCAGCTTTGTTTGCACCCACGTCTTCGGCCAGGCCCATGAATTCCTCAACATCTTTAATGTCAACAGGGCGCCGATAATCCTTGCAGTCAATGACGATGAGTAATTTATACTGCCCTACTGTCTTTCGGATAGTAATGTCTATTTCTCTTGGAACTCCCGAGTTCTTGCCTATAATTTTGTCGTTTTCTTTGACGGATGCGCCAGGCGACAGGTCACGTTGAATCTGTGCCGAAAGATCCTCAAAGCGTTTCCATTTAGGACTGGTCATAAAGTTCCGTTCTCAGGGATAACAATTAATATATAAGTTGCTTTTTCCGATTTAGCTATAGCATTCTACTTTAATTGAACAATTGCGAAAAGCACTAATGTGTTTAAAATCATGGTATAATGAAAAGTGCTACGTGGCAGTTCATGTTAATAAAGATAAAAAGCCAGGTTGTTTTTTTTGTGGAAAATTTGTCTCGTCAACCCATGAGCACCAGTCGAAAATTGCATGTTTTCAAGAAATGAGGGGGACTTTCTTTCATGAAGGAAACTTCATAGCAGCCTCGGCACAGGCTGTAAACTGATCTTCGTCCTACGATATCTTCTTTTCCCGAATTCACTGTCAGAGCGTTGCCGTTTCCCCTAATATTCAGGTTTAATGTCCCGAAGCCCGTTCTTCTTTAGCCAATTGTAAAGGTTCGGCTGTGTTGTCCTGTATTTCTTGGCAATATAGGTCTGCGTTGACCCTGTCTTGATTAAGGATATGATTTCTTCCCTATGTTGGTCCAGCTTTGACTTTCCCGGTCCCCTGGGCCTGCCCAACAGCTTGCCCTTTGCCCGGGCAACTCTAAGACCTTCAATGGTCCGTTTGCTTATCAAATCCCTCTCGATCTCTGCTGCAATGCTAAAAACGAGGGCCATGACCTTGCTCTGGATCGTTCCGTTGAGCTCCCAGCCATTTTTGACATCATAGATTTCAATTCCCTTTTCTTTGGCAAGGGCCAGGATTTCCATGATCTCAAGCATTGACCGACCCAGCCTTGAAAGCTCGGGAACAATCAGTTTGTCACCATCCCCAAGTTCATCGATAATCTTTTTAATCTTTCTTTCCTTCCATGATTTTGTTCCAGACACCTTCTCTTCAACAAAACGAACCTTGCCAAAATCCCTGTCATTGGCAAATTTCAGGACATCCGCTTTGTTCTTTTCCGTTTCCTGTTCTTCGGTACTGACCCGCAGGTAAGAAAATGTTTTTGCCATGGCTTTGTCCTCCCGATCCCATATATAAACGTAAACCTAAATTTATGGGTATTAATTACACTATCCATAAATGAATATCAACAATAAATATCTATTACAAAGAAATTCAATAACGATCCTTATCGTTTATATTGGTTGTAAAAAATACACGGGGATTAAGCTGAGATGTTCTATCGTCATGTGTTCAAGCATGGCGGGAGAGGGAAGGCAGGTGTTGAGGAATTTGATAACGATGGATCATCCGCCCCCATCGGACAAACACCGATCCCCGATGTCCGATCGGCTGATCCCTTTTGTCTCCCTTATCCCATCCCATAATAAGGGTTCCTCCGATTGTTTCAAACCGTTTTCGGGATTACTGTAGACTCAAAAGAAGGGGAGAAAAGGGAAGGGGAAGCAAACATCATGAACGTCATTCTGAAAGGGAAGGTCGAGTTCAACCCCCAGACGGACATCCTGGGGAAGACGATCGAGAGGAACCGGACCAGCCATCGTCATCAGGCCGGTCTCAAGGGACTATAAACCATATCAGAAAAGAGAGAGAGGAGGAAACGACGATGAAGAAGACAGGTGCCAAGGACAAGGAGAAATTCGCGAAGAAGGCGGGCAAGGGCTGGCTGGACCCGATGTGCACCCCAGTGAAGGGCCTGTAGGCAAAACGCGGGAAACAACGAGATACATTCTGAACCTGAGAGAGAGGAGGAAGGGATCATGAAGAAGGAAAAGAAGCTGTACAAGGGTTGGGTGGACCCGATGTGCACGCCCTGCGCTTACAAGAAGGGCAAATGACAGTTTGAACAAATCACCTCTGCCATGGCGGCAGAGGGTAACGGGAGAGGATCTGCGACGGATACACCACTAACCTTCCTCTCTCTGAAAGCAAGGGTGGGGTCGTTTCGTCCCCACCCTTGCTTTTTTATCGTGCTAAATCGTGGCTGACGGAACAGAGAAAGTTCGATCCACTTTCACATTTTGAAACAGGCTGCAATAGCAGGAATTTAATGTTGACGATCTTGAACCGGTATGAGAGTAATTCAGTGTTTTCTGGAAACGTGGAACGG
>JAXDBM010000059.1:0-20711 GCA_034678725.1 Syntrophales bacterium | reverse complement strand
GTCGATTCAGGACATCAGCGACGTGACGACCGAATACGTGGACAAATTCAAGGAAGTGGACCAGGGAAAGATCCGAAGGCCCGCCGACTACCCCAAAAAGGGCGTCGAGGCGCCCGAAAAAAAGGCCGGTGGTGAAAAGCGGGAGAAAAAATAGTTTGGCGGATGCCCCCTCAACTCCTTCCCTGATCGTGTAAGAGCAAAGAGGCAACATTCGATGTACCTCGACTTTTTCGGCTTTGAGGAAAAACCGTTCAACCTGATTCCCGATCCCCGTTTTGTCTTCCTGAGCAGGAACCACAAGGAGGCTTTCGCACATCTGCTGTACGGGATCGACAATCATGCCGGATTCATCGCGCTCACGGGAGAGGTCGGGTCGGGGAAGACAACCGTCCTCCGGGCGCTCCTCAACCAGCTCGACGCGGAACGCTATCGCACCGCCCTGATCTTCAATCCCGGCCTCTCTCCGCCGGAACTCTTGAAAAGCATCAACCGGGAATTCGGCATCCCCGCGTCCGCGGCGGACGGTTCGAGTCCCCTGGATGCGCTGAATTCTTTTCTTCTGCAGCAGAATGCCGACGGCCGCACGGTCGTCCTCGTCATTGACGAGGCGCAGGGCCTGGAAGCCCGCGCGCTGGAGCAGATCCGGCTGATCTCGAACCTGGAGACGGACCGGGAAAAGCTGATCCAGATCGTTCTCGCGGGACAGCCCGAGCTCGCACAACTGCTGAGACAAAAGGACCTGCGTCAGCTCAGCCAGCGGATCACGGTGCGCTGCCATCTGGAGCCCATGGACTTTCAGGACACGGCCGCCTACGTCCGACATCGGATCGAAGTGGCCGGGGGCAAGGGCGCGAATCTCTTTTCTCGAAGCGCGCTGAAACGGATCCATTCCTATTCGGGCGGACTTCCCCGGCTCATCAATGTCGCCTGCGACCGGGCCCTCCTGGCCGGCTACACGAGGGATGCGGCGCGGATCGATCGCCGGATCGGTTCGGCGGGGATCCGGGACCTGCGACAGAATCGGACTGCTCCTTCCCGAATCCGCCCGTCGCTCCTGATCCCGGCGCTGGTCATCGTCCTGGCGGTCTTTGCGTCGGCGGTCTACGTTGCCTGGCAGGGATTCATCCTCCCTTTCAAGGCCTCGCCACCGGCCGTTGCAACGGAAGCGCAGCCGAAAATGGAAACCGCACCGACCGGGGAAGCGTTCACCCGCCTGATCGCTGCGGAGCTGGGGGCCGTTTCGGAGGCGGACAGCGCCCGCGAGGCCTTCAATGTCCTGGCCGGCCTGTGGAAAGTTCCCCCTGTCGCAGGAAGTGCCGCATGGGATCCGGCAAACGGGATGGAGCGGGCAGCCGCGGAGCGGAAACTCCGGCTCTACCGGTTTTCCGGCAACCTGGGCGCCCTGTCGCGCATCAATTGCCCCGCAGCTCTCGAACTGAACCTGCCGGGCGTCCCGGGAAGCCGCTTTGTCGCGCTGGTGAGCCTGGATCAGGACCGGCTGGCCGTCGATCCGCCGCTTGGCGGGAGGAAATCGATTCTCTTCCATGAAATGGAAAGGCACTGGTCCGGAAAGGGTTTTCTTCTCTGGAGAGATTTTTTCGATCTCCAGGGAAAAGTGAAGCCCGGTTCGACGGAAGAATCCGTCCGGCAGCTTCAGGGCCTTCTCGGCGCGGCCGGGACATATAACGATTCTCCGACGGGTGTTTACGACAGCGGCACCCTTGCCGCTGTGAGGGCGTTCCAGTTTTCGAGAGGGCTTCAGCAGGATGGTCTTGCGGGGGGCCAGACGCTGATGTCCCTGTATGCAGCCGTCGATCGTTTCACCATGCCGAGACTGGGGACAGGGCGAAAATGAGTCTGATCCTCGACGCGTTGAAAAAACTCGATCGCGAAAAAAAGTCGTCGTCCCGGAGCGGAGGGGCGGATATCGCCGCTGAAATCCTGAGGCCAGATTCCGACCGTCCCCGCGGCAGAATCCCGCTGTACCTTGCCGCTGCCGCCTTGGCGGCAGCCTTCGCCGTCGCCTACGGCGTGATCGGAAGGCCGGTCCCGCCACCGCAATCGCCGTCGCCGGCTTCTCCCGCCACGGTTTCCGCACCGTTTCCGCCGGCCGCTTCTTCCGTCCAGCCGGCAGAATCCGTGATGAAATCAACCGCCCCGCCGCCCGTGAGTCCTTCCGCGCCAGATCCTCAGGCCGCCGCTACACCGCCTCAGCGCGTTCAGGGCCGGGATGCCCGGGACGAAACCGGCGGGGCGCCGCCGCAACCCACGAAACAGGCGGCAAGCAGTAAAACTCCCTCCCCGGTTGAAAAAGGAACGGCACGCCCGGAGAGCTCGAAAGAGGCGAAAGCTTATCAAAAAGCGGCCGACAAAACAGCCGAACCGGCTCGGAGAGAAACCGCCGCGGCTCCGCCGCTGAAACTTTCAGGAATCCTTTGGTACGACAATCCTTTGCAGCGCCGCGCTGTGATCAACGGAATGGCGCTTCCCGAGGGGTCCGTGATCGAAGGCGTGAGGGTCCTGGAGATCCACCCGGCCCGTGTACGCCTCTCGCACAACGGCCGGTCGTACGACATCGCCATGCCCCAATAGAAAAAGAGAAAGGCGAAGGTGAAGGGATTGTCCCCAGACCAGGCCTCGATCAAAATTCCCTTGAAAATGACGAATTGTTGCGTATGATGAAAAGCATGAAGCGTATCGCGGACTGACAGGCACAACCGACACCCCGGAGGGTGCTATGGAGCGAAGATCGAAACCCCGGATCTCAAGAGGAGAACGGGGTTTCTTTTTTCCCGGGGCGGCGGAAATCCGGACAGAGAAAGGAGTCTGAAAACATGGGCAGTGTGATCGTCGATGCGAGGGACCAGAAGTTCGTCCTGTACGAGATGCTGGATGTGGAGGCCCTGTGCCGCGAACCTCTGTATGCCGATTTTTCCAGGGAAACGTTCGACATGGCGCTCAACGAGGCGGAGAAGTTCGCCACGGAGGCGCTCTTTCCCGCCCTTGCCGAGGGCGACCGGGAGGGCTGCCGCCTGGAAAACGGGAATGTGTTCGTTCCCGCATGCTATCACCGTTGCATGCGCCTGTACCGGGAAGGGGGCTGGGGAACCATGAGCGTGCCCGCGGCAGCCGGAGGCCAGGGTTTCCCCCATGCCGTTTCGCTCGCGGCGAAGGAGTGGTTCATCCACAACTTCGGCTTCATGTGCTATCCTTACCTGACCCAGGGCGCCGCCCACCTCATCGAGGTGTACGGAACGGAGACGCAGAAAAAGAAGTACCTTCCGAAGATGCACGCGGGCCTCTGGGGCGGGACCATGGCCCTCACCGAGCCGGGGGCGGGCACGGACGTGGGTAGTCTTCGGACCCGGGCGATCCGCCGGGCCGACGGCACCTTCCGCCTCCAGGGGACGAAGCAGTTCATCACGGCGGCCGACAACGACCTCGTGGAGAACATCATCCATCCCGTCCTTGCTCGCATCGATGGGGACCCGCCGGGGACGGGCGGGATCTCCATCTTTCTCGTGCCCAAGTATCTCGTGAACGACATCGGCGCCCCGGGCCGGCGCAACGACTATGCCATCGGGGCCATCGAGGAGAAGATGGGCCTGCACGGCTCCGCCACCTGCGTCATGAACCTCGGCGACAATGGGGGATGCCACGCGGAACTCCTCGGGCAGGAGCGTCAGGGGATGAAGATCATGTTCCAGATGATGAACGAGGCCCGCATCGGCGTCGGACTCCAGGGGCTTTCCAGTGCCTCCATCGCCTACCTGCACGCCCTTCGCTACGCCAGGGAGCGTCTGCAGGGGTCATCCCTCATGGAGATGAAGAATCCCGAGGCCCCGCGCGTGCCCATCATCCGGCACCCGGACGTGCGGCGCATGCTCCTGTGGATGAAGGCCCACACTGAGGGGTTCCGGGCGCTCCTGTACTTCACCGCCTGGTGCGGCGACCGGATCCTCGCGAGCGCCGGCGAGGCGGAAAAAGAGAAGTACCGCGGATTTCTCGAGATCCTCACCCCGATCTGCAAGGCCTACTGCTCCGACATGGCCTTCCGGGTGACGGAGACCGCGATCCAGGTGTACGGAGGCTACGGCTATTGCAGTGAGTACCCGGTGGAGCAGTTTCTCCGGGACGAGAAGATCGCTTCCATCTACGAGGGGACCAACGGGATCCAGGCCCTGGACCTGGTCGGCCGCAAGCTGGGAATGAAAAAGGGGATGTACCTGATGAACCTGCTGGGCGAGATGAACGGGACGATCGCGAGGTATGAGAAGCATGCGGGCCTCGCGGACCTCTGCGGCGACGTCCGTACGGCCGTGAACACCCTGGCCGAGACGGCGATGCACTTTGCCGTGAGTGCAAAAGCGGGGAAATTCATGGCGCCCGTTGCCAATGCCTATCCCTTCCTGATGCTCATGGGCAAGGTGGTCATGGCGTGGCTTCTGCTTTGGGAGGCGGGCGTGGCCCGCGGGAAGCTGGATGGCATCTGCGCCGGGAAGGGGATCGATCCGGCGGATGCCCGGGAGTGCAGTGCCTTGGCGAAGGAGGACGCGGAAGCGGCCTTCTACACGGGAAAGACCACCGCCGCCCGGTATTTCGTCAGGCACGTCCTGCCGGAGGTGGACGCGGCGGCCAAGGCGATCCGGAGCGAGGACTTCTCCATGATCGAGATCCCGGAGGAGGCCTTTGCATCGTCATGAGGTGGGCATTTCCGCCGCACGGCCAACGAGATGACGGCCACGCTGCTCATGCGGAACGGGGACTACCGGGAGACCATGTATCTCAGCGGAGCCCTCTTTGCATGCAGGCAGCAAATGCGGGGGAAAGGGCTGATCGCCGAGGCCGGGCTCCGTCTTGAGCTCGACTTCGCAGAGGGGTTCGAAAATATCGTGCACGGGGAAATCCCGGCGCTCCTGCGCTATCAGCTTCGCGGCGGCCAGTATCTCGTCTATGCCGATTCGATCGCCATGCACACAGGGAAGGGGGTATATCATGCGTAAAAAAGAATCCGGCGCGGGCAAGCCTGAGCGTGCCGTGAGGCGACGCGCCGTTTATGAACCCGAAAGCAGGAAAATCGCCTACCGCATCCTGGATCACATCGGCGACGGCGTTTATGGAATCGACGAACGGGGGTATCTTAACTTCATGAACAAGGCCCTGATGGAGCGACGGGGCATCCAGCGGGAACAGTATCGGCATCTTCACTATCTCAATCTCATCGATCCGACATATCATGTACAGGCGAAAAAGAATTTCGAGCGCGTGATGAGGGGTGAGAACGGAATCCCCCTGGAGTTGCGGTTCACCGATCCAGGCGGGCGGTCCCGGGTGGTGGAAGTGCATTCAAGGCCCGTCCGGGAGGGAGGGCGGGTCGTCGGTCTTCTGGGCATCTCCAGGGACATCACGGCACGCAAGCAGGCAGAGGAGCAGTTGTGGGTGAATCAGGAGCAGTTGCGGCTTGCGCTTCGGGCCGGCAGACAGGGCTATTTCGACTGGGAGGTGGCGAGGGACCGCATATACTATTCCGAACAATACCTCGAACTCCTGGAGTACGGCAGGGACGAATTGGAACCGAGTATCCGGTCGTGGAAAAAGAGAATCCACCCGCAGGACAAAACCGCGGTGCTCCGTACGCTGCAGGAGCACCTGGATGGCAGGACCCTCCGTTACGAGGCGACCTATCGCATGCGGGTGAAGTCCGGGGCGTGGCGGTGGTTCAGAGGACATGGTGAGGTCGTGACCCGGGACGCGGAAGGCAGGCCCCTGCGCATGATGGGGACGATCGCGGACGTAACCACCTACCGGGAGTTCGAAGAGGAACTGGAAAGGCGGGTGGAGGATAGAACAACGGAACTGGTCGAAGTCAATTCCGCCCTGAAGGTCCTTCTCCGGCAGCGGGAACAGGACAAGACCGACGCGGAGGAAACGATGGCCGCGAACCTGAAATTCATGGTCCTTCCCTACCTGAACAAACTGAAACAGTCCGGTCTGGATATCCGACAGAAGGAATGGGTATCGCTGATCGAAGAAAACCTGACCAAGGTCTCATCCCCCTTCGTGCGGAAACTAAGCGCCCACTACGCAACCCTGACGCCCAAGGAGATTCAGGTCGCCGAGCGTATCCGCTCGGGAAAATCCTCGAAAGAGATTGCCGAAATGATGGGCATATCCGTGAGGACCGTCGATGTCTTGAGATATTCCGTCCGCAAGAAGCTCGGCCTCAACCGGAAAAAGGCGAATCTGCAATCCCGGCTTTCATTGCTGTAATGCTTAGATTATTTATGAGATAAATAGGTATTAATCAAGCATTTACAAACATCGCTGTTTTTATAATATTATAAAACTACATAAGGTTTAAAGGTAAAAGGATCTTTCGGCATTGATCGAAGAAATCGTGAGAATATGGCGGGAGCCCTGTTGCCCACGGGAGATGTGTCGGCATGACCGTCTTCAGGAAGACATTCTTATTCGGGTGTATCCTGGGAATCCTGGGAATACTGGCCGGAATGACGCCTCTCTTCGACAGCCTCGACCAGAGCATCGGACTGCAGACGCTCTTTGCCCTGAGAGGGAAGAAGGTGCCGCCATCCGAGACACTTGTCGTTTCCATCGACCGGGAAACAGCCCAACGGCTTGGCATCTCCAGGGATGCGGCGAAGTGGCCGAGGTCGGCCCATGCCGAGCTGCTTGACGTGCTCCGGACCGGAGGCGCCGCTGTAATTGCTTTCGACATCCTTTTCGACGAGTCCCGAAACCTCCAGGACGACGAAAAATTCGCGGAAGCGATCCGGAAGGCCGGCAACGTGATCCTCTGCGGATGCACGCTTTCCGAGCACATCCTCCTGTACGGCTCCGACCGGAAGGCAGGCGGGAGCGTCATGATTGAAACCTTCGTGCCTCCCATCGAAATTCTCTCCGGCGCCGCCTTGGCGACCGCCGCATTCCCCCTTCCGAGAATACCCGCAAGAATCGACCAGTGCTGGACCTTCAAGCTGGGCAGCACGCCGACGCTGCCCGTGGTCGCGCTCCAGTTGTACGCCCTGGATGTCTACGACGCATTCGCAGCAACGCTGGCAAAGAACCACGCGAGCTTCGGCATCGATCTTCCGAAGGACAGGGAGTCCCTGCGAGGGCAGGGCAGGGTGCAGCAGGCCATACGGGCCATCCGGGACCAGTTTGTGGAACATCCCTCGCTTGCGCCTTCCGTCCGTGAAGCGGTGGCGCGCTCGCCGGACGTGCGAGACGACGAGCGGAAAGCAAGTCTCGCCCGTGCCCTGATCAGAATGTACAGCGGCGAAGAGAGCCGCTTCATCAACTACTACGGCCCGGCCAAGACCATCGCGACCGTTCCCTATTTCAGGGTCATCGAAACCTTGGGCGAAGGGCTGGACTTCCGCGGGAAAGCCGTTTTCGTCGGCTACTCCGAGGATTTCCGCACCGAGCAGCTCGGTGGCTTCCAGACCGTCTTCTCGGGGGAGGGAAGCGAGGACCTCAGCAGCGTCGAACTCGCCGCAACGGTTTTTTCAAATCTTCTCGAAGGCTCCTCCATCGGGGTGATCGATCCCCGGCTGCAGCTTCTGCTCCTCTTTGCCTGGGGACTTCTGGTCGGCATGATCGGCCGGGCCCTCAAGGTTAGCTTTGCCGTTCCCG
Organism: Syntrophales bacterium; assembly: GCA_034678725.1. Classification (GTDB taxonomy): domain Bacteria; phylum Desulfobacterota; class Syntrophia; order Syntrophales; family Fen-1087; genus JAXDBM01. The sequence continues at coordinate 13,058 of JAXDBM010000059.1, read as the reverse complement.
CTGTGGCTGCCCTGGCCGCCGTCTACTTCGCGACAGCCTACCACCAGTTCAGATTCAACTACCTGTGGCTTCCCCTGTTCATTCCCCTGCTCCTCCAGGCGCCCTTGGCGATCACCGGTGCGGTCGTCTGGCACTACCTCGACGTGAAGAAAGGCCGCGAGGACGTCCGCAAGGCGATGGGGTTTTACCTTCCCGACGACGTCATCGACCACATGGTCAAGAACATCTCCGACTTCAAGGACAGAAGCGAGATCGTTCACGGGACGGTGCTCTTTGCCGATGCGGAGAAATACAGCACGCTCGCGGAGACCATGGCTCCGGATGATCTGAAGCGCTTCATCAACCGGTTCTACGAGGTCCTGTTCGCCCCGGTGAAAAAGCACGGCGGGAGGGTCTTCGACGTCGTGGGGGACGCCATGCTCGCCATCTGGTACGCGGAGTCGCTGAGCGCCGGTACGCGCTCGAAGCCCTGCCGGGCGGCGCTGGAGATGGCCGGAGCCGTCCGGGCATTCAACGACTCCTCCCATGGCCCGAAGCTGCCCGTCCGCATCGGCCTGCACTCCGGCCATGTCTCCATCGGCACCGTCGGCGCCATCGACCACTACGAATACCGGGCCGTGGGGGACTGCGTCAACACGGCCTCGCGCCTCGAGGGGCTGAACAAGCACCTCAAGACGCGCATCCTGGTTTCGGAGGACGTCATCGCGGGGATCGACGATTTCCTCACGAGGCCGCTGGGCAGGTTCCTCCTGGCCGGCAAGGTCAACGCCGTTCCCGTCCATGAGCTGATCAGCGAGCGGGGGGGGGCCAACGAGGAGCGATTGCGCCTCTGCGACGCCTTCGGCCGGGCCCTGGAGGCTTACCGGGAGAAGCGCTGGGGCGAGGCGATCGGCCTCTTCGAAAAAATCCTGGAGGAGAGCCCGGAAGACGGGCCGTCGCAATTCTATCTGGCACTTTGCAGGAGATTCCTTGCCGAGCCGCCCTCGGACGGCTGGGACGGGTCCGTTTCGCTCAGCCAGAAATAGCGGGGCATGATTTTATGGGGTCAGGGTGAGCAATCATTTGATGCAATTGTATACTTATCAAAAGGAGGGGACGTCATGAAAACGATGTGCAAGTGCCTGTCTGTCGTGGTTTCCGCAATCATCGTCCTGTGCGTTTCCGGCCCCTGTGCGGCTCAGGCCCCGGCGCAGGCGCAAACCCCGGCCTATGCCCAGTCGGAGGCCGAGGCGGCGATGGAGCGGTGGGTGGCCGTCGTGACGTCGGCCCAGGGAGGGGTCTACATCCAGCGCACCGGGAAGACCGTTTGGGATGCCATCAAGGTGTCCGAAAAGTGCTACCCCGGCGACTCGATTCGGGTGGAGGAGAACTCCCGGGCCGCCCTGCTGTTCAAGAACGACTCCACCCTGAGGATCGACCAGAACTCGCATCTCACCTTCCAGCCCATGGAGGAGATGACCGTCATCATGAGGCTTTTCAGGGGCGCGGCTTGCTTCTTCAGCCGCTTCCCGCGGAGCCTCAAGATCTTTACGCCGCACATGAACGGGACCGTGAAGGGGACGGAGTTCGTGATCCGGGTCGACGCCGACGGGACGCAACTGACGCTCTTCGAGGGCCAGGTTCTGGCGGAGAACGAGAAGGGCGAACTGCTGGTCGCCGGGGGCCAGTCCGTCGTCGCCAAAAAGGATCAGGCCCCGGACCTCGTCACGATCGTGAAGCCCCGTGACGCCGTCCATTGGGCCCTTTACTACCCCGCAATCCAGGACTTCCAGCCCGGGGACTTCCCCGGCGAATCCGGCTGGCAGGGCAGGGCGCGCGCCTCCGTCGAGGCCTGGCGCAGGGGGGACACCGCCGGCGCTTCCGAAGCCTTGAAGGGACTGGCCGACGAGGGGATCGCGGACGGCCGGTATCTCCTTTACCGGGCCTCGCTGGCCCTCGCCGTCGGGCGCGTGGACGAAGCCTCGGCCTATCTCGACCGCACCCTCAGGGCCGACCCCAAAAGCGCGAACGCCCATGCCCTGCAGTCCGTTATTGCCACTACCCAAAATGACAAGGCCGCGGCGCTCGACCTTGCAACGAAGGCCGTCTCCCTCGACCCGCAGTCCTCCGCGGCGCGCATGTCCCTGTCCTACGCGCGGCAGGCGCGCTTCGACATCAAAGGCGCCATGGAGAGCACGCAGGAGGCGGTGAGGCTGAACCCCTCCGATGCCCATGCCCGTGCAAGGCTGGCAGAGCTGTGGCTCTCCCGGGGGCGCCTCGACCGCGCCTTGGACGAGGCGCAGCGGGCCGCGACCATCAATCCCGGCCTGGGCCGGACGCAGACCGTCCTGGGGTTTGCCTATCTCACCCAGGTGAAGGTCTCCGAATCCCGGACCGCCTTCGAGAAGGCCATCGCCCTCGACTCGGCCGACCCGCTGGCCCGGCTCGGATTGGGGCTTGCGAAGATCCGCAGGGGGGATCTGGCGGCTGGTCGGCAGGAAATCGAGATTGCCGCCAGCCTCGACGTGAACAGCTCGCTGATCCGCAGCTACCTTGGCAAGGCCTACTACGAGGAGAAGCGGGACAGCCTGTCGGCGACCCAGTTTGCCGCCGCCAAGCAGCTCGACCCGATGGACCCCACGCCCTGGTTCTACGACGCCATCCTCAAGCAGAGCGTGAACCGGCCCGTCGAGGCGCTGGAGGACATCCAGAAGTCCATCGAGCTGAACGACAACCGGGCCGTGTACCGGTCGAAGCTACTCCTCGACCAGGACCTCGCCGCCCGTAGCGCCAGCCTGGGCCAGATCTTCAACAACCTCGGTTTCCAGCAACTGGCGCTCGTCGAGGGTTGGAAATCGATCAATACGGACTCCACCAATTTTTCCGCGCATCGACTTCTTGCCGACACCTATTCGGCCGTCCCGCGCCATGGAATCGCAAGGGTCAGCGAGCTTTTGCAGTCTCAACTGCTGCAGCCGATCAACATCAATCCGGTGCAGCCCCAGCTCGCGGAAAGCAACTTGCGGGTTTTCGAAGGGGCGGGGCCCGTCCAGTCGGCATTCAATGAATACAATCCGCTCTTCAACCGCAATCGGATTGCCCTGCAGACAAGCGGTATTGCGGGCCAGAAGAACACGATCGGGGATGAAGTAACGCTGAACGGAATCTACGATAACGTAAGCGCCAGCATCGGTCAACTCTACTACAAGACGAAGGGATACAGGCCCAACAACGACCTCTACCGTGAAATCTACAACGTATTTGCCCAGGCCAGTGTTGCCTACCAGACCAGCATCCAAGCCGAGGCGCGCTACTCGGATCTTCGTTCCGGAGAGTTGGAGCTGAGATTCGACCCGAACAACTATCTCAACGATCTCCGGAACGGCGACCGGACGCGTTCCATCCGCATCGGTCTGAATCACGCATTCAACCCCAACCTTCATCTGATCCTTTCCGGCATCTACAACCGGGACGACGGGGGAACGGATCTGCCTTCCTCCGGCTACTTCTCATCAGGCAAATACGACGGATACACGGGCGAGGGCCAGGTGCGATACCGGTCGGATATCTTCAACGTGATCGCCGGGGGCGGATACACGGAGAGCCGGGGGCACACCTACGACAAACTCATCTACAGCGATCCCGATCTTGGCACGATTCAATATGACAGCGAATCCAGAGATAACACGTATCATACGAACGGCTACCTATACACAATGACGCAACTTCCCAAAAATCTGATCTGGATTTTGGGGATCAGCTATGACCGGTACAACGCTCCGGAGCTGGAGCAAGATCAGATCAATCCAAAGCTGGGCGCAATTTACACACCCTGGGAAGGAACCACGCTGCGGGCCGCCGCTTTCCGGGTGTTAAAAAGACCTTTCCTTCAGAATCAGACCATCGAACCCACGCAGGTTGCGGGCTTCAATCAATTCTACGATGAAGGAAACGGAACGGAGTTCTGGCGTTACGGCGTCGCCGTCGACCAGAGAATACTCAGGAATCTCTTCGGGGGCGTGGAATACAGCAAGCGTGACATCGAAGTGACCTACCTCGATTATCTATCCGTTCCGGGTGTTGCGCTCTCCAAGCAGGCGGATTTGGATGAGAGCCTGTTCCGCGCATACCTGAACTGGGCGCCGCATCGCTTTTTAGCCCTTTCCGTGGAGTACCAGTACGAGCGGTTTGATCGCGGCGTGGATTTCCCCGGTGTTGAGATGCTGACCAAATTGATCACGCAGCGCGTTCCCCTTGCCGTCAACGCTTTCCTTCCCTGCGGCCTTTTCGCGCAGTTGAAAGGGACATATGTCTGGCAGGAAGGCGACTTCCTCGACCAGAATCTCTATCCGACGATTGCCTTCAACTATGGCAAGGACAGCTTCTGGGTCTTTGACGCCTTCGTGGGATATCGGCTTCCCCAACGCTGGGGAGCGGTCACCGTCGGCGTAAAAAATCTGTTCGACGAGGGGATTCGCTTCCAGGACACGGACCCGGCAAATCCGTCGATCACGCCGGAGCGGTTCTTTTACGCAAGGTTGACGCTGAATTTCTGAAAGCGGCAGCAGGCAGAGCCGCGCAGAGGGGAGGTGATGACGCTTTTCATCGGTCTTTGGGGCAACATTATGAATGTATGACAACCCTGAATTAAGAAAAGGAGGACCTTCGAAATGGCATTAAGAATACTAAAGATCAGCAAGGAAGGAATAATTATCCGCGGCAAGAAACTTCCGGGAGGAAAGTTCAAGGATATAGAGAAGCTGTTGAAAGTATTAATCGAGAAGGGTTTCATCGTATCGAGAACAACGCAAGATACCCCTGAAGGACCCGTGGAAACATATAACTGGAGAAATTTGACGGAAGACGAAATCATATGGCTTGATGAGAAACATCCCGAATGGAGACAGTTTTTTCCATCCGGGCCTTCTCCGATTGTTCATACACCGGACTGTAGATATAAAGTGGTGTGAGGTTTTCGTCAACTTTTATGTTGGATCCGGGTGGTTGCAGTGCGCGCTTGATCTCTGGTGTCGCACTGCAACATCCAAATCCGATTCATGTTTCCCGCTGAAATGTTGACCGCATAATCGGCAGGGAAATCTCTTGAAGAGAACGGAGCCTCCATCGAAAAATTGATTCCTTGCCGTTCAAGCGAAGAGGAGGATTGACCATGAATAGAATTCTTTTCTTGTTCTGCACGGTAATATGCATTGTATCATTCTCATTCTCATCTTTGCAAGCCGGTTCCGAATGCAATCCGGCAGACAAATCAATGAGGGTTGCCTATGGGGATATGGATCTATTTACTGATCATCTCTTTATGGCCATCGCATTTTTTAACAACTGCCCTATTGATTGGATAAAGAAGCGTGTTCATGTTGATCTGCAGGACAGCAGTCTCTTCTATTATGATAAAGGTATAATACAAACGGGTAACGACACGGACTCATCCCAGGGGGTCGATGTCGACATGCTGTTCTTCCATACCGGACATGGACATCCCGATGCGTGGACCGCTTCGCCGAGTGCTTCAACTATTCCACCTCAATATTTTGCGGAATTAAATAAAGTGAGGCTCGGGAACTGCCCAGAAAGTAACGGCAGGCTGAGATATTTCTGGCAGTGTGCCTGCAATGTATTTGCACACGGCGCACCGCGTCAAAGACAAGATGGTACTAACGATTACATCGAGCCTGAGAGCTTTTCCGGAACAATTAGTTCGCCCGACCGGGTGTGCATGAGGAATGTCTATCAGCGTTGGAATGATGCCCTGGGGCCCGATCTGCGCATGGCCTGCGGCGTCTCGTCTCTGGCATGGTGTACACAAACTGCGGGGAAAAAAATGTGGGATGGGTACCCTCCGCCGGGTAATAGCAGTGGCTATCAGATTACGGACAATTTTATCGACGCCCTGGAAGAGGAGCATGTCCAGGAGGTGCCGCTTTGCATTGCGCGCGGCGATTCAGATGTTGCGAAAACACCTCTTTTCGATCCGGATTTTACCAATAATCCGAATGAGGCCGGGAATGGTTTTTGGTTGCACATCCAATTTCGACAGGAATATCAAAAGAGAGGAGTTGTAATACCACCCATTCCTCCATTGCTCGCTGCAGTGTACCAACTGACACCATTAAGAATTCCACCTATCTTCAAAAAGCCACCCCCGCTTCCTGACCCACCGGATCCGGGTCCGTTGGCTTATTCCGCATTGCTATCGAAAAGACCGAACTTGATCCGAAATGTCCATAGCAGGAGGTACCCTGTCAGCGGAGCCATTTATTTCTCTGGTAGATTGAAATTTGATCCCAGAAAAGGTGTTCTTGACAAAGCGGTATACATTAGCAGGGCAAAACAATTTATGAAAAAATTAGGTATGATGGAACAGTCGATTACAGGTCCAAGGATGAGCCGCATGATGCTGCAGTCGATACCGGTCAAGGGCACAGAAAACGGATTAAGACAGACACAAAAGAATTTCACAGTCACGTTCAGGAGAAAGGTCCGCGCGGAAGGAAAATGGATGCCGGTCATTGGAGACGGAGGCGTCATAAGAGTTCGGATGAATACAGATGGATCCATGCTCAATGCATCCAAAGTATGGAGAGAAATCGTCGGCCCAGCAAGGATGGTCAAAGTGAAGCCGTATGAAGAGGCATACAAGGAGGCTCTCAAGACCCTTGGCAAACCCGAGGCTTACGGGCTGTACCGGTGGGTATGGGGCTATGAAGAACTGGGAGGTTCAATAAAGCAGGATGAAATGAGAATCGTCTATTACTTCTACTTCATGCCGAAGGAGAAAACAGCGCTGTATTCCCCGAGGAAGATTGCCGTTCTCGCACAAGTGGACTGAAGATTGATTTCAATACGGACGAAACTCATGCTTGATGGGTCGGCGTTTCTTGAAAATTTAAAATATCATGTTTCTGTCGGTTATGGGAGAAAAATTCTCCGACAGTGGGATTTTAATGAGGCTGTGGGTTCATGTCGCCCCGGGGCCGGGTTCACCTCCTCCCGGCCCCACCTCCTTTCATCAGGACGACGCGTGAGGATGAATTGATGTTTGAAACCGACCGACCGGCAAACCGGGATTGTCTGATCTCCTTGCCTCCGGACCTCTTCGCGATGCTGGAAGAGCTCGGTAGCAGCACCGGCGAGCCTGTCGCCGGGATCGTCGAGCAGGCCCTTCGCAGCTACCTCCGGAACGGTTCGAAGCCGGACAACTCCGTCTATCTCTCCGCGCCCGTGAACGCCATGATGAAGGGCTTTTACCGACAGAACACGGCCATTCGGGACCTCCACCGCCACGGCGACTTCGGCCTCGGGACGTTCAACGATCTGGACGGGGAGATGGTCATACTCGACGGCCGGGTGTACCAACTGCGCGCCGACGGAAAGGCCGACGAGGTGGATGGGGCCGTGCGGACGCCCTTCGCCTGCGTGACCTTTTTCAGCGCCGACACGGTCGAGGAGATCGAGGGGGACTTCGACACCGCGGGATTCAACACCCTGCTGCACCGGATGATTCCCTCGGAGAACATGCTCTACGCCGTCCGGATCGACGGGCTTTTCCGCCATGTCAACGTCTGGTCGGTGACCCGGCAGGAGAACTACCGGCCGGTCGATGAGACGGGCGAGAACTTTCCCAGCTTCGTCTACGAAAACATCGAGGGGACGATGGCCGGATTCTACACGCCGAAGTTCATCAAGTCGCTCAACCTGGCGGGGTTTCACCTGCACTTCATGACGGCGGACCGCAGGCGGGGAGGGCACGTCCACGAGTGCCGGCTGGAGCGGATCCGGATCGCCCTTCAACATGTGCCCAGGCTGACGCTCAATCTCCCCATGACCCTGGACTACCTCACCGCGCTGCTGCCGCGGTAGGCAGACAGGAATTTTGCACGTGGCGCGCTGCATTGCGGAGGCATTATGCCGTTGTCCTTCCTGAAAAAAGAGCTGGCCTCCCTGACGGAGATCGCGCACAAGATCAACACGAGTGGCGACCTTCAGGAGACGCTGAACATCATCATGGACGAGGCGAAGCGGATGCTGCACTCGGAATCCAGCTCGCTTCTGCTCATCGACGAGGAGACGAAGGAGTTATACTTCAACGTTTCCACGGACCAGCGGAAGGAGATCCTGAAGCAGATCCGGGTGCCGCGCGGAAAAAGCATCGCCGGGCTGGTGGCCGCCTCCGGCGAGAGCATCATCGTCAACAACGCCGAACAGGACAGCCGGATCTTCCGCGAGGTCGGGGAGCAGACGAAGCGGGTTACGAGGAACATGGTCTGCGTCCCCCTCGCGATCAAGGGGCGCACCCTCGGCGTCCTGGAGGTCATCAACAAGAAAAACTCCCGGGATTACACACAGGAGGACCTCGATCTGCTCGAGTCCTTCGCCGTCTTCGCCGCGCTGGCCATCCACACGCGGGAACTCTACCTGAAGATGCAGCGAAACGCCTACGAGGCCCGCGCGCTGTACCGCCTTGCCGAGACCATCAATTTCTGCGAGTCCGTGGACGAGCTCCTTCATGAGAACGCCCTGATCGTCAACGAGGTCATGGAGTCCCAGCGGGTCTCCGTCCTTCTGCGCGACAAGGAGACATTCCGGCTGCGGGCCGGCGTGGGGCTGGACGGCGCCATGCCCACCGAGGGTCGGATCAGCTCCAGCCCGGTTCTGGACTACATTCTGGGAACCGGCATCGGCGTCTTTTCGTCCGACGTCGGGGCGGAGGAGCGGTTTTCCGACAGGCACATCAGCCGCTACGGAGACAAGTCCTTCGTGGCCGTCCCGATGAAGATGAAGAACCAGATCGTTGCCTTTCTCTGCGTCACCGAGAGGAGCCGCAAACTGCCCTATGGTTACGATGACCTTCGGCTCCTGGAGATGCTGGCCCAGCAGGTGGTGGAGAACTACAACCACTTCCGGCTTTCGGAGGAGTTCAAGAAGAAGGAGCGGATGGAGGCGGAGCTTTCCATCACCGCGAGAATCCAGCAGGACATTCTGCCCCGGAAATTTCCCTCCGGCGGGCACATGGACATCGCGGCCAAAATCGTTCCTGCGAAGCTCGTAGCCGGGGACTTCTACGACTACGTCGACATGGGCGGCGGCCGGTACGGCATCGTCATGGCGGACGTATCCGGAAAGGGGATGCCGGCGGGATTCCTCATGGCTGTCGCGCGGAGCGTCATCCGGTCCCGCTTCGGCGAGGACGGCAGCCCGGCGAAGGTCCTGGAGGCGGCCAACCGCTACCTTTCGGAGGATGCCGTCAACTGCATGTTCGTCACCTGCTTCTGCTGCGTCGTCGACACCTCCGCCAGGGAGATCGTCCATGCCAGCGCCGGCCACATGAGCCAATACCTTCTGAAGGGAAAGACCGGACGCGTGAGCCTTCTGCATACGCCCGGAAAGCCCCTCGGTGTCGTTGCCGATGCGGCCTACCGGGAGGCGCGGGTGAAGTACACCGAGGGGGACATCCTGATGCTGTTCACGGACGGGATCACGGATGCGGTGAATGCGGTCTCCGGAACCTACGGCGAAAAGCCCCTCAAGACGATCCTGCTGAAGGCGGGGAGCCTGACCAGCGCGGAGCTGGTCGACGGAGTGATCGGCGACGTGACCCGCTTCCAGGCGGGGGGAGAGACCGTCGACGACATGACCCTGCTGGTGGCCCGGTTCCTGAGGTGATCCATGAGCGTCGAACGATCGGAGATTGTCGTCAACGGCGAAACGAAAAACGTGGCGCTGATCTTCGCCGAGGTGGACAAGCTCCTGGAGGGCAAGCCGGTCTCGCGCGCATGGCGAAACGATGTCCTGCTCTGCATCGATGAGGCCTTTTCGAATATCATCCGGCACGGTTATCTTTACGCCCCTGAGGGCAAGGTCCTGGTGACCATGACCCTCTACCGCGATTATTTCCGCATCATCTTCCAGGATACCGCCGCTGAATACAAGGAGCCGCGGCGAAAGCCGGCCTTGGGCAGGGCCATCCTGAAACGAAAGACGCCGGGGCTGGGGTGGCACCTCATGAGACAGTTGATGGACAGGGTCGCTTATCAGCGGATCGGGGAATCCAATTGCCTGGTCCTGACCAAAAAAATCGGATCGGAGGATCGGAATGATTCTGAGGACAAAAGAGCTGAATGAAATTCGGGCCGTCTTCCTGGAGGGCAGGCTGGACATCCACCGCTCCCTGGAGGTGGAGGCGGAACTGGACCGAATGGTCGCCGACGGGGTGACCCGGATGGTCATCGACCTCAACGGCCTCGAGTTCCTGAGTTCCAGCGGCCTGAGGGTTTTCCTCGGCCTGATGAAGAAGCTCCGGCAGCAGGAGGGCCGGCTGGCCTTCTGCCGCATGCCCGCGGAGGTCCGGAAAGTGATCCGGATCTCGGAGCTGGACGACCTCTTTGACATCCACGACGAGCTGGACGATGCCGTGATTTCCGTCCGCGGGTGATCCGCCGCGGGCGGACCCCGTGCCGGAATGGGGCCACCTTCACCGTAATGGCCGAAATCAGCCAACTCAAGCGTGGGGGAATCAGATGGATCAAATGAATATCTAATGATCTTAATTTGTTAAATAGATTCAGCGGCCGGTTTGCACCCGTACCGTATGAACCCCGCCTGGTTGACAACGGTTCACGACATTCATAAATTAGTTGTGTAAATTGAAACTCTGCGATGACCCGGACGGATGGCAGAAAGTATCTGAAAACCCGTATGAACTGGAGCATTTACTCAATAATCGCTCCAATACCGGGAGAAAGGGGATATCGTCATGGAAAAAAGAAGGGAGGACAAGCGCATCGTTTTGACCCTGCCGAGGAGCCAGTGGGTCAACCGGAAAGTCAAGATGATGGAGGCCAAGGCGAACGCCGCCGTAAAAAAGCTAAAACGGAAATATCGGGGTTCCGGTACCCATTCGCCGGAAAAGGAAGAACGGTCGTGAAGGGGGGTGTTTTTGATGTACAGGAAGGTGCTTGTTCCCCTTGACGGTTCGGAGCTGGCGGAATGCGCCCTGCCGGAGGTCGTGAACCTGCACAGGGGAGGCGTTGTCGGGGAGGTGATCCTTCTGAACGTCGTGGATATTCCGTCCCTGTGGGTGGCGGAGGGACTCGACGTTTTGAAGCTCAAGAATGCCCTTCTGGAAAAGGCGCAGGAGTACCTGTCGGGCGTCCGGTCCAGGTTGAGCAGTGAGGGCTTGAATGTCAGGGACGTGGTGATGGAGGGGAAGACGGCGCAGACCATCATCGACTTTTCGAGGGAAAACGACGTGAACCTGCTCGTTCTGGCCACGCACGGGTACACGGGGATGAGGCAGTTGATGTTCGGAAGCGTGGCGCTACGGGTGCTTCACGATGCCCATGTCCCGGTGCTTCTGATCCGGCCCGAGTCCTGCCGTTGATGCGGGTTCCAGGCGCCAGGGTGAAAGTGCAGGGCGAACAGGAGGCTTAAGGGATAGCGGACTGCCGTCGAATGAGGCAGTGGCTATCCTTTTTTTGTTGATGGTCTGGACATCGGTGCCGCTCTGTTGTAGAAGCATTGAAAAATCGGGTGGCGAGTAGAACGGATTCCCGGCCGCGCTGGCGAGCTTCTTTTCAGCAAAATGATTCATGGGGAGGACTTTATGATTCAGAATAAGATCGTAGCTCGGTATCTGGACGGCCGTGTGGAGAAGGGAACGACCACCGACTTCTCCCCGAACAAGGATTTGTTCCATCTGGCGCCGCTGGAGGCGCAGCCGGGCGGCAAACCCATGGAGATTCGCATCTCCGACATGAAAGCCGTCTTCTTCGTCCGCGATTTCACCGGCAACCGCGACTACAATGACCGGAAGGAGTTCGACTCGGCAAAGCCCGCGGTCGGGCGCAGGATCAAGGTGATCTTCAAGGACGGAGAACTCATGGTCGGCACAACCCAGGGCTACCAGCCGAACCGGCCCGGTTTTTTCGTCGTTCCGGCTGACGAGAAATCCAACGTGGAGCGCTGCTTCGTGGTCACGGCATCAACTAAAGAAGTGGCCTTTCTATAACAGATCGGCAGTTGATTGCCTTTTTCCCCGGTTTTGGCGACGCTGCCCATAATTCAACCCATCTGTGACCGTTGTGCCTGATTTCGTAAATTTACGTAGAAAGCAGGTTTGATTTGATGTTGTTCGGTTAGCGGTTGTACAGGAATATCTCGCCAGTTTCAGGGTCTTGGACCACAGTTTCTATCTTACGTTTGTCGGCATCAATGGCCACGGGCTCGTCCAGAGAATATGCATAGATCGGCTGGATGCCCCTGCCCGCATATTGGAATGTTCGATAAACATATCTGAAAAACGATCCTGTATAGCGATATCGGCAGATGCATCCTTCGATTGTATTTCTAATCTTTTCATCGTATCCCTTCCACCGCGACATATAGCCATTGCGGTCCAGCCACTCTTCAACCACATAACGGACAAGCCCCATGATCTCCTTTTTTGCAGTGACATTGCCGCGCTGTGCCAGACGCACCAAACGAATGATGATAGTATCACGCAGTTGTCGATCAGCACGATCGGCAGAAACCACAAAAATGTAAAGTTTATATCGATACCTGTTCAAGATGGCCTCGACTTCACTTGTGTTTTCATATGGATGGAATCTTTTGGGGTTGCGATTCGGCATCCAGCGCCGTTGATATTTCCAATCCAGGACGGAGGTCACTTGGTCCCAATCGATAGTATTCCAATCGGTCCTGATGTTTCTCTGGATGAAACGATAACACTCTGGGGCGTTCTTGATAATCCAAGAACTGTTTAATACTTCAGGACATTTTCGGGATACCAGTGCATTGAGTCGCATAGCGACATCTTTAAAATCAATTTTCTTCCTTAAGCCGGTCGCCAATTCTGACTCTGATTGTCCGCAGGGTATCATTCAAGTTGAGTGCTCACAAACCCCACCAAATATGTAGTTAGTTCCCCCCTTGGCATTCTCTGGCAAGATTGAGAAACGACTTGGCCACCTTGAAGAACACCTCGATGTCCCATCTGCGTTTATAGGTCATGATGATCTGCTCTTCAGTCAAGGAGATGTCCGTGGATAACAGGGCGA
>JAXDBM010000058.1:0-11573 GCA_034678725.1 Syntrophales bacterium | reverse complement strand
CTGCCGCCCCTGCGGGAGAGACTGGAAGACCTGCCTCTTCTCGTCGCGTACTTCATCCGGCACCTGAACGCCATCCAGAAGAAGGACATATCCGGCATCAGCGACGAGGCGCTTGCCTGCCTGATGTCCCACGACTATCCCGGAAATGTACGGGAACTGGAAAATATCCTGGAACGGGCATTCGTCCTGTGCAAGACCGGCATGATCGAACCGCATCATCTGCCCGAGTCGATCTACGCCCACCCCTCGGCGGCGGGCGTTGGGCAGCCGCTGGAAATCCTGTCCATGAAAGACATGGAGGCAATCTTTCTCACCAACGCCCTTCGCAGAAACGGCTGGAACCGCCTGAAAACAGCCCGGCAACTGGGCATGCACAAAAGCACCCTCTTCAGGAAAATCAAGTCGCTGAACATCGCGATTCCCACTGACAGAAAAAGCTCCGGAAGGGGTCGCAAAACGGCGACCAAATCCCTCTCATAAAAAAAGCATCACTGTCTCAAATTTTCATAACGCTTGGAAATAAATGGAATCCATCCTTATTTAAACTTTTCGCACGTATTGGCACGGATCGTGATATAATAAATCAAAAGGCTGTGGAAAGGGGGCGAGGCACATGAAAAAACAGATTTTGTTCTGGATGTTTCTGTCGGCTCTTCTTTTGGCCGCACCGGCCGGCGCGGCGCCGTCAGAGGCTCTTCCGCCCATTGTCTCCGTGGACTGGCTGGAGGCAAACTTGAAAAACCCAAAACTGATCATCCTCGACGTCCGCAAGGTGGAGGACTATCGGGAAGGTCATATCCCCAATGCGATCAACACGTTCCACGGAGCGTGGGCCTACAAGAGGGGCAAGCTTTTTACGGAAGTCCCCGATCCGGACGATCTGGAGGACACGATCGGCTCCGCGGGAATCGGCTGGGATTCCTGGGTCGTGGTCGTTGGCAATGCCAGAACCCTAAGAGAAATTTATCAAGTGGCCCGGGTGGCCTGCACACTCCGATATGCCGGGCTGGATGACGTCGCCATTCTGGACGGCGGCATGGACAAGTGGATCCGGGACAAAAAAATCCTGTCGACAAAGGTTGTCAGTGCAAAAGAGAAGCTTTTCAGGGGAAAATTCAGGAAAGATCATTTCGCCGACAAGGAATATGTCCAGAGCCGCATGGGAAAGATCGTCCTGCTGGATGTCCGGGAAGCGGACATCTTCACGGGAAAGCGAAAACTCGACTGCATTACGAAACTCGGCCACATTCCCGGGGCCGTCAACCTCCCCACTTCCTGCGCCTTCAACAGCGACGGCACCATCAAGAGCAAAGAAGCCCTCACCGCACTCGCGGAGGCTGCCGTGGGCAAGGATCGGTCGACAGAGATCGTCACCTACTGCGATGTCGGACAGTGCTGCCCCGTCTGGAAATACCTGATGAAGCGGCTGCTCGGCTACAAGAACGTCCGGATCTACGACGGCGCCATGCAGGAATGGACGTCGGACCCGGACGCACCGGTAACGAAATAGGCAAGATCTAACCTTTTTCAATTCAAGTCGCATTACTGCAATTAAGTTCTTGAAGAAAAGTTGCAATAATGCGACTTTCTTTTTCTGGCCGAAAATTTCCCTCCTCCATCGATTTTATCAATATCACTCGTAATTCAAGTTTCTGAATCCATTCTTCAATCCCATGGCACGGAACCTGTAATGCACCGTTGCAGTGGGGTCTGCATGAAAATCGCCATACCGGTCAGCGGGAATAGGGTTTCAACGGTTTTTGACGCCGCGGATGAGCTTTTGCTGATCGAAACCGGTCCTGGAAATGCACAGCAGCGGTCAAAAACCGTCTGGGTTGGGGAAAATGCCGTCAGCCGGATCGCCCGGATCCGGGAAATGGGAGTGCATGTCCTCATCTGCGGCGCAATGTCGGCAGCCGTGGAGCGCATGCTGGAAGCCGCCGGCATCCGTGTCATCTCCTTTGTTCGGGGAACCGTGGATGAGGTGCTCGACGCTTTCCACAACGGGAAGCTGGAAGAGGGACGTTTTTTTCTGCCCGGCTGCGCTCCCTGCGAAGGGTGGGAACAACAAAGGCGGCGGCAAGGACCGGGTGGAACAGAGGGCAGCGGGAGTGCATGAAGATCAAGGTCACTTCGTCAGGAAAGGAGCCGGATAGCGCCATGGACCCCCGATTCGGACGAACGCGTTCGTTCATGGTCGTCGACCCGGAGGCAGGGGCGTGGGATGCGCGGCACGCGCGAGCGGATTACCATACTGAGAAAGGCCTAAAAGAGCCCAAAAGGACCGATATCCGCACAGTATCCGGATCATAATAAAGTGCAGATGTCCAAAACAGCCTGTCCGGATAATGCTTCAGTGCATTTTCCAAATGTGGGGAAACAAATGCTGTCGAGAAAACAGTTTCTAAACAAGCTCCTGATCCACGCATGCTGCGTTCTAACCTCGTTCGTCAATGCACCTGAAAAATGTGAAACATCCGGAGATAAAATTTTTCTCGCTTCAACGGAGTTGAGCCCAGCCCTGTTGAATATGGAGGCCGAGCGGTTGGGAATCGATCCCGCCAAAACCGACGAGGAATATCTGCGCAGCAAGGTCTATGAAAGTTTACGTCAGGAATGCTGCCGGCAATTTGATTCATCTGCATAAAATGAAATCAGAAGGGAGGACAGAAATGGAACGATTTGGTGAAGGCTACTTGGAGGAACGCAAGTTGGTTCAGCGCTGGCCGCAGCCGATCCCGGCGATCGTGGCGCTGGTCGTCACGCTGGCGGTGTTTTACGCCACCTGGTGGATTTTTCAGGACCCGCGGGGCTGGCTGCGAATGTACACGCCCTATGTGGGCTACATGTACACCCGCTGGTGGCTGATTATGCTGATCTGGATGGTTTATATTTTCAATTATTGGCCTTTCCGGCGCAGTTGGCTGGAGAAAACGCATCCTCTGATCAAGGGAAGCATACTCACAGCCATCTCCGTCTTCATTCTGTATGTTCTCATCAAAGGATTTTTCGAGGGACTGCTGGGAAATTTCGGGATCGCTTATTTCAACCCTCAAAGACTCATGAAGCTTCCCAGGATGACGGAGTTCTTTGCCCTCGAGTATGCCTCGCTGGCCTGTCTGATGTTTGCAGCGATCGCCTCCTGGTTGAGCCCGGCTTGGGTGGTGGCCTGCGAGGAAGTGCCATGGAAGAACATGAAACAGCCCGGCAAAGGCATAAGTATTCTGGTCATGACCTTCTTCCTGAGCACAGTGATTTACTTCATGACCATGCACTCCCACATGGGCATTCTCTACTACCCTTGGCAGTATTTTACATCCATCGCACCGACGTATTGGGAACATTTCGCAAACACCGTCTCGGGAAACTTCCATGTGGCCTGGATCATGTGCTGCACAGTGATGGTCTGGGTTGTGGAAACCATCTGGGAACGCTTTCCGTTTAAACTGATCAAGACGGACTGGCTGCGGCGTGTGACGGCCTTCTTCGGGATCATCGCCCTTGCCTGGGCCATGCTGTTTTTCCTTTATTTTGCCCAGGAACTGACTTGGGGGCCGGCCATACGCGGAACGCGCCTGATCAACGCACCCGATTGGCGCTGGCTGCATGTCGGAGAGATGGCGGTTTTCTTCCTCGTACCGGCCATTTTTATCACCTTCTACTGCGGCAACTGGCCGCGGCGCTTCAGCCTGCCGGTCAACGTGCTCATCCGAACCATCATCACCATCGCCGCTGCCGCCCTTCTCTACATCATTTACTACAAAACTTCCCACGATTTTCTGGGTACCCAGAAGGGATTCATGCACGAATCGCAGTTCCCGATGATCCCCACCATCTGGCTGATCAACATCTGGTTGGTGCACCACTGGTTCATGGACAACTGGCCGGCTTGGAAGATGGTACCAAAGACAGCGGAAGAGATCGCCCAGGATCACGCAGCCGAAAAGGTGAAGCTGGCAGATATTCGGTGGAATCCGTCTCTGGGCTGGGGGCTTGGGGTCGGCGCCTTATGCGGCGTTGCTGTGTACTTCATTACCCTGAATATTCTGCCCTGGGTGTACAAATCCATCACCATCATCAAGTAGATTGAGAAAAGGAGGCGTTATGTCTGAAGATAAAGGCAAATTTAACCGTCGGGACTTTTTCAAGGGGACGGCTATGGGCATTCTTGGAGGCGCTGCCCTGGGGATGGGCATTTACTCTTACAGCCCCTGGCGCAAGTCCCACTTTCCGGGAGTGAAGCGCAAGATGGCGGACATCGGTACCTGCAAGAACGTCAAGGTAACCAATATCTCTGAGACCAGTTGGTTTAAGAATGCTGTTTTGATGGGCGACATCAAGGGTGCCGGTGGGCTCCTGGTCAACCAGTACAGCTACAACTGGCCACCATTCGGCGACGGTACCGGACTGGGAAAAGGTTCTTACGAAAAGGGCATTGCCAAGATCAAGCATCTGCTTCCGAACAATCTTGAGGAGGCCTGGTCGATTACGGAGAAACTTTCTGTAAGCCCGGATAACGCCGGCGGGTTTGCCGCGCTGCTTGAGGTGGAGGAACTGAGTGGCAAGAAGCGAAAATTCCTCCTGGACAGCGGCTGGTCCTATAAATGGATGGACGAGTGCTTCAAGCGCGAAGGCATCGACCAGATGCTGAAAAACAAGGAGATCGAGGCCCTGATCATCTCCCACGAGCACTTCGACCACTACTGGGGTGTGCCGGTCACCTACAAGTACGACCCGACCATCACCACCTATATCCCGGATGGGTTCTACCCGGAGGGTCTGCAGTATTTGAAGGATGCCGGCCACAAGGGGAAAGTAATCAAGGTCAAACCGGGGCTCAATCCCATCATCCCCGGCCTGGCAACATATGTCTTTGCCGTTCCCATCATCTGCCGGGTGTACGGGGAGCAAGCCATTTATGCCAATGTGAAGGATCACGGGCTGGTCAGCACCACCGGATGTTGCCATTTCGGCATCATCCAGTTTGCCGAAACCGCGTTCAGGGAGATCGCTTACGAGAAAAACCAGCTTTATGGCATTTACGGCGGACTTCACATCTCCCCTTTCGAGGACTGGGACCCCAAGTATGACGATTTGGTGATTTCCCTGGGCAAATACGGGTTTCAGAAAATCGGGTGCAACCATTGCACCGGAGTCCTCTGCGCCAAGAAGTTCATCGAACGCGGCTACCCGGTGCAAAAGGGAACAGCCCGGTATCGAACGCCTGATGCAGCATACCTGGGCAATGGGGACCGAATCGGTTTTGGGATTGAGATGTAATGACATCCATAAGGGAGGTGAACGATGTCAAAGTATTTTAAGGGAAAAAGGGGAATTCTGTTCCTGCTGCTGTTAATCAGCGGCACGTTTGGCTTCTTCGGAATAAAGGCAAGCCCGGAGATGAGGGAGGTAATCAATAACTTCCCCAATCGTGCTCAACGGGAAGTGGTCCTGCAAAAATTCGCCGAACCCGGCGTGTTGCCAAAGGAGCTGACGCTGTGCAACATGACGAAGCCGATCGTCACGAAATCTGAGGAAAAAGACGGCATTACCTATTACATGCTGGAATCTACAGTTGAGAAATGCGAGCACTCGCCGGCAGCCACGGGCACGGTGAGGATTTTCCAGATGGGCTGGAAAGATCGAAAGATCGTCAAGTTCTCATGGGGCGGTCCCAAGGGCGGCAAGGTGGAATATTGAAAAGATAATAATCGCAGTTATCCGGAGGAACTTTCTCAAGAAAGAAGGTAAATCATGAAGCGAGTCATGTTCATGGCCATTATGGGATACTGTCTGGCCGGTCTGGCCTGGGCCGGCCCCGTGACGGGCATCATTCCGGAAATGCAGGAATGCATGCAATCCCACAGCACGCCGGCGGAGTATGAGGCGGTGCTGAAAAAATACAGCGACCCCGGTCTCATCCGCCGGGCCATGGGGTTGCTGGTCATCAAGAAACCCTACGTGGTCAAGACCGAGCAGAAGGGAGAAATGGTCTGCTACACGGTGGAGGGCACCACGGTGGAGACATCCTATGAGCTGCCGGCTGACACGACCCAGACGTACAATGTATGCTGGAAGAACCGCCGGATTGTATCGCTCGAGTTCTACGACGCCAAACCCCAAGTGCACCAGGAAGTCATCCCGGAGATGCGCGAGTGCCTGAGATCCCACAGGATGCCGGCAGAGTATGAGGCGGTGCTGAAAAAATACAGCGACCCCGGCATCATACGAAAGGCCATGGCGCTGCTGGTCATCAAGGCGCCCTACGTTGTTAAAACCGAGAAGAAGGGGCCGGTCATCACCTATACGGTCGAGGGCCGCACGGTCGAAACTTCCAGTGAAATTCCGCCCGATACGGTTCAGCGATACACGGTGAGCTGGAAGAACGGGCGGATCGTTGCGCTGAATTTTTTAGGCCCGAAGAAACCTGCGAGGTAGCGAGATTCCTCACGGGCGGCCTGCTATGATTCGGGCATCGTCCCCGTGGAGTCTGAAGAAGGTCTGTTGTGGAGATGCATCATTTTTTCCAGGGCGACATCCGGACCGATCCGGCTGAAGCCGTCCAGGAGTTGATGCGCGCCATCCTGGTGCGCGCCCAGTTCGTGCCCGGTGTGCGCCATGCGCTTGGCTGGCGGGGCTTGAAGCAGTCCGTCACGGAGAAGGGGGAGGGCTGGACGGCTCGAATCAACGGCTTTGCGGGCGTTTTTGGATTGAATTTCAACGGCACGGAAGACGCACCGGGCTGGGTGGTCGGCACATTCGGTCTAAGCTATTTCCCAAGTGCCGACGAGGCACTCGTCGAGGGCTGCTCCCTGTGCGGAGCGGCTTACACGCAGCGCCCCGATTACATGTCTATTATCCGTGACTTTCTGCAACACGATGAGATGTCATCCCTTTTCAGGATCGGCACGCTGTTTCTGGCCAGCGATGTCCGACAACAGGCGCTTTATCTGGGAATGGAAAGTCTGTCTGCGCTGCGCAGCATTGCCACGGCTGGTGTCCGCATGCCTCGGAACGGGCAGATGGTGCAGGTGATTGAACCCGGTGGAACGGATCAGAATTTTCCGGCTTTGTCACTCAGTCGGGCTTTTTTCGACGTCCTGGCTGCCTCGCTGTCTTTTCACCTCGACCGATCTCCCGGCTGTCTGTTCGAACGGTCTTTCCCCGGAATGGAAATCGTCTATGACCCTGCGGGTACGATCGAAAAAATACCTGCTGTGGATATCGAAGGCGTCCTGATGGGCATCGGTTACGGCGAAGGCAAATTTGAAGATGCCTTCGACGCGCTTGCCGTTTCTCAGTGTGCTCCGGGCAGGGACCTTCGGTGGCGGCAGGGGGAGGCCGTCCCGCCGGTTTACGAAAGTATGCGGTGGTGGAATGCCCGCCAGACGAGGGATTACAAAACATTCGACAAGAGAATTATGGGGATGGATGAGCGGCCGCCGCTGGTGGTCTTGTCAGGTTTTCTGGGTTCGGGCAAGACAAGTTTTCTGCAGCACTTCATCGAGTATCAGACCCAGCGCAGCCGATTTGTCGCGGTGATTCAGAACGAAATCGGCGAGGTCGGTCTGGATGGGAAACTTCTGGATTACACGGTCACCGAGATCGATGAGGGATGCGTCTGCTGCAGCCTGGTGGGAAACCTGAAGCGGGCCGTTAGCGATATCCTATCTGATTTTCAGCCCGATTTCATCATCCTCGAAACCACGGGTGCCGCCAATCCCCTCAATCTGCTCGATGAGATCAGCGAACTGGAAGATCTGGTGCGATACGATTGTACGGTCACAGTGGTTGATTCACTCAACTTCGATTTTACGCTGTCCCGTTTTGCGATTGCGGTTGACCAGATTCGTGCCGCGGATGTCCTGGTGCTGAACAAATGCGATCTTGTCAGTGACGGGGATCTGCGCAGAGTGAGAAAACAGATTGGAAATCTTAACCCGAAAGCGATCGTCTTCTCAACCATCAATGGTGATTTGAATCCCGCGTTGATTTTTGAAACTGGGGACGCAGGGGAGAACAAGAAAATAGTGTCGCCGACATCGGGGTCGACTTTTCACAAAGCGCATGTTCAAGACGGGTTGAGGTGCGATACATTGACACTATCGGCGCCCATGGATCGGGGCGATTTTCTTTCCGCCGTTAAATCCTTCCCGGCTGATGTCTTTCGTGTCAAGGGAATTATCGAGTTCACCGATTCCCTTCGACCCATGCTTTTTCAGTATGTAGCCGGACGCTTTGAATTGTCGGTTTTCCCTCAACAGGACATCCGGGATCGTTTTCTGACGGTGATCTCCCGGGAAGAGAGTACGAATTTGGATAGCCGATTCGCGGAAGTTTTGAAAACGGCCATCGCCGTTTCGTGAAATTGTTTATGCTGGAATCTCTCCCTGGAAAGCCTCCCCTGTCCAGTGGATGACAGGGGAGGCTGTTGTGTGAATGTCGGAACATGAATCAACATTTAAAAACCAGCGCAGTAACGGGGGCATGGAAAAGCGTCGCGGAAACACCTGATAAGAGAGTTGGATGCGGAATGCAGCCCCGTTGACGTCGTTATATTTTCAATTCCCGGCAAGAATGGCTCGCGATCGGAGAGACCATTTTCAAGTCCGGTTTCACAAGGAGAAATGAACAGCATGAAAAACCTGAAAACCATTGAACCCCAGCCCGGAAAGGCCGCTGCGGGACCCGGATCGGAAGGGGAAAAGCTGCTTCGAGAATACCAGGAAAGCAGGCAGTTGAAGGAGCGGATGGGCATGATCCGGCACAAAATCATGGTCCTGTCCGGCAAAGGCGGCGTCGGAAAAAGCACGGTGGCCGTGAACCTGGCCCTGGCACTGGCGCTGGAGGGCATGAAGGTCGGGCTGCTGGACCTGGATTTTCATGGTCCCAGCATTCCGAAACTCCTCCGCCTGGAGGGGCAGCAGATGAAAATGGTGAACAAGGAAATTCTCCCCGTGCCGTTCACGCACGGCATCAAGGTCATGTCCATGGGGTTCCTGCTGCCGAATGAGAATGCCGCGGTCATCTGGCGAGGGCCCCTCAAGATGGGGGCGATCAAACAGCTCCTGGCGGAAGTATCCTGGGGTGAGCTGGACTACCTCATCATCGACTTCCCGCCGGGGACCGGTGACGAGGCCCTCTCGGCGGCTCAGCTTCTGCCCGAGAACGACGGCGCCGTCATCGTCACGACACCCCAGGACCTCTCCCTGACGGATGTCCGCAAGTCCATCGATTTCTGCCGCCAGGTGAAGGTCCCCATTCTGGGCGTTATCGAAAACATGAGCGGGCTCGTCTGCCCCCACTGTCGGAATGTCATCGACGTCTTCAAGCGGGGGGGCGGCGAAACCATGGCAAAAGAGCTCAACGTGCCCTTTCTGTGCCGCGTCCCTCTCGAGCCCATGATCGTCCAGGCCTCCGACCAGGGCCTGCCATTCATTTACCATTACAGCGATACAGAAGCGGCCAAGGCATTTGCCAGCGCCGTCGACCCGCTTCTCAACCTCAGGGACAAAGGGAAGGACAAAAGCATGAAAACAAAACCCGAAGTTACAGGCGAAGCATCACCAAAAACCGTGAAAATGGCGGTCCCCGTCGAAAGCGGACGGCTGTGCAACCATTTCGGCCATTGCGAGACCTTTGCCCTGATGGACGTGGATATGGAAAAGAAAGCCATCGTCCGGCGTGAAGACATACCCGCTCCTCCCCACGAACCCGGTCTGCTTCCGGCCTGGCTCCAGGAGCGGGGCGTGAACACGATCATCGCCGGCGGTATGGGATCCCGGGCCCTGGGGCTTTTCGCCGAGCGGGGAATCCAGGTAATCTTCGGCGCTGCGCCGGCCGATCCGGAAACGATCGTGAAAAACTATCTGCACGACGCCCTCGTCACGGGGCAGAACGTCTGCGATCACTAAACCCCAAGGAGCTGCACGCATGGAAATATTTGTACCCCGCCTGTTCTTTCTGACCAAGGGCGTCGGTGTCCACAAAGAGGAGCTTCACTCCTTTGAGCTGGCCCTTCGCGACGCCGGCATCGAGAAATGCAATCTGGTGCAGGTTTCCAGTATACTGCCGCCGGGCTGCCGCATGATCTCCAGGGCCAGAGGACTGGGGCTGCTTCAGACCGGCGCCATCACCTACTGCGTCATGAGCCGCTGCTGCAGTTGCGAACCGCGCCGCTTGATTGCCGCCTCCATCGGCTGCGCCATTCCGGCCGACCGCAACACCTACGGTTACATCAGCGAGCACCACGCTTTCGGACTGACGGAAAAGCAGGCAGGGGACCATGCCGAGGACCTGGCTGCCGCCATGCTGGCATCCACCCTGGGCATCGATTTCAACGTGGACGAAAGCTGGGACGAAAAAAAGGAAATTTTCAAGATCAGCGGCAAGATCGTCGGCACCCGGAACATTACGCAATCGAGCGTCCTGAAAAACCGCGGCTATACGACGGTTATCGCCGCGGCGGTCTTCATTCTTTGAATGCCGGGGAAGTGCCATGCCGATTCACGAATACCGGTGCGACAGGTGCGGGGCCGTTTTCGAACGGATCGAGGGATTCGATGCCGAGGGGCCGGGGTGCTGCAATGCCTGCGAAAGCCGGCGCCTGACGCGGATGCTGCCCCGGGGTGTCCGATCCATGGGGACCCGGATACCGGCCGGCCGGAGCGGAAGCACCTGTTGCGGCCGCGAAGAGAGCTGCGAACGCCCACCCTGCGGCGAGGGGGGCGGTTGCCGCCGCTAACCCGATCAATCTGAGAGGTCCAACGATGAAAAAAACCGAGACAAAAACAGCAAAACACGGGATGGCCTTTTCCGAAAAGGTCCTTGCATACGGGACAAACCCGACTCACCACGGCATCCTAGACCGGCCGCAAGGCCATGCCCGGGTGACCGGCTCCTGTGGCGACACAAACGAGATTTACCTGCGCATCGAGGGCGGAAAAATCCGTGACGCGAGGTTCGTCACAGACGGCTGCATGTACAGCCTCGCCGCCTGCAATGCCGCCACGAAGCTGGCAATCGGAAAAACGCTGCACCAGTGCCTGAGTATCAACCAGCGCTCCATCCTCGAGCACCTCCAGGGACTTCCGGACGACCACGCCCACTGCGCGCTCCTGGCGGCGACGACGCTCTACCAGGCCGTGAGTGATTACGTCAAGAATCACAATGCGTCGCCGACGGTAAAAAAACCAAACTCTCAAAAAAGGGCAGACCAGCCCTAAAAAAATGAATTTGAATGACAAATCGCATCCATAACATCAGCGCCTGGGAGAGTGAGAAGGGCCGCCTTGACTGGAACGCCCTGGGCTACAAGGGGGACCCGATGGACCCGAAAAACAGCTACAATATTCAGATGAACCGTTTTGCCAAGGTGTTGGGTTTTGAAATGAAGGACGGCATTCCGAAACCGCTTTTGGACATGCCGAGGGAGTCCCTGATCAATCTGGCCAACGACGGCGTCTGGTTTCAGGCCGTTGAGAACACCCGGGACATGTACGATGCCAAGCGGTGCAACGATTCCTGCTGGACGCGCTTTGCGCCTTTCGAGGCCTGGTCGATCAAGCAGTTCC
>JAXDBM010000057.1:0-54009 GCA_034678725.1 Syntrophales bacterium | reverse complement strand
CCTGTGATGGGAACCTTGCCGACTGCGGGTGAAGATATAGTGCAATCCGGACCCGATGTCAACAAATTTTCCCGCCCGCGGAATGAACACCGAGGCAGAGAAATTCCACCATCCTGTTGGTTTGCCTGCCTGCGACAGGCCCGGCTTTCGCGAATGAAAGGTGAAATGATGAACGATGCGCTTTCAGTGATTCATGGGAGAAAAAGCGTCCGGAATTTTACGGGAGCGCCCGTTGGCAGGACCGACCTGGAAAGGATCGTCCGGGCGGGAATGGCCGCGCCGACGGCCGTGAATATGCAGCCGTGGTCTTTCGTCGTGGTCACGGAAAGAAAAGCCCTGGACGAACTGGCCGCCGGGCTTCCCTATGCCAGGATGCTGACCCGGGCGGGCGCGGCGATTGTCGTCTGCACCGAACCGGATCGCGCATATGAGAGAAGCCGGGACATGGCGATCATCGACGCATCCCTGGCCGGGGAGAACATTCTCCTGGCCGTGGAAGCCCTCGGGCTCGGCGGCGTATGGACCGCCGCATACCCTTACGCGGACAGGATGAAGCACGTGTGCAAGGTGCTCAAGATTCCGGAGGACGTCATCCCCCTGAACGTGATCGCCATCGGAATTCCCGCCGGACAGGACAAACCAAAAGACAAGTACCGGGTGGAAAAGATCCACTGGGAGCGATGGGAGTAATAACTGCCGGCGTCTGCCGGTGAACCAACACCGACCATGAAAGGGGCCGCACCATGAAAATCAACGAGATCGAGCTGTACCATGTCCACATCCCACTGAAGCACACCTTCTGGCCGACCTGGATCCCGGGCTACCCCCAGACGCACAACCGCTTCACGCTGATCCGTCTGGGCACCGACGATGGGATCGAAGGCTGGTCGGCCGGCATCGCCATGGGCGAAGAGAGGCAGGGCCTGGGCGACCTGCTGGGCGGTTACATCATCGGCGCCGACCCGATGGACATCGACCGCATGCAGAGCCTGCTCAAGCAGGCCGGCTTCCTGGGCTGGCTGAACTACTGGATCGAACCGGCATGCTGGGACATCATCGGCAAGGCCAAAGGCAAACCGGTCTATGAGCTGCTGGGGGGTGAGGCCCGGCCCATAGAGGCTTACTGCTCCTTCGGCGAGTTGCACGAGCCGGCACAGCGCGTGGAAGAGATCCTGGCCCTGAAGGAGCGAGGCTTCAGGACCTTCAAGCTGCGGGTCAAGGCCCGGGAGTTCCGTGACGATGTCCGGCTGATCGAAGAGGTCCGGAAGGGCGTGGGCGACGGCCCCGTTCTCGGCGTGGACGCCAACCAGGGATGGCTGGTTTCCATCGTGGACCGCATCCCCGCCTGGGACCTTCAGCGGGCGACGGACTTCGCGAAGGCCTGCGCCGGCAACGGGATCGAGTGGCTGGAGGAGCCGCTGGACTGGCACGATTACGAC
The DNA here is from genome assembly GCA_034678725.1 of Syntrophales bacterium. GTDB lineage: Bacteria > Desulfobacterota > Syntrophia > Syntrophales > Fen-1087 > JAXDBM01. Next base: position 52,570 of record JAXDBM010000057.1, on the reverse strand, counting down.
GGGCTGGCGGCGCTGAAGAAGGCGTCTCCCGTCAAGATTGCGGGCGGGGAGCTGAACCACGGCTGGGACGAGATCAAGATCATGATCGAGAAGGACTGCTTCCATCTCTACCAGCCGGACGCCTGCTTTGCCGGGGGGATCGCGCAGGTCAGACAGGTCATCGAAGCCTGCCACCGGCACAACCGGGACTATTCCCCCCACACCTGGACCAACGGCATCGGCTTCTACATCAACTGGAACCTCGTGCTGGCCGACCGTGGCAATACCCATCCGCTGGAATATCCCCTCGAGGAGCCATCCTGGGTGCCGGAGTTCCGCGAGGGCATCATCTCACCGATCGTCCCGGACAAGAACGCCATGCTGGCGCCTTTCTCGCGCCCCGGCCTGGGCTTTGAGATCAACAAAAAGATGCTGAAGAAATATGCCCGGCGCTTTTACCACCAGACCCAGACGGGCCTCGCCCTCAAAGTGATCCGCGAGAAGGGGCTGAAGGCCGCGCTTGCGATCAGGAAGCGGAAGGAAGGATAGCGCGAAGTCCGCCCGGACCGTTTGCTTCATGGCGGGAAGCGCAAAAAACCTACGAAACCCGGATCCGATCAAGGAGGAAGCCATGTATTACCCCGACTACCGGCCCCGCCGGCTGAGAAAAAACGAGAATTTCCGGAGGATGATCCGGGAGACGAAACTGTCCGTGGACGACCTGGTTTATCCGCTCTTCGTCGTGCCGGGAAAGGACGTCAGGAAACCGATCAACGCCATGCCCGGCAATTTCCAGATGTCCGTCGACCATCTCGTCCGGGAAGTCAAAACAACCAGGGATCTGGGCATTCCGGCCGTCCTGCTCTTCGGCATCCCCGACCGGAAGGACGAACTGGCCTCGGGCGCCTTTGCCCGGGACGGCATCATCCAGCAGGCCGTCCGGCGCATCAAGGACCGGGTCCCGGACATCCTGGTCATCACCGACGTGTGCCTCTGCGAGTACACGAGCCACGGCCACTGCGGGATGATCGACAAGGGCGACGTGGACAACGACACGACGCTGGAGGTCCTGGCGGAGACGGCCGTCTCCCATGCCAAGGCCGGGGCGGACATCGTCGCCCCGTCGGCCATGATGGACGGCCAGATCCGGGTCATTCGTGAAAGCCTGGACGAGGCAGGCTATGAGACGACGCCCATTCTCGCGTATGCCGCCAAATACGCCTCCTGCTTTTACGGACCTTTCCGCGAGGCGGCGGAGAGCGCCCCGCAGTTCGGCGACCGGAAGGCCTACCAGATGGATCCGGCCAACAGCGACGAGGCGATCCGGGAGATCACCCTCGACGTGGAGGAAGGCGCCGACATCATCATGGTCAAGCCCGCCCTGCCCTACCTGGACATCATTCGGCGCGCCCGGGAGGAATTCGACCTGCCCATCGCGGCCTACAACGTCAGCGGCGAGTTCGCCATGATTCAAGCGGCGGCGCAGCTCGGCTGGCTGGACGGGGAGCGCGCCATGATGGAGGCCCTGACTTCGATCAAGCGGGCCGGGGCGGACATCATCCTCACCTACTTTGCCCAGGACGCCGCCAGGGCCATCCAAGCCGCCCGCTGATCCGCGTGGGCAAGACCGGCGATCGGGAAACGCCGTACGGCAGCGGCGGAACCGTCTGGTTGTGGCCGCGGCCGTCAATCACGGCTGAAATGAACGGACAGGCTTCGGCCGTCGTAGGTGTGGCGCCGCAGGCGGCAGAATGCGAGAAACCTCGGCAGGAAGATGTTGTGGCGTTTGTTCCGGATATTGATGACCAGTTCGTCCCCGAACTGGTCGATCTTCATTTCCTCCCGGTCGAGGAAGGGCAGTTCGATCGTCATCCGGTAACCCCTGTCCTCTTCCTCGATACGGTAGGGGTTGCCTCGATAGAGCACGTCCGCCGGATTTCCCTCCCCATAGATCGCGGCCGCGATCCGCTGAAGCGCATCCGGACCGAACACCTCCTCCCCCAAGTGCCCCAGCTTCAATACGGGCATCGGGGCAAAGCTCTCCAGGATGTCTTCCAGGTAACATTTCTGCGCTTCCAGGTAACGCCGGAAGAAGGGTCCGGCATGATCATCCGGGAGAAGGCGGTTCACGATGACGGCATCGACGGGATAGCCGTACAGGCACAGATAGGTCAGGACGCGCTTGGCCTCCTGAATCACCATTTTTTCGGGATTCATGACGATCCGGATGGAGCAGATATCCGGGTTGCTGAAAATCTTCTGGATCCGCTCCAGCTTGGTGAACAGGTTGTCCAGCTCCTCGTAGCCCTCATCCAGGGGCAGGCCCATGGTGGCGTGCACCAGGGACCCGAAGGACTTCATGGCGAATTTCGGCAGGGGAAAGAGGCGGGAGACCCACCACTTCGTCGCCTGCGGCAGGGTCAGCAGGGTCAGCGTCTCGCCCGTCGGGGCGCTGTCGATCACGAGAAGATCGTATTCCCTCTCCTCGTAGTACTTCTCGATCCAGAGGAACGCAGACGCCTCCTCCATGCCGGGAAGGGCTGAGAGCTCCTCCGCGAGGATCGGGTTCATGCCTTGCCACCGGAAGGCCTGGGACAGAATCTTGCTCAGGTTTCCCCAGTATTTCCGCATGGAGTAATAGACATCGAGCTCCTGTGCGAAAAGGTTCTCTGCAACCGCGACGGGTTCGGCGCCGAGCTGCCTGTCCAGGGCGTCGGAGAGGCTGTGCGCCGGATCCGTGGAGATGACGAGCGTTTTCAGCCCCCGGGCCGCCGCCCGGTAAGCCGTAGCCGCGGCGCAGGTCGTCTTGCCCGTTCCGCCCTTGCCGGTGAAAAGAATGATTCTCATACCCCTTCTCCCTGCCGTTTCCGGCGGCGGGATTTGTATCAGAAAGGGGCGGATTGAGAAAGACATATTTCGGGGCGACTTTCGAGGGCATGAAAGTGTGTTGAACAAAGCCGATCAGGTGTGATACGCAGATGGATCGAACGGCGCCGCATCGATTTTCCCTGCCTGCACCGGCATGGAACGGCGTGGTGATCAACTCCGCAGAACGGACACATACGGAAGCATGAAACCGGATGGAAACGGAAAATCCCGGCTGACCGACACCCTGCGCATGGTCGCCTGGGAGATTACGAGAAGCTGCAACCTGGCCTGCGTCCACTGCCGGGCCTCCTCCCTGCGCGGGCCCTATGAGGGGGAACTGACGACGGCTGAGGGGAAGCGGCTCCTGGACGAAATCGCCGGCTTCAGCAGTCCGGTGATCATCCTCACCGGCGGCGAGCCGCTCCTGCGACAGGACGTCTACGAACTGGCCGCCTACGGGAATGCCAAAGGCCTGCGCATGGTCCTGGCAACCAATGCAACGCTTGTCACTGCGCCGGTTGCGGTGAAATTGCTCGATGCCGGGATCAAGCGGATCAGCGTCAGCATCGACGGCCTGAATGCCGAGAGCCACGACCGGTTTCGTGCCGTGCCGGGCGCCTTCGAAGGCTCCATGGCCGGTATCGAGGCCATGAAAACGGCGGGAATGGAGTTCCAGCTCAACACCACGATCACGCGGGCCAACCTCGACCAGATCGAGGGCATCCTCGAACTGGCCCTCCGGCTCGGCGCGGCGGCCCATCATATTTTCCTGCTGGTCCCGACGGGACGCGGGAAGGACCTTGCCAACCAGGAAATCTCGCCTGCAGACTACGAAAAAACGCTCAACTGGTTTTATGAAAAAAGCCTGACCTGCCCCATCCAACTCAAAGCCACCTGCGCGCCCCACTACTACCGGATTTTTCATCAGCGGAAAAAAGGGGCTCCTGCTCCCGCAACCACGGCCGCCGGGGGCTCGGGGCATCCCTTCCACACCATGACGCGCGGCTGCATGGGCGGAAGCTCCTTCTGCTTCATCTCCCACACAGGCCAGGTCCAGCCCTGCGGCTACCTCGAGTTGGACTGCGGCCAGGTCAGGGAGCGCAGCTTCACCGACATCTGGAAAAACTCGGCTGTTTTTGAAAACCTGAGGGACCTGAACCGGATTCAAGGGAAGTGCGGCCGCTGCGAATTCATCCGGGTCTGCGGCGGCTGCCGCGCCCGCGCCCACGAAGTCTCCGGGGATTACCTCGCCGAGGAGCCCTACTGCGTATACGAGCCGAAACATGGATGACATCGACCATAAAATTCTGAACCTAATCCAGGACGCCTTTCCTCTCGACCCGGAGCCTTACCGGGTCCTGGCCGCGCAGGTGGGCATTCCCGAGGAGGAAGCCTGGGGGCGTGTTCAGAAGCTTCGGGAATCCGGTATCATCCGCCGGATCGGCGCGGTGTTCGACCCGAAAAAAATGGGGTTCACCAGCACCCTCTGCGCCGCCCGGGTGCCGGAAGAAAAGCTTTCGGCCTTTGTCGATGTGGTCAATGCCTATCCCGGCGTTACGCACAACTACCGGCGCAGCCACGACTACAATGTCTGGTTCACGTTCATCGCTTCCTCATCAGAACATTTAAACCGATGCTTGAACGAAATTAAGCAACTTACCGGAATAGCGGATATTCTAAGCCTTCGTTCCGTACGGACGTATAAGATCAACGCGCGGTTCGACTTTTGACGCCCGGCCCGGGGCTGCCCCGCGCAATGCCCGTTGCCCGGCGCTGAAGAAGCGCAACAGCATCATAAAATTCAGGACGAGATTTTGCCCAGCGAAACCCAAAAGCCGACACTGTATCTCATCGACGGAAGCAATTACATTTTCCGGGCGTTCTACGCCATCCGCGACCTTTCGAATTCCAGGGGCTTTCCGACCAACGCCATCTATGGCTTCACGACAATGCTCATGAAGCTCCTTCGCGAACAAAAGCCTGACTTTATAGCCATTGCCTTCGATGTCAAAGGGCCGACCTTCCGGCACGAGGCCTTCGAAGACTACAAGGCGACGCGGAGGGCCACACCCGACACCCTCGTGCCCCAAATTCCCCGCATCAAGGAGATCGTCCGGGGGTTTTCCATTCCGGTGCTGGAATGCCAGGGCATCGAGGCCGACGACATCATCGGCACCCTGGCCAGGCGGTATTCTGAAAAAGGCATGAAAGTCATGATCGTCTCCGGCGACAAGGACATGATGCAGCTCATCTCGGACGATGTCGTCATGATCGATACCATGAAGGACAAGGTCTACGATCGCGAGGCTGTTCAGGAGCGCTTCGGCGTCGGGCCGGACAAGGTCGTGGAAATCCTCGGCCTGACGGGAGACACGTCGGACAACATTCCCGGCGTGCCGGGCATCGGGCCGAAAAACGCCCAGCGGCTGATTGAGGAATACGGCTCGGTCGAGGAAATCATCCGGAACGTCGAAAAAATCAAGAACGCCAAGGCCAAACAGAGCATTCGGAATTTCGCGGACCAGGCCCGAATGAGCCGTGATCTGGCCGTGATCCGGACCGGCGCCGACTTCCCGTTCGACCTGGAGGCGTGCCGACGGCGGGAACCCGATCCGAAGGTCCTGAAGCGGCTGTTCCAGGAATTCGAGTTCTCGTCGTTGATCCAGGAGTTGAAAATCAGAGAGGAGACCACGGAAAGCCGCCATTCCCTGATCTTGAAAATGGATGATTGGGTCGAATGGGTCCACAGGCTCCGCACCGGTGGTGAATTCGCGCTGGAGGTGGTCACGGCGTCCGATGATGCCCTCCATTCCGGCCTCGTGGGACTGGCTGTCGCGGCCGGCCAGGACGACGTTGCCTATGTGCCGCTGGGCCACCGGGATCAGGGAGCGCCCCGGCAGCTTCCGGCCGGGGACGTCCTCAAAGCCCTGGCCCCCGTTCTGTCGGATGACAAAACGGGCATGCACGCTCATGACCTGAAGCGGGCATACCTCGCCCTGGCCGGGGTTCAGACGGCTTTGACAAAACCGGCCTTCGACACGATGGTGGCGGCCTATCTCCTCAATCCGTCTCGTCATGGTTTCGAGCTTGCAGAGATCGCCGGGGAACACCTACAGCGCCGGGTTCCGTCCCAGAAAGAGCTGATCGGCAGCGGGGCGAAGGCCCTGCCCATGAGCGGCATACCCGTCGAAAAAATGACGGATTACGCCTGCCGCAGGGCCGGGGCCGTTTTCGCCCTGAGTTCCATCCTCTTCGATAGGCTCCGCCGGGAAGCGTTCGAAGAGCTGTTCCGTGGGGTCGAGATGCCGCTCGTGGAGGTCCTTGCCGCCATGGAAACCAGGGGGGTCCTTCTCGACCTGAAACTCCTGAAGGACATGTCCGCCGAAATCGGGAATTTGTTGTCCATCTCGGAAGAGAAAATCCACCGGCTCGCCGGCGAGAAATTCAACATCAACTCACCCAGGCAGCTACAGGTCATTCTGTTCGAGAAGATGGGGCTTCCGAAGGGCAGAAAGACGAAGGACGGATACTCGACCGACGTCGATGTCCTTTCCTGGCTGGCCGAAAAGCACGAACTGCCGGCCGAAATCCTGTCCTATCGCAGCATGGCCAAACTCAAGTCCACCTACATCGACGCGCTGCCCCTCCTGGTCCGCCGCGAGACGGGACGGGTGCACACATCCTACAACCAGACGGTGACGGCCACCGGGAGGCTGTCCAGCAGCAACCCCAACCTGCAGAACATCCCGATCCGCACCCTGGAAGGGAAGCGCATCCGGCAGGCCTTCATCGCGCCTCCGGGCTGGGGCATCGTCGCGGCGGACTACTCGCAGATCGAACTGCGGGTGCTGGCCCACCTCTCCGGCGACCGCTCCCTGATCGAGGCCTTCCGTTCCGGCGAGGACATCCACAGCCGGACGGCTTCGGACATCTTCGGCGTCTTTCCCGCCATGGTCAACGCCGAGATGCGCAGGCAGGCCAAGGTGATCAACTTCGGCGTCCTTTACGGGATGAGCGCCTTCGGCCTGGCCAAGGAACTGAACATCACCCAGAAGCTGGCCCAGGCCTATATCGACGGGTACTTCGAGAAGTACCGGGGCGTGCGGCGCTACCTCGACGGCATCCTGGAAAGCGCGCGCCGCAACGGATACGTGACAACGCTCTTTCGCCGCCGGCGCTACCTGCCGGAGATCAACCACAGTGCGCCCGCCGTGCGGCAGTTCGCCGAGCGGACGGCCATCAACGCTCCGATCCAGGGAACGGCTGCCGACCTGATCAAGGTGGCCATGGTCAACATTTCCCGGCTCCTTGCGAAGCGCGGTCTGCGGACCTGCATGACCATGCAGGTCCATGACGAGCTGATCTTTGAGGCGCCCGAGGAGGAAAGGGAGGAGGTCATGGCACTGGTCGTCAAGGAAATGGAAGGGGTCATCGAGATGGCGGTCCCCCTCCGGGTGGATATCGGATCGGGAAAAAACTGGGATGAGGCCCACGGATGAAACGAGTCACACAAGCGCGTCATCGGACCCAACCGATGCAGGGACGGCAGGAAGAGAAGGGGTCAAGCGGAAAGAGCGCGGACGACCTTGCCAAAAGGATCCCCTTCCTGTCCTGCCTGAACGAAGAGGAAATCATCATTTTGAGGCACCTGATCATCGAGAGGCGGTTTGCAAAGGATCAGCTCATTCTGCGGGAAGAGGACACGCCCAACTACCTGTATTTCATTCACGCGGGAAAGGTCAAGGTGGTCCAGACAAACGCCGAAGGAAAGGAGAAGGTGATCGCCGTCCACCAGCAGGGGGATTTCTTCGGTGAAATGGCCGTCCTGGACGGGAGGACCGAACCGGCCACCGTTGTGGCCGTGGAGCACACGCGGATCGGCCTCCTCTCCCGGGAGGTGTTCCACAAGCACTTCATGTGCAACAACAAGATCCTTCGGGAGATCATTCTCATGCTCTGCGCCCGGCTGAGGGACGCCTGGTCGATGGCCAAGGTCATGAGCTTCGCCGACGCGGAGCACCGGGTGAGGGCTGTCCTGGTATACATGGGTGAGCGCTTCGGCGTTCCGGATCCGCAGGGCACGGTCATCCGGTTCCGGCTCACCCACGGCGCGATTGCCGCCTTCGCCTCCCTTTCCAGGGAGACGGTTACGCGCATCATCAAACGGCTCGAAAAAGCGGGCGATCTCGAGGCGCGCCCCCACCGGGACATCATCCTGAAGCCCGCTTTTTATGAAGGCAAACAACCGAGGGCCTGAAAAAAAGCGCCTCTCCCGGTCCGCAGGGAACCGGAAAAGGCGCTTGTCGTCCGAAAGCAGGCTGAACTGGGGGCCTGTTTTTGCTATTTCACCACAAATTCGGCCCGGCGATTCTTGGCATGGGCCGCATCCGAATGTCCCGGATCAAACGGCCTTTCCTCGCCGTAGCTGATCGTGCTGATGCGGCTCGCCGCAATGCCGCTGTTGACGAGGTATTTCTTCACTTCCGCGGCCCTTCTTTCTCCGAGGGCAAGGTTGTATTCGTTCGTGCCGACTTCATCGCAATGGCCCTCGACGAGCACCGCGGCATCCTTGTGCGCCGTTAGCCACTCGACGTGCTTCTTGAGAATCGCCCGGTCCTGGGTCCTCAGAACGGATTTGTCAAAGTCGAAGTGGACCGGACCCAGGATGTCTCTTCCCTTTGAGGCCTTCGCCGCTGCCGCCGCCCGGGCCGCCGCTTCCTCCGCCTCTCTCCTGGCCCGCTCCGCCGCTGCTGCCGCTTCCTCCGCCGCCTTTTTCGCCTTCAGGGCCGCCGCGTCCTCGAGCAGCACCTTTTGCACGAAAGCGGCCATGGCTGCCGGGTTCGCCAGTTCGTCGGCGCTTGCGTAATCACCGCAGGCCCCCGCCTGTACGATCTGCTGGGCAATCGCCTTCGCACCCGGGACATTTCCCACCTGAACGGTGTACAGGCAGAGCTTGTCGCCGAAATCGGCCTTGAGCTTGCCGACGGCTTCGATGGTCGCCTTGGTGTTGAGTTCTTTTTCGTCAAAATCGCTGAAAATCACGATGGCCGAGCGCCCCGCCGCCCCCTTCAGGTCGTTGCCGGCCGCCAGGAGCGCCTTGTCCGTCGGGGTCTTGCCGTTGGGAAATCCGACGCCGTCGATCACCCGGATGTACTCGTTTTTCTCAAAGGCCTTCATTCCGTAAATCTGAGCCGTCTGATCGGACCAGAACGTTTTGAGGCCCGCGTTCAGTTTCATCTCGGGAATCGTCGCGGCCATGTTTCGGGTTGCATTTTTCGCATGCGTCAGATGGTTGGCCAGTTCGACATTCGGCGGTTTGGCATACCACTGATCCATCGAAGCCGACTTGTCGAGCAGAACGGCCAGATTGTCCGTTTTCTGAACGAGGTCTCCCGCTTTCATTTTCGGGTTCAGGTCAACCGGTTTGAACGTCGATACCGTAGCGCAACCGGTGAACATGAAAACAAGTGCCGCCAATGCAACAAGCCCAAAACTGATTCGTCTCATCATCGAACCTCCTTTAATTTAAAAAAATCTGATCTCTTAAAGTGGGTTTTATCATTCCACATTGCCCCTTCGATGTACCAAACCGCTCGATTTCACGGCTGTTCCAACGCTGCAACTTAAACTACATTACAACAGGAACGGGGGCAAGTCAATGGGTAAAAATAGCTTTTTTCTCATTCCCCTATTTGACGCCGCCGACTTGTCCCCGCACATCCGCATCCCGCTTCTTTTCATCCTGTTTCCGGTCCTGCTTTTCCCGGGATGTTTCCCTATCCCTGCTCTCCCCGGCCTCCGCTTCACTCAATTTCCGCTTGTTTTCATTTGCCCAGGCCTCCCGGTCCTTTTCGGTGATGTCCCGAAAGGATTCCAGAGCTTCACAGCGGCGCCCCCCATCGGAAGCATGGTCGGTCAGGATCGTGGCGCCGTTTCGGTCCGTGCATTTATAGATGGTCCCGCACCACGCGGCACCCGAAAGCACGGCCAGCAGGATTGCCAAAACAGCCAGGGCTGTCACCGGCTCGTTCATGGCCGAACCGCGATGCACGTGAAGTTGACGGGGCATTCTTCTTTCGCCTCTCAAAACGAGTATTCCACCCCCAGATCGAAGCCGTACTGGTTTGTCCTGCTTGACGGCTCCATGACCAGCGACTTCGCCGTTCCATGATAGGTCAGGATTTCCAGATTGCTCGCGCCGATTGGGGTGTATTCATACCACGGCGTGCCGGTCACGGACCAGTTTTTCGCCCATGTGTAACGGATGGGGGCAGAGGCGTACAATCCGATCCGATCCCCCAGGTTGAAGGCCGGATCATTGTAGCCGGAATCGAGCTCCGACAGCGATGCCTTCATCCTGCCCATAAACATGATATTCGCCGCCGCCGCGATCCCGACTCGCCATCGCACATTGAACTCATGCTCGATTCGGATCCCCAGCGGCAGATAGTGCCAGTCATACTCTTCCTTGTAGTTCCCGATGGAAAGGTTCGCCTCGCCCCGTTTCCAGTATCGATATCCATAGCCGGTGTAAGGCAGAATCAGCGTTTTGGGGCCGGCCTGAAACGCATAACCGACGTTCGCCTCGAGTCTGTAGAATTTCTGCGGATCATTGGAAAAATAAATTGCCGTTCCGCTCTGATCACTGCCGTCGTAAGCCAGATCGCCGCTTGCATAGCTGCCGCAGAGCCTCAAATAAAGCCCGTTATGCTTCCTGTAGCCGAAACCCAGAAACATCCCGGGCAGCCAGCCGCTGTTTGCGCTTTTCTGCGGCGGATCGAGATCCTCTTCGTAGTCCGTGTAGAAGAATTTCACCCCCATCTCCAGGAAGAACGGCGATGGGGACGCGTCGACGGTCGTGCCCTGGGCGGATGCCCGGGCATGAGCAAGGAAGATCATGGCCGCAATCGCCAGCATGATGAAGACTTTTCTCGAATTCATCAATCTTCTCCCATTTCAGAATGCCGTAAAAGCGCGAAAGCGCCGATCCGTCGTCCTGGATCTCCCGTTGCAAATGGAATGCTTGTCCAGACTGTGCCGAACCGGGCCGCGATTTCGAATATCCCCCGCTGCCCATTCCACACGATAAAATTCGCGGTCCCCGCCTGCCGGAACGATCCGGTCAATGTCAGCGCTGCCCCCTTTTTGACAGGCTTTCCAGCAAACCCTGTACAGACAGATAGATCTCGGAAAAACAGACACGGTAATGGTAGATCGACATTCGGTAAGGATCCTGAATGTCCGGGTCGGCATCCGAATAATTCTCGGAATAGGATTTGAGAAGGCGAACCCGGCCGTCGGCCTTTGGAAAGCGATCCAGCACCAGCCGCTTCTGGCTGTTCTCCATGACGAGGATCAGATCGGCCTGGTCGATCTGCCGGTCCGTCAGGAATGACGAGCGATGCCCGGATCCGTCGTATCCGTTTTCCATGAGCAATCCGGCGGCGACGGGATCTGCATCCGCTCCCTTCATATCCAGCAGCGCGGCCGACGAAACATGGATATGCTTTTCTCCCCCTTTTTTCAGGTGGCCCTTGAGGATCCGTTCCGCCATGTAGCTTCGGTTGATGTTCGCTGTGCAGACGATCAGGATATTCATAACCGGTCATCTCTATCTCTGCCGGAGCCCGCCATCGGACAGGTCCCGCATACCGCCCTGCATGAATCCATCTTTCCGGCGGGCCTCCATTCGTTTTCCGCTTCGAACAAAATGAAAAGGGTTGCAGTCCGTATCGTTTCTGCAACCCCGATTGTATGTCTGGAGGCGGCAACCGGATTTGAACCGGTGAATAACGGTTTTGCAGACCGCTGCCTTAGCCACTTGGCTATGCCGCCATTTTTTTCTGGAGCGGGCGAACGGATTTGAACCGTCGACGTCCACCTTGGCAAGGTGGCACTCTACCGCTGAGTTACGCCCGCACTCGGTTTTGGTTGGTGCTGAATATAGCAAATCTCGACTTTTGTCAATAAAAATATCGGCAGGATCAGGGACTTCAAACATTTGAAAAGACGGGATTTGCCGTTCATGCGCACCGGATGGTTTCCACCAGTTCCGTCATGGCCTGCGTGTAAGGTATGAAGCCGTGAAAAAAAATGTCGTTATGGTTCGCATCGGGAATCATCAGCAGCTTTTTGTCGGGAGACGGACAGGCATCGAACAGGGCCTGCCCCTCTCGAAAAGGGATGATCTGATCACATTCCGCATGAATGATCAGCGTCGGTCTGTTGCAGGCGCCGATCTTGTCGAGATTCCGGGGGCCCATCGCCTCGGAAAGGCCCATTGCGGCCATGTCCATCCCCATCAGCCGCAACAGAGGCCCGATGAAGGCAAATCCGCTCTCGACAATGAGCCCGTCGATCTGCTGCGGATAATGGAAAGACAGCTCGATGGCGGATGCACTTCCGAGAGAGCGTCCCATGACGATCAGGGGACCGCCATGCTGCCGGACTTTCCGCCATTGGACGATGAAATCGAAGGCAACGTGCGCATCCCGCATCATCGCGGTAACGGACGGCCGTCCGGTTGACCGGCCGTAGCCCCGGTAATCAACGGGCATGAAATTGAAGCCCATTTTTTTGTACAGCATTCCGATCTCATCATAGTCCGCGACGATTTCACCGTTTCCGTGAAAAAAGAGAATGCCGGGCGCGTCCGGATTCCGGACATAAATCCGGGCGCCGATTTCCACATCCCGCTCCACCGGAATCATGACGGTCTCGCTCTCCCGGCCGGGCAGCGACAGCGGCCATTCGGGACGGGGATGGAACAGGAAAAGGGGAACGTTGGCGCGGTCGAACGCCGAATAATCTATGCCGGCAAGGTCAATCATGGGCGCACAGGGGATCAGGCTTTATTAACGATCATGCCGCGGTAAAATTTCATCAGATAATCGAGCCCGGAATACAGCGTCAGAATCAGGGCGACATAGAGAATCACCGTTCCGACAACGTGGGCATCCAATCCCAGAAACGGGTAGTGGATCATCAGGGCGGTCACCGCAAAAATCTGGCAGACCGTTTTCTGCTTTCCCAGACGGCTGGCCTGAAGGATGATGCCTTCCGAGGAGGCGACGCTTCGCATTCCGTCAACCGTGAAATCCCGGATGATGATGATCGCCACGATCCACGCGGGGATGCGCCCGATGGGGATCATCAGGATCATTGCCGTGTTGACGACCAGCTTGTCGGCAATGGGGTCCAGAAACTTCCCCATGGTCGTCACGAGTTGATACCTTCTGGCAATGTAGCCGTCCAGAAAGTCGGTCAGGGCGGCCAGAACGAACAGTGCGGCAAGGATGAGGCTGCCGCCGGGCCCCGGCGACTGAAGGAGAAAAAAAAGGGCCGGGATGATCCCGATGCGGAGCAGGGTGATCGTGTTGGGGAGATTGAAGACGTTTCTCCGCTCCTGCGTGATGGGCAGCCGGTCAAATGATCTCTTCAGATAATCGATCATGGGATCCGTGTTCGGTCTGTCATTTTTTCGGCACTTTCTTCCAGTCCGCGAGAAAAGCTTCGATCCCTCTGTCGGTCAACGGGTGTTTCGCCATCTGTGCGATGACCTTGAACGGAATGGTCGCGATATCCGCACCCATCAGGGCCGCCTTCAGGACATGACCCGGATGACGGACACTGGCCACGATCACTTCCGTCTCATATCCATAGTTGCCGTAAATCGCGAGGATCTGGTCGACGAGCTCCATGCCGTCGTGGGCGATATCGTCCAGCCTCCCGACGAAGGGGCTGACATAGGCGGCGCCCGCCTTGGCCGCCATCAACGCCTGCAGCGGCGAAAAAACCAGCGTCTGATTGACGCGGATGCCGTCGTTGACCAGCATCCGGGTGGCCTTCAGCCCCTCTTCCGTCATGGGCACCTTGATGACCACCTGTGCGCCCAGCTTGGCCAGCTTCCGGGCTTCACGGACCATGCCTTCGGCCTCAGGGCTGACCACTTCCAGACTGACCGGACCGTCGACCAGATCGAGAATGTCCTGAATGACCGCATCGAACCCTCTTTTTTCCTTCGCGACGAGCGACGGGTTGGTGGTTACCCCGTCCACCATGCCGAGCCGGATCCCCGCTCTGATTTCTTCAACATTTGCCGTATCGATGAAAAACTTCATAACATTCCTCCTGATCGCAGTGCAAAAACCTTTTTAAAAAACAGCTCCGCTATCGCGGGCCCTCGAAAAACGGAATTGGAAACTTCGAATAACGACTGTGCCGCAGGCTGAAATCCGCTTCGCGAGAAAAAAGAGAAAAAGGGTTGAAAACGATGAGCCGCCCGCTTTCCGGAATTGCTGAAAATCGCCGAGTCGTCGTCTGCCGTCACGGATTCAGGGCATTTCAGGGTTTTTGAACGCTTCCATCACGAGGCACTGATCTGACGATATTTTTCATAGCATTCCCGGCTGCAGAAACAGACCGTTTTGCCGTCAAGTGTCGCCTTGTAGGCCTGGCTGACCGGCAGATAGGCATGGCAGCAGGGATCCTCAACCAGGTCTTCCGTTTTTTCCGGCATCTTTTGTGTGGGAAGCGGATCCGCCGTTTTCACCGATGAATGAAAAAGCCATTTCGCCATCCGGTACAACAGGTAAAAAATTACGATGGCGGCGACGATGCGGACAATAAACATGATTTCCTCGCTATCCAATCGGCTCGACCACGCTGTCGTCCTGAAGCCGGTCCAGCAGGCCCTGAATGGAGATGCCGAAAGCCGGGTGAAGGATGTAGGGCGCGATTTCATAAAAAGGCATCAGCACAAAGCGCCTCCCGTGCATCCGCGGATGGGGGATGGTCAGATCCGGCTGCCGCATGATATCCTGCCCGTAGAGCAGCAGGTCAAGGTCAATGACCCTGGGTCCGTCCCGCCGCTCCCTGACCCTGCCCATGGCCTGTTCGATCCTCTGAAGGGCCTTCAGCAAATCGACGGCCGCCAGCACCGTCCGGACCTCGGCAACCGCATTGACAAACCACGGCTGCTCCCGGAAACCGGCGGGCTCGGACCGGTAGAAGGAGGACCTCCGCAGCAGCTTGATGCCCGGCGTCGCATCCATCCGCTCCAGCGCATCCCGGCACTGCTCGAGGGGGTTGCCGAGATTGGCCCCCACCCCCACGAACGCGATCGTCCCCTCGCAACCCTCGATCAATCCCGTCCCGGCCTCAGGCTCTCAATCCGAGCACGTCCTGCATGTCGTAAAGACCGTTTTTCCGTCCGACAATCCATTTCGCCGCCCGGATCGCTCCCTTGGCAAAGTTGTCCCGGCTGTGGGCCCGGTGGATGAATTCCAGCCGCTCCCCGACCGCCCCGAACATCACGTTGTGCTCGCCGACAATATCGCCCGCCCGAAGGGTCTGGATGCCGATTTCGGTTTTCGTCCGTTCCCCGATCAGCCCTTTTCTCGTGTACACCCCGTCCTTTTCGAGGTCCCGCTTCAGGGCCTTCGCGATGATCTGCGCCATCTTCATGGCCGTGCCGCTGGGGGCGTCCTTCTTCAAATGATGATGGGCTTCCACGATTTCCACGTCGTACTCATCACCGAGAATGCGGGCCACGTCATCCAGGACCTTGAACAGGACATTGACGCCCACGCTCATGTTGGGCGCGAGAACGCAGCGGGTCTTTTTAGAGAGCCGCGCCGCTTTTTTCATTTCCTCGGCGGTAAAGCCCGTGCTGCCGATGACGATGGCCCTTTTTTTCTTCGCAGCCAGTTCAAGATGGCGGAGCGAAGCCTCATGATTCGTGAAGTCGATGACCACATCCCCCTTCTCGATGCAGGCTCCGAGGTCGTCGTCGATCCGGACGCCCGTCGCGCCGAGACCGAGCGCCTCCCCGACATCCTTTCCCGCCAGGGCATGCCCCTTCTGCTCAACGGCGCCGACCACCCGAATATCCTTCACCGCGGAAATCAGCGTGATGATCCGGCCGCCCATCCTTCCGCCCGCTCCCGTGACAACGGCTTTAACCATGGCGTCCCCCTATGCCTTGATCAGACCGTAACCGATCATGACCTTTTTCAGTTTTTCGTAATTCCCGTCCGCCATTCTGTACAACGGCAGGCGGACTTCATAGGAAATCTTTTTCATCATCGCCAGCGCCGCCTTGACCGGTGTGGGATTGGTCTCAATGAACAGGGAATCGATCAGCGGCGCCATTTTGTGGTGCAGCGCCCTGGCCTTTTCGAGATCGCCCGCATCGAAGGCATCCACCATCGCCGCCATGTCCGCCGGCGCGACGTTGGAAATGACCGAAATGACACCTTTGCCGCCCATGGCCATCAACGGCAGGGTGAAAAGGTCGTCCCCGGAGAGCACGTCAAAATCGGGGCCGCAGAGGCGGATGACGTCGCTCATCTGCTTGATCGAACCGGAGGCCTCCTTGACGCCGACGATATTTTTCACTTTGGCAAGCCGGGCCAGGGTGTCCGCATTGATGTTGACGCCCGTCCGTCCCGGTATGTTGTAGATAATGATGGGAATCCGCACCGCGTCCGCAACCGCCTTGTAATGCTGATACAGCCCTTCCTGCGTCGGCCGGTTGTAGTAGGGGGCAACCATCAGGGCACCGTCCGCGCCGGCCTCATGGGCATGACGGGTCAGGCGGATGGCCTCCGCGGTGCTGTTGGAGCCGGTTCCGGCGATGACCGGCACCCGCTTATTGACGGCATCGATGACAATCTCAATCACCCGGTCATGCTCTTCATGCGACAGGGTGCTGGATTCGCCCGTCGTTCCGCACGGCACAATCCCGTCGGTGCCGTTTTTGATCTGAAACTCCACCAGCTTTCTCAGCGCCGCTTCATCGACTTTCCCTTTTTTGAACGGTGTCACGATGGCAACAATGGCTCCTCTGAACATAAACCCTCCTGTCATTCTATGATTTTAAAAAATTCGGAATCTCTTCTCCCCGGATCATATCCGAATAGGTTTCCCGCTGTCGGATCACGTAAAACCGGTCATCCCGCACGAGAACCTCTGCCGCACGCGGACGGGAATTGTAATTCGACGACATGGTGAAACCATACGCGCCGGCGCTCATCACGGCCATGAACTCGCCCCTTTCAAAGGCCGGCATGCTTCGCTCCCTGGCTAGATAGTCGCCGGATTCGCAGATCGGCCCCACCACGTCGGCCTGGATTGTTGCTCTGTCCCGCTGTGAAACCGGCTGAATCTGGTGGTAGGAGTGGTAGAGGCTCGGGCGGATCAGGTCGTTCATGCCTGCGTCAACGATGATGAAATTCTTGTCCTGGTTCGATTTGGTGTAGAGGACCTTCGTCACCAGGACTCCGGCATTCCCCACGATCACACGACCGGGTTCAAAGATGAAGGTGCAGGCAAGATCCCCCGCCGACGCCATGATGGCCCGGGCATATTCCACCGGATGCGGGGGCTGTTCCTCGTTGTAGGTAATCCCCAGCCCCCCGCCCAGGTCGAGATAGCGGATATCCATCCCCTCTTCCCGGAGCAGCCGGAGAAGGTTTTTCAGCCGCTCCAGTGCGTCGACGAAGGGCGATATCTTCGTCAACTGGGATCCGATGTGGCAGCTGACCCCCTTGATCTCCAGCCAGGGCATTTCTTTCGCCTGCCGGTATTCCGCCAGCGATTTCTCAATATCGATGCCGAACTTGTTTTCCTTGAGGCCCGTCGAAATGTAGGGATGGGTCTGCGGATCGACATCCGGATTGACCCGGAGTGCAATGCCGGCCTTCAGGCTCAACTTTTTTGCGCAGGCGTGAATCTCGTGCAGCTCCTCGGAAGACTCGACATTGAACATCAGGATGCCGGTCTTCAGGGCGTATTCGATTTCATCCGCGCGTTTTCCCACCCCGGAATAGACCACCCTGCCGGGATCGACACCCGCCTGCAGGGCGCGGAACAACTCGCCGCCGGACACGATATCCACGCCCCCCCCTTCCGAGGCGAAAATCCGCAGGATAGCGACATTGGAATTGGACTTGACGGCAAAACAGATGACGTGCGGAATTTCCGCGAAGGCGTCGTCGAAGACGCGAAAATGGTTCCTCAGCGTCCGGTAACTGTAAAGATAAAACGGGGTCCCCACTTCTTCGGCAATGCCGGAAACGGGCACGTCTTCGCACCAGAGCTGCGCATCCCTGTAATGAAAGTCATGCATGGGCGTTGAACGGTCTAACCTCGATCTTCTTTCGCTTATTCGGAAACCGGGCCCGGCGGATAGATGGCCTCCGCCCGGTTGGATTCCCCGCTGCACAATCCCGATCGACTGCAGCCGACAATGAAATAACTGTAAAGACAGCCCGGCCTGATCCCCGCATCGCCGTAAACCAGTTTGCCGCCCTCATCCTTCCGCAGGCTTGCGTCCGCCGCCTCCAGTTGAGCCAGGAGGACGTACTTGCGGGGGCAGTCCGGACAGTCCGTTCCATCCGTTTCCAGTTCGCTTCTGAAGATCCTGAAACGGGTCATCGGGGCGGGCTCTTCAGAAACGCTCCAGTTCAGCAGCATCCTGTTCCCGGCCAGTTTCACCTCGAGATCGGAGATGGACTTGAGCCGGATCACCTGGGGCGGCGAGGGATCCGCCTTCACACCGCAAGCCTGAAAGAACGCGGCCGTCATCAGCAATGCCGCCGCGGCAAAATAAATGAACACCCTCGAGCGCTTATTCATTCGACCCGCCTCCAATTTCCGCCAGGCGCTCCAATACCATTTTTTCGGCCGTACCGCCATAGCTGCTCTTCGCGTTGACGGCGTTTTCCACCTTCAGGCACTCATAGACGTCGCTCCCGAAACCCCGGTAGAATCGCCTGAATTCGCCGAGCGTCAGCTCTGAAAGCCCCTTGCCGTTTTCTATTCCGTACGCCACCAGGCGCCCCACGATGCCGTGGGACTCCCGGAAGGGAACGCCCTTCATCACAAGATATTCCGCCAGATCCGTTGCCGTGGAATACCCCTGACCGGCCTTTTCGCGCATTCTCGCCCTGTCGAACCGCAGGTGCCCGATCATCGCTGTGAGATTCTTCAAACACCCCTTCACCGTGTCCGCCGTGTCGAAAAGCGGCTCCTTGTCCTCCTGAAGATCCCGGTTATAGGTCATGGGGAGACCCTTCAGAAGGGTCAGCAGGGACATCAGGTGCCCGTAAACGCGGCCCGTTTTGCCGCGGATCAGCTCGGCCACATCGGGATTCTTTTTCTGCGGCATGATGCTGCTTCCCGTGGTGAAGGCATCCGAGATTTCGACGAACCCGAACTCACTGCTCGACCAGAGAATCAGGTCTTCACAGAAGCGGCTCAGGTGCATCATGATCAGGGCGGCGGCGAAGATGAACTCCGTCACGAAATCGCGGTCCGAAACCGCATCCATGCTGTTTGCCGAGACAGCCGGAAAGTTCAGGAGCGCCGCCACCTGCCGGCGGTCGATCGGAAGGCCCGTGCCCGCGAGCGCCGCCGCTCCCAGCGGCAGGACATCGACCCGTTTGGCGCAGTCCCGAAGCCGCGCCTCGTCCCGATCCAGCATCTCCCAGTAGGCAAGCAGATGATGAGACAGCAGGACCGGCTGCGCCTTCTGCAGGTGCGTGTAGCCGGGCATGACCGTCTTGATTTCCCTTTCGGCCAGACCGGCCAGCGCACGCTTGAGGCCTGCAAGCAGTGCGAGGACCTGCCGGATTTCGTCCCGCAGGTACAGGCGCGCATCGAGGGCGACCTGGTCGTTCCGGCTCCGTCCGGTGTGGAGCTTGCCGCCGGTTTCGCCGATGCGGTCGATCAGGCTCTTCTCGATCGCCATGTGGATATCTTCGTCATCCGGGTCGAAGGCGAAACGGCCCGCTTCGATATCCGCTTCGATGGCCTTCAGGCCGGAAAAGATGGCCTTCTCTTCCTTTCGCGTGATGATCTTCCGGGCAGCCAGCATGCGGGCATGGGCGATGCTGCCTGCGATATCCTGGCGGTAGAGCCGCCGGTCGAAGTGAATCGACGCCGTGAAGGCTTCCACATCTCTGTCCGTGGGCTCCTGAAACCGGCCTCCCCAGGGTTTTTTCCGAGTCGTCATTCGCTTGCAGCCGCTTCCTTATTTCGGTTTCCGCCTGTCCCCCGGCTTTCGCCGGTCGACGGCCGATCTTTTCCGCCGTCCTTTGCGCATCAGGGCCTCGATGCGGAGCCGCAGGCCGTTGAGCCGGATGAAGCCGGTCGCATCCTTCTGGTCATAGACGCTGTCTTTTTCAAAGGTGGCAAAATCCTCATGGTAGAGCGAATAGGGGGACTTCCGGCCCGCCACGATGCTGTTTCCCTTGTACAGTTTCATGCGGACCGTTCCCGTGACGTTTTCCTGGGATGCGTCCACCATTTTCTGCAGCATCTCCATCTCCGGCGAATACCAGAAGCCGTTGTAGGCCAGTTGGGAATACTTGGGAATGAGGGAATCCCGCAGCAGCATCACCTCCCGGTCCATCGTGATCGATTCGATGGCCCGGTGGGCGGCCCACAGAACGGTCCCACCGGGCGTCTCATAAACCCCGCGGGATTTCATGCCGACAAATCGGTTTTCCACCATGTCCACCCGGCCGATGCCGTTGGCGCCGGCGATCCGGTTGAGATGGTCCATCAGCCGGGCCGGGCTCATTTTCCTTCCGTCCACCGCCACCGGGATTCCGCGCTCGAAAGAAATTTCCACATAGGTGGGCTTGTCCGGGGCGGCTTCTGGCGAGACCGTCAGGACGAACATGTCCTCGGGCGCCTCCGCCCAGGGATCTTCCAGAATGCCTCCTTCGTGGGAAATGTGCAGCAGGTTCCGGTCACTGCTGTAGGGCTTCTCGCGCGTCACCAGCGGAACGGGGATGCTGTGTTTCTCGGCGTAATCGAGCATCGATTCCCGGGAATCGAAGATCCAGTTCTCGTCCTTCCAGGCGGAGATGATGCGGATCGAAGGGTCCAGGGCGATGTAGGTCAACTCGAACCGGACCTGGTCGTTTCCCTTCCCGGTTGCGCCGTGACAGACCGCATCCGCCCCCTCCAGATGGGCGATTTCGATCTGCCTTTTGGCGATCAACGGCCTCGCCAGGGACGTGCCCAGCAGGTAGGTTCCCTCGTAGATTGCGTTGGCTCTGAGCGCCGGGAAGACGAAATCCCGGGCGAATTCCTCCCTCAGGTCGTCGATATAGATTTTGCTGGCGCCGGTCCGGATCGCCTTTCGCTTCAGACCGGTGAGCTCCTCTTTCTGGCCGACATCCGCGGCGAAGGCGATGACCTCACACTGGTAGGTCTCGATGAGCCACTTGACAATCACCGACGTGTCCAGTCCCCCCGAGTAAGCGAGAACGACCTTTTTGAATCTCTTTTTCAAATCACGACCTCCTTGAAAATTGTTGTGAAAATATTGACCGATCTCCGCAGCAGCGGATTGAGATTGCGGGCGCACCGCCAAGCCTGCCGCAAGAGTCCCATCGTGAATGGCACGGACCGGTCCGACTTCCGTTCTGCCGCCAATCACCCTGCAGCCGAACGCACGAAGAACTCTACATGAGAATTTCCATGATCGCCTTTTGAACATGCAGGCGGTTCTCCGCCTGATCCACCACAACCGACTGGGGGCCGTCGATCACCTCGGCGGCGATCTCCTCGTCCCGGTGCGCGGGAAGGCAATGCATTACAATAGCATCCCTGCGGGCAGTTTCAAGCAGTTTTTTCGTGACCTGGTAGGATTGGAAGATTTTCGCGCGCTCCGCCTTTTCCGCTTCCTGACCCATGCTGGCCCAGACATCCGTGTAGATCACATCGGCGTCCGCGGCTGCCTCTTCGGGATGCCGAACGAGAGACACGCCACGCCCGGCCTCCCGAACCGCCCTCGCGAAGATGGAGGCGTCCGGCGCATACGGTTCCGGACAGGCAAGGGCCAGGTGGAAAGGAAGCCTGGCCGCCGCGTTGAGCCAGGAGTTGGCCACGTTGTTGCCGTCTCCGATGTAGGCGATCTTCAGCCCTTCGTAGGTCCCCTTTTTTTCGATGATGGTGAACAGGTCGCTCAGGATCTGGCAGGGGTGAAGAAGGTCCGTCAGGCCGTTGATCACGGGAATCGTCGCATGGCGGGCGAATTCCTCCACCGCCTCCTGGGCGTAGGTCCGGATCATGATCCCGTTTAGATACCGGGACATGATTCTGGCCGTATCGTAAATCGACTCTCCCCGGCCGATCTGCGTGTCCCGGCTGCTGAGAAAAAGGGCGATCCCGCCCAACTGGAACATTCCGACCTCAAAGGAGATTCTCGTCCGGGTGGAGGACTTGTCGAAAATCATCCCCAGGGTTTTCCCGGCCAGCGGCTTGTGCCGCTCGCCGGCCTTGAGCATCCCTTTCAGCTTTGCCGCCCTGGCGAAGATCATTTCAAAATCGGACCGGTCCAGATCGTAAACGCTTAACAGGTCTTTTTTCATGATTGCTTCAGCACCTCGTCCAGGATATCGACCGCGCAGTCCGCATCCGGCTCCGTGACAATCAGCGGCGGCACGAATCTCAGCACATTGCCCGACCCGGAGGTAATGACCAGAAGCCCCCGTTCCATGCAATGCCCTACCACCTCGGCGGCATCACCGGCCAGTTCCACACCGATCATCAATCCCATTCCCCGGACCTCCCGAATGCGGTCATGGCGACCCTGCAGCCGGCGCAGCCCCTGGAGAAAGCGGGACCCGACCCGCCGGCAATTCGCGAGGATGCCGTCGGCCTGAAGCGTCTCGAAGACGGCGATGCAGGCCGCCATGGCCAGCGGATTGCCGCCGAACGTGGACGCATGGCTGCCGGGCTGGAATGCGGTGGCGACCCGGTCTGTCGCCAGCATGGCGCCCACTGGGAAGCCGTTGCCCAGGGCCTTGGCCAGCGTCATGATGTCGGGCCGGATGCCGGCGTGCTCGTAGGCGAAGAGCGCTCCTGTTCGCCCCACGCCGACCTGCACCTCGTCCAGCAGCATCAGAATGCCGTGGCGGTCGCAGATTTCCCGCACCCCCTGAAGATATCCGGCAGCGGGGATCCGGACGCCGCCTTCACCCTGGATCGGCTCCAGAAGCACGCCGCACGTCCGTCTGGTAATCGACGCCTCCAGGGCCGGCAGGTCGTCGAAGGGCGCGTATTTGAATCCCTCCGGCAGCGGGGAAAAGCCCGCCTGGAATTTCTCCTGCCCCGTCGCGGTGATCGTCGCCAGCGTTCTCCCGTGGAAGGAATCCCGCATGGTGATCAGCTCATACCGGCCGCCGAGCCGTTCATGGCCGTATTTCCTCGCCAGCTTGATGGCCGCCTCGTTGGCCTCCGCGCCGCTGTTGCAGAAAAAAACCTTGTCCGCGAAGGAGTGCTCGACCAGCATGCGGGCGAAGCGGATCTGAGGCTCGATGTGATAGAGGTTGGAGACATGCAGGAGCTTTGCGGCCTGCTCCTGAATCGCCGCCGTCACCTTCGGATGGGCATGTCCCAGGCTGCACACCGCAATGCCCCCGGCCATGTCCAGATATTCCCTGCCGTCGCTGTCCCAGACCCGCACCCCGGCCCCCCGGACCAGCACCAGGGGAAACCGCCGGTACGTGTTCATCACATACTGCCCGGACAGACTGATCAGTTCTTCCGTCGTCATTTCATTGCTCCCCACGACCGCGCCGCAAATCCGTTCGATTCTCCCGTCCCACACCCGACTACAGGACGATTTCCGTGCCGATGCCGCTGTCCGTAAACATCTCCAGAAGGACCGCATGCTTCAGGCGGCCGTCCACGATATGCGCCTTCCGGACGCCGCCGCGAAGCGCCTTCAGGCAGCACTTCACCTTGGGGAACATCCCCCCCTCCACCACGCCCCTCTCGATCATGCCGAGCGCATCCTGATTGCTCATGGTGTTGATCAGCCGCTTGTTCTCGTCCAGCACACCTTCCACGTCGGTTAGCAGGATCATCTTCTCCGCCTGAAGCGCGGCGGCAACCTCGCCGGCGACGATGTCGGCATTGATGTTGAACGTTTCGCCGTTCTCGCCGACGCCGGTGGGCGCGATGACGGGGATGAAGCCCTCCCGCTCCAGGGATGAAATCAGCGCGGCGTTGATCTTGCGCACCTTGCCGACCAGACCGATATCGATGATCTCGGGGGGCGTGTCCTTGGCCTTCTCCGCGCTCAGGAAATATTTTTCCGATTCGATCAGGTTTCCGTCCTTGCCGCTCAGGCCCACCGCACGGCCGCCGTGACGGTTGATCAGGGCGACAATCTCCTTGTTGATCAAACCGACCAGGACCATCTCGACGATGTTCATGGTCTCTTCGTCCGTCACACGCATGCCCTGAATGAACCTGGACTCCTTCCCGATCTTTTTCAGATAGCTTCCGATCTGGGGTCCGCCGCCGTGAACGACGACGGGATTGATGCCGATATACTTCATCATCAGTACGTCTCGGGCGAAGGACGCCTTCAGCTCGTCGTCCTGCATGGCGTGGCCGCCGTACTTGATCACGATGGTCTTGTTGTAAAAACGCTGGATGTAGGGCAGCGCCTCCAGCAGGATGTCGGCCCGCTGCATCGATTCCCTGATTTTGTCCATTTCGCTTCTCCCGAAAGTTCTCCCGACGGCGGCCGCCCTACAGGATGTACCGGCTCAAATCTTCGTCTTCGACGATGTTCATCAGCTTCTGCCGGACATACTCCGCATCGATCACGACCTCCTTTTCCGCCATGTCCGGGGCGTCAAAGGAGATTTCGTCCAACAGCGTCTCCATGATGGTGTACAGCCGCCGGGCGCCGATGTTTTCCGTCTTCTCGTTGACCACCGCCGCCACCTCCGCGATCTCGGAAACGGCGCTCTCCCGGAATTGGATCTTCACCCCTTCCGTCGCCAGCATCTCCACATACTGCCGGATTAGGGCGTTGTGGGGTTCCGTGAGGATGCGGATGAAGTCCTCCTTTCCCAGGGAATCCAGCTCGACCCGGATGGGAAACCGCCCCTGCAATTCGGGGACCAGGTCGGAGGGCTTCGAGGCGCTGAATGCGCCGGCCGCAATGAAGAGGATGTGGTCCGTCTTGACCATGCCGTACCGGGTGTTGACGTTGGAGCCTTCCACAATGGGCAGGAGATCCCGCTGCACCCCCTCGCGGGACACATCCGGACCGTGACCCCCGTCGCTGCCCACGATCTTGTCGATTTCATCCAGGAAAATGATGCCCGACTGCTCCACGCGCTCGATGGCATTCCGGGTGACCTTGTCCATGTCCACCAGGCGCTGCGCCTCCTGCTGGGTCAGGATCTCCAGCGCCTCCGGCACCTTGACCTTTCGCTCCTTTTTCTTCTGGGGGAAAATGTTCCCGAACATCTCCTTGATGTTCAGCCCCATGTCCTCCACGCCGGAGGAGGAGAAAACCTCGATCATCGGGCCCGGTCGGACATCCTGGATCTCAACGGTCACGGTTCGTCCGTCCAGTTTTCCCTCCAGGAGCAGCCGCCGGATTTTCTCCCGCGTCGTGTCCTGCTGAAGCGCGCTCTCCGCCGCGTCGTTCTCCGGCGGCCGTTCCGAAAGCATGTCCTCGACCTTCTTCTCCACGAGCTTGGGAGGCAGCAGGATGTCCAGGAGCCGCTCCACGGCCAGTTCGGCCGCCCGCGCCTTGACATTCTCCTGCTCTTCGGACTTGACCATGTTCGCGGCCAGTTCGACCAGGTCGCGGATCATCGACTCCACGTCCCGCCCGACATAGCCGACCTCCGTGAATTTCGACGCCTCCACCTTGAGGAACGGCGAATTGTCCAGTTTGGCCAGCCGCCGCGCGATTTCCGTCTTGCCGACGCCGGTGGGCCCGATCATGATGATGTTCTTCGGAGAAATCTCTTCCGCCAGTTCCCTGGCGACATTCTGCCGCCGCCAGCGGTTGCGCAGGGCAATGGCAACGGCCCGCTTGGCGTCGCCCTGCCCGATGATGTACTGATCCAGCTTCTCGACGATTTGCCTGGGCGTCAAATGATTCGAGGGCATTCAGCGTGCCTCCTGATCCGGATCGTCCGGGAATGGAAGGGCATCCAGCTCTTCGCTGGTGATTCGGTCATTGGTGTAGATGCAGATCTCCGCCGCGATCCGGACTGCCTCCTCGGCGATTTCCGTCGCCGTCAGCGCGGAGTGCCGCACCATTGCCCGGGCGGCGGCCAGTGCGTAGGGCGCGCCGGAGCCGATCGCCATCACGTCGTCGTCCGATTCGATCACATCCCCGTTGCCCGAAATCATCAGAAAATACTCCCGGCTGACGGCAATCATGAGGGCCTCCAGGTGTCGAAGGACCCGGTCGGTCCGCCAATCCTTGGTCAGCTCCACCGCCGCCCTCAGCAGGTTGCCGTTGTACTGCTCCAGTTTCTGGTCGAAGCGGTCGAAAAGGGTGAAGGCGTCCGCCGTGGTGCCGGCAAAACCGACAATGACCTGTCCATGGTGCAGCCGGCGTACCTTTCTGGCGCCGTGCTTCATCACCGTAACGTCAAAGGTCACCTGGCCGTCGCCGGCCACGGTCACCTTTCCTCCGTGCCGGACCGCGACAATGGTCGTTCCCTTCATTTTCATGGCTCTTCCTGTCCTCTTCCGGCCTTCGGGTGGGCCTTGTCGTAAACTTCCATCAGCCGGCTCACGCTGACCGAGGTATATTTCTGCGTTGTGGAGAGGCTTTCATGCCCCAGCAGTTCCTGGATGGATCTGAGGTCGGCGCCGGCGTCCATCAGGTGCGTCGCGAAACTGTGCCGGAGCGCGTGCGGGCTGATCTTGCGGTTGATCCCGCTCATGAAGACCGCCCTGTCGACAATGCGCTGGACCGTCCGCGTGGTCAGACGCCTGCCGCCCCCGCCGACAAAGACGGCATTTTCCCCGCCCCGTTCCGCGCAGCGGCTGCAGACCTCCGCCCTTTTTTCAAGGTACTCCCGCAATGCCCCCAGCGCGGGCCGGCCCACGGGAACGATCCGCTCCTTCCTGCCCTTCCCCCGGATCCGCATCAGACCCTGGCCGTAATCGACATCCTCCAGATTCAAACCGGTCAATTCGCCAAGCCGAATCCCCGCGGAATAGAAAAGCTCCACGATCGCCCGGTTTCGCAGCCCCTGAAATCCCCGGCTGAAATCGGCCGAAAGAATCGCCATGGTATCATCCACCGACAGAAAGGCGGGAATGTATTTCTCCGCCCGCGGGGACTGTACCAGGTCCGCCGGATTGGCGCTGATCTTCCCCTCGCGCAGAAGATAGCCGAAAAACGACCGGAGGGCAGCCACCTTGCGGCCGATGGTCACTTTTTTGAGCTTTTTCCGGTAAAGAGAGCCCATAAAGGACCGGATCACGAGATGATCGATCCGGGAGATTCCATTTTCGCCCCCCGCCCCCGACGGATCTTCGCGCTCGAGAAAATCCCGGAACTGCTTCAGATCAACGAGATAGTTCTTTCGAGTATGCGGGGATAGATTTCGCTCAACGGCCAAGTGCGCCTCGAAATCGGCCATGGCCTGTTTCATGTTCATGCCGCTTGCCGCCGCTTTCTTTTTGAAAAACGAAATAGCCACGAAAGCATTCAAATATCAATTGTTTTTTATGCTCCCGCGGCCGTTTTACAGGCCGGTCTACATCTTGTATTTTCCGAACTCTTCCGGAGAGAGGTTTTCCAGAAATTCCTTCAGTTTTTCGTCCTTCAGCTTGTCCAGATCGGTCGTCTTCGCGCCGAAATCGATGGATCGCGATTTTTCGATTACCTGATCCTCCACGAAAATCTGCGCCCCCGCCCGCAAGGCAATGGCAATGGCGTCGCTGGGGCGGGCGTCAATGGCGAAGTTCTGACCCTCCCGGGAAAGGTGGATGTTGGCAAAAAAGGTGTTGTTCTTCAAATCGCAGATTTCGATCCGGTCGATTTCAACGCCGAGGATCTTCAGGATGTCGTGCATCAGGTCATGGGTCATGGGCCTGGAGAAGGTGATTTTTTCCAGTTCGGTGGCAATGGCGCTGGCTTCGAACAGGCCGATCCAGATGGGAATCGCCTTTTTTTCCTGAAGGTCTTTCAGAATGACGATGGGCGTGTTGGTAATCGGATCGATGGTCAATCCGCTCACCTTCATTTCGATGAGCATCGGTTCCTCTCCTTTTGGACATCCCCCCGAAGGGAATGAAGATAGGCTTTCATGATCCGGACGGGGATGGTTTTCCCCACGAGGTCATCCCCTCCCCTGAAGTTCACGATCCGGTTGGATCGCGTTCTTCCGGACATGTCCCTCTCGCTGTTCCTGCTGACGCCTTCGACCAGAACCGCTTCGGTGCGTCCCTCGAACGCGCTGTTCCGTTCGAGGGTGTGCTGCTCCTGGAGCTTCTGGAGGCACTGCAGGCGCTCCTGCTTGACCCGCTCCGGAATCCTGCGGTCCAGCGCGACAGCCGCCGTTCCTTCCCTCTCTGAATACTTGAAAGAGAACAGGTTGTCAAACCTCACTTTCCGCATCAGATCCAGGGTCGCTTCAAAATCCCGGTCCGACTCTCCGGGAAATCCGACGATCACATCCGACGTGACGCTGATTTCCGGACACACCGTCCGGAGCCGTTCCACCCGTTCGAGATAATGCTCGCGGCTGTAGCCGCGATTCATCCACTTCAGGATATCATTCGAACCGGACTGCACGGGCAGGTGAATGTGTTCGCACAGGGCTTCGACATCGGCAAAGCACCGGATCAGATCGTCGGACAGATCCTTTGGATGGGAAGTCGTGAACCGGATCCTCTCGATTCCCCGGATTCGACCGATGGTCCGAAGCAGGTGGGGAAACTGCGCGCCGCCGCTGCCGGACAGTCCGTAGGAATTGACATTCTGGCCCAGAAGCGTAACTTCCCGAATGCCGGACCCGGCAAGCCTTTCAACTTCCGCGGTGATTGCCGACATGGCGCGGCTCACCTCCGGACCGCGTAGAAGGGGAACCACGCAATAGGAACAGTAATTGTTGCACCCCTGCATGACGGTCACATAGGCGCTGACGGAGCCGTTCGGGGGCGCTGCTGCGATCTCCAGGGATTTCACGGGAGATTCGAAACCCGTTTCCACCATAGGCGCGTGCGAGGCCGCAACCTGCCTGATCAGTCCGGGCAGACGGTGGATCTGATGAGTGCCGAAGACGATATCCAGAAAGGGTATTCTTCCCATCGCCGTCTTCCCACGCTCCTGCGCCAGGCATCCGCCCATGGCCAGGATCAGATCCGGGTTCCGCTCCTTGAGCAATCTGAACCTTCCGAGCTGGCTGTAGGCCTTCTGGGCCGCCTTTTCACGAATGCTGCAGGTGTTGACAACGATCAGATCGGCGCGACCGGCGTCGTCCGTCGCCTCATAGCCGTCCTGCGCGAGCAATGCCACGATCTTTTCGGAATCGTTGACATTCATCTGACAGCCAAATGTTTGAATATATAAGTATTTTCGGTCCATTCGGCCCCGCTCGCAAATGACTTGAAATCTGAAGACCCCATAGTATAAGGATTTTGGATAGTCAATTCTTTTTTGGAGAAACGGGCGCAGCCGCCTTGCTTGCCGCCAGGGTATGCGAAACCGGGTTCAGACTTTTATGCAGAGGAGGGAAAATCGCCATGACAGACCGGGACGCAGACGGCGCAATGGCCGTCAGGGTGTCGGACATCATCCGGAATTTTATCCGCTGTTCCCCCGCCAATTCGCTCGAAAATGAGGTGCTGGAGCCGGCATGGAGCGATCCGCTGATCGGCTTTTCGGGTGGGTACGATCCCCTCTACCGGAGATTCAAGGAGGACATCGGCGCGTTCTTCTGGACGCCTGCGGAGATTTTTGCGGCCACCTTCCGCACCGAACCGCGGGCGTTGACCGTGATCAGTTGGATCCTGCCGCAAACGGAGGCCACGAAACGGGACAATCGAAAAGAGCGGGAATATCCCTCCGAACGCTGGTCCCGGTCTCGGAACTTCGGCGAGCAGGCCAACGCGGCCCTGGCCCGCCATGTCGTCGCGTCCCTTGAGCAGATTGGCTGCAGGGCCGTTGCGCCCTCGCTCTCCCCGCTCTGGGAATGGCAGAACTCGGATCGTTACGGGCTTGCCTCCAACTGGTCGGAACGCCATGCGGCCCATGTTTCCGGGCTGGGAACCTTCGGCCTCTGCGACGGGCTGATCACGGCCCGGGGCAAGGCGATGCGCTGCGGCTCCGTCATTGCCGATATCGAGTTGCCTCCGACCCCGCGGCCTTATGGGGACCACCGCGCCTACTGCCTTTTCTACCCGGACGGAAAGTGCGGAAAGTGCATTGAACGCTGCCCCGCGGGAGCGCTCGGCTCGTCCGGCCACGACAAGCAAAAATGCCGGGATTATCTCTTCAACGTCGTGGCGCCTTACGCAAAGACCCGCTTCGGGTTTGAAAGCTACGGGTGCGGCCTCTGTCAGACCGGGGTTCCCTGCGAGTCCGCGATTCCGGCGGAAAGATTGCCGGGCCGCGGCGCCGGCGCCGGACCGGGATGAATCAGTTCCCCGTGAAGACGGGCTTTCGCTTTTCCAGGAACGCCCCGACCGCTTCCACCATGTCTTCCGAAGGGATCATGGCCGCATTTTTCTGGGCCGTGTATTCAAGCCCCGGGTAGACCCCGTGGTCTCGGCTGTAGAGGATGGCGTCCTTGGTTCCCTGGACGGCCAGGGGCGAACAGGAGGCGATCTGCCCGGCAATCTTTTTCGCCTCGAGATAGAGCTCGTCCCGGTCCCGGCAGACCCGAGTGACGAAACGCATCTGCAGGGCTTCCGCGGCATCGAAATCGCGACCGGTCAGGGCCAGTTCCCGGAACCATCCGTCTCCGATGATGTGGGGAAGACGCTGCAGCGTCCCGACATCGGCGATAAAGGCCACGCGCACTTCCCGCACGCCGAACAGGGCGTCCGCCGCGGCGATCCGAATGTCGCAGGCGCACAGCAGGTCGACGCCGCCCCCCAGGCAATGACCGTGCACCGCGGCGATAACGGGTTTCCGGCATTTTTCCAGGCTGTTGATGCCCCGCTGCGCCCGCAGGATCTTCAGCCGCAAATCCTCACGATCGCCGGACGTCATCTGCCGGTAGAGGCTTCCGAGATCCTCCAGATCCGTTCCGGCGGTAAAGCTCTTGCCCTCGGCGCGGATGATCACCACCCGCACTTCCGGGTCTCGGTCAAAGGCATCGAAATGCCCGCCCAAGCCTTCATAAAAAGTGAAGCCCATGGTGTTGCGCTTCTCCGGCCGGTTCAGAATGAGCCATGCGATATGGCCTTCTTTTTCAACCCGGAAAGGATCGTTGCTGTTCATGCTGCCTCCTTGGTCATATGTGTTTTGAAATCTCCGGTTGCGCCGAGTCTGCCATTTCCGTCAGATCTTGATCCCCGCTTCGAACCCCTCGGCAATCGCCTCCTTGATCATGCGGGGCTGAACGAAGTCCCCGATTCGGTAAATTTCCGGGGCCAATCCTCGAAAGGGTTCTGCAAGCGCCGGATCCGGTTTCAGGCCCACAGCGACGACCACCGCGTTCCCCGGAATGAAATCGGCGGTCCCCTTCCGGTCCACCTTGACGCCGTCTTCGGTAATCTCCAGAACGGTGGCGTTCGTCTCCATTCGAATGCCCATTTTTTTCAGCCGCGCCAGGAAAAACGGCCGGTAAGTCGGGGAGATCGTCGGCGCGAGCCTGTCCAGCATCTCCAGAACGGCAACGGTCGTGCCCTCGCCGCGCCGATCCAGGATAAACTCCGCCGTTTCGCATCCCACCAAGCCGCCACCGATTACAATGACCGCCCCCTTCACAACCACCCGCCCCGCCAGGACATCTTCCGCCGCAACGACATGGGGCAGCTTCACGCCGGGAATTGCCGGGACGATGGGGGAAGCGCCCGGGGCCAGAACCAGGGCATCGCACTTTTCCTCCATGACGGTTCGAGCGTCCAGACCGCAGTTGAGGCGGATTTCCGCGCCGGCCTGCCTGGCGCGGAAATCCAGGCTGTTTGCCAGGTTGCGAATCTCCTCCTTGTGGGGCGGCAGGCAGCCGATCCGAAGCCATCCGCCGGGCTCGGCCTCCTTTTCAAACAGGGTAACCCGATGTCCCCGTGCCGCGGCGGTCATCGCCGCCGTGAGTCCCGCGGGGCCGCCGCCGGCGACGAAGACCTTTTTCGGCGTCTCCGCGCGGCCGGGCAGGCGCTCGCCTTCCCGGCCCAGCAGCGGGTTCACGGTGCAGGTGATGTTGACGCCCTCTCCCCAGTGCTTGTAGACGGTGGAAAGGATGCCGCTCAGGCAGTTCGAGCACGCGATGCAGGGAACGATTTCGTCGACTCGCCCCTCTTTCGCCTTGCGGGGAAGCATCGGGTCGGCCAGAAGGGCCCGGCCCATGCCGATCAGGTCGGCCTGTCCGTCGGACAGGATCCGCTCAGCCGTGAACGGGTCGTTGATGCGGTTGGCCGCGATAACGGGGATCCCGACGGCGCCCCGGACCTTTCCCGCCAGATGGGCAAAGGCGCCCTTGGGCAGCGAGGACGCGACCGTGGGGATCGGCGACTCGTGCCAGCCCGTGTAGGCGTTGATGAAATTCACGCCCGCCTGCTCCAGGATGCGGGCGACGACCTTCGAGTCCTCGACGGTGTGCCCCCCGGGCATCTGCTCCTCGATGTTCAGGCGGATGCCGATCGGAAAGTCCCCGCCGACGGCCTTTCGAATGCTTTCGACGATCTCCAGAAGAATCCGCATGCGGTTCTCCAGGCTGCCCCCGTATGCGTCGTCGCGCCGGTTGCCGACCGGGGAGAGAAACCGGTTCAGCAGATAACCGCCGCCGACCAGCACCTCCAGGGCATCG
The DNA here is from genome assembly GCA_034678725.1 of Syntrophales bacterium. GTDB lineage: Bacteria > Desulfobacterota > Syntrophia > Syntrophales > Fen-1087 > JAXDBM01. The sequence goes on along the minus strand of JAXDBM010000057.1, from coordinate 19,949 downwards.
AAGCCGCCTTCGCGGGCGCGCCGCGCCGCCTCGCCGTATTTTTCGACGATGAAGCGGATCTCCTCGACGGTGATGGCGCGCGGAACGACCCGGATCATCTGGTTCAGAATCGCCGAAGGCGCGACGGCTTCGACAACGTTATCCCGAAGGATAATGTGATAGGAGGTGATGAGCTGGCAGGCGACATTCGACCCCTGCGACCGGACGGCCGCGGTGAGCCGCCGGACACCCGGCAGAAAACGGTCGTCGAACAGGCCGGGCTCGACCGGCGATCCGGCCGTGATCGGGGAGAAGGGGATGAAAATCAGGCCGGCCCCGCCCTTCGCCCGCTCTTCGTAGAAGTCGATCAGGCGGTCTCCGACCGACTCGTCCGCTTCGCAGTATCCCGTGGTCATGGGCAGCATGACGATTCTATTGGGGACCTCCATGTCTCCGATCCGCAGGGGTGTAAAAAGATTCGCAAACATACCTTTCATCTCCTCGTTGAAGAGACGGTCCGCTTCGCAGCCGTCCGTCCGGTTAGGGGTAATTTCCGTTCTGAGGGTGTCCCGATTGATGACGGCGCCCTTGATGATCTCTATCTCCATCGTCCGGATGGGCTGCAGGCTAACCCGGGCGTCGTTCCTGATTTCCTTTCCGGACCGATTTCCCCGTCCGCATGATCATAACCGGGTTCACACTCCGTCTTCCGAAATTGCATGAACCCCAAAAAACGGTCAGGCCAGCCCGCGAAGCCGGGCCATGTTCAGCATCTGCTCCATCGTCCCTGAAGGCGGGATCCGCTGCGCATCCTTTGGAACAAGGCGAATCGCCTCGACCGGACAGACGGGAACGCACAGGCCGCAGCCGATGCACCGGTCCCTGTCCAACCGGGCCCGGCCGTCTTTATCCATGACGATAGCCGACATCTGGCATCGTTCCAGGCACGCTTCGCAGCCGGTACACGCACTCGGTTCGATCGTTGCATAGTGATTTGAAAAGACCATTACCGCCGGTCTGGGCTGCAGGCGCAAGGCGCGAAGCACGCTGCAGCAGTCGCCGCAGCAGTTGCACATGCCGCTGGGGTTCTGTGCCGAGGCGGGCTGCGTGACCAAACCGGCCCGCTGGGCCTCCATGAGCAGGCGCACTGCCTCATCCGTTCCGACCTCCCGTCCCAGACCGTGATCCAGATAGTATTGACCCATGGAGCCGAACATGAAGCAGACTTCTCGAGGCTTGCCGCAGCCCCGGTCCAGCAGGCCCTGCTGCTTTCGGCAGATGCATTCCGCCACGACGATCCGGCCCTGGCGCCGCAGAATCGCCACGGCATCCTCGTAAGCCGCCACGCGGTGCGCGACATCCACCGACTCCTGAACCGGAACCGTGCGCAGAAAGGCTGCCGCGCTTTGGGCCACAGCCCCGTGAAAGGCCTCGTTGAAATACCGCTCCAGCATTCCCGCCAGTTCCCGGTCGAGCCGGGTCAGTTGGAACTCAAAAAGGCCGTGGACAAAGGGGATCGTTCCGTACTTCACAACATCGCCCTTCCGCAGGCTGAAGAGCAGCCCCCGGGAGGCCATGTCCCGCAACTGCGCATCGATCCCGTGGGCGCCCCGGTTCAGGCGGGCGGCAATCTCCGACGGATTTTCGAGGCGGGGGGTCATGGAGAGGAACAGCGCGGCTTCCCGTTCGGAAAACAGCTTCTTCAGGATTTCGATCTCGATTCCTGAATCCGTGGGCGGGAACCCGAGTGACATCCGGTCCAAACACTGCTGCAGACTTCGGTATACGTCTTGCGACATGGTCGCTCCCCTTCCGTGTAACAGGATCCCTTTCACCGGAAGCGGTGAAGTGCCAAGATTTATCTATGTTGAAAAGCCCCCGGCGTCAAGGGGCAATGCGCTTCAGGATCTTGCCGGCATTTGCCGGTCCGGTGGCCCCGTCTTCTTCGCAGAGAGAAGAAAGACCGGGGCCCGCCGTTCTACCGTTTGGTCGTACCCATGATGGCCCGGGCCTCGTCGGGGGTCGCCGGTTCGTGGCCGAAGAGCTCCACAATGCGCACCGCCTGCTCCACCAGTTCGTAGTTTCCCCTTGCCGGTTGCCCGCTGGGCATCCGCAGGTTGTCCTCCAGGCCGACCCGCACGTGGCCCCCACAGAGGATGGATTGAGTGATGGCCGTCCACTCCTCGTTGCCGATGCCGCAGGCTGTGAAATTGGCGCCCTGCGGCAGGGCGTTGACCATCGCGATGAATGACGCCGGGCGGAAGGCAGCGCCGCCGCAGACTCCCCAGACAAAATTGAAATTGACGGGATCGGTAAAGAATCCGCTCGGAGCCAGGAAATGGTAGTTGTCGATTCCCGCCGTCGAATAGACCTCGATTTCCGGCTTGGTCCCTGCCTCTTTCATGGTCTGTGCAAATTTCGACACGATGTTGAGCGGGTTCTCGAAGGTGTAATCGATCAGGACTTCCCCCGTCTTCCGGTTGACACCCGCGAAATTCATCGTTGCCATGTTGAGAGAGGCCATCTCGGGTTTGATCACCTCAATCTGGCCGAGGCGCTGTTCGTATGTCGCTCCCGCGCCCAGGGCGGAGGTGAGATTCACGATCAGATCCGGACACCGCTGCTTGATGGCGTCGTGCCCTTCCCGAATGCGCTCCACGCGCACCGAGTTCGTGCCATCATCCTCAACGGCATGGACATGTACCATGGCGGCCCCCGCCTTGAAGGCCAGATACGCCGCGTCGGCCAGTTCTTTGGGCGTGTACGGCGTGTTCGGATTCTGGTGCTTGCGCGTCGACGACCCGACGAGCGCGCAGGTGACGATCACTTTTCGGCCCATAAAGCCTTCCGTTCCTTTCTTTCAGCGGATGCCGAAATCCTTGCCGAGGATCTCCCCCGCGCAGATCACGCCGGAGGCGATGGCGCAGTCCATGGCCACGCCATACCCCTTGGCCGTATCTCCGGCGAAGAAGAGGCCTTTCACATGCTCCGACCTCACGGGCACCTTCTGGGTCCCCGCCTGGTCGATGCTCTTGGCGACGCCTTCCAGCTTCCAGCAGACGAGGTCGAGCTTCCAGTCGATACTCTCCTTGAAGCCGGGGTAGATCTCCTCCATGAACTCCGGAAGCCGTGCAACGATCTTCTTCACCAGTGCGGGGTTACGGGACTCCTTCTCCGTCAGGGGAAGGTAAGCCGTGTAAAGGTACTTTCCCGCCGGCGCCACGGATGGGTCCACGGCAGACTGGATATTCCAGCAGATGTAGACGTCGTAGTCGTAGCCCTCTGATCGGGGAAGGATGCAGGTGTTCTTGAGCCCCATCTTCGCCTCTTCCTCGGGCATCACGAGCTTGTTGAGGCCCATGTAGGGGGCGTAGCTTCCGTAGCCGTACATGGACTCGACCTTCGTCGACCAAGCCTCGGGAAAATACTTCCGGTCGATGACCTTGAAGGTGTTCTGGGCGGGGATGTTGCTGACCACCGTGTCGGCCAGGAACGTCTCTTTGCCGTCCGGCGTCTCCGCCCGGACGCCCGTGACCTTCCCGCCTTCCACCATGATCTCCAGGACCTTTACCTGGAAGCGGATTTCTCCGCCGAATCCCTTTATCTTGCCGGCCACCGCCCTGGACCATTCCATCGTGCCGTTTCCGACGAATCCTCCGACCCAGCCCAGGACGCCTCGTGTCAGCTTGGGGCCGAAGGCGTGCTTGAAGTAGCGGAAGATGTCCCCCATGGAAATGTCCTTCGGGTCGTTGATCGTCGAAAAGAGCGTCGCTACGGAGTGGAGATGTTCGAAGAGGACGTCGCTTTTCGTGATCCCCTTGCCCTCGGCCCACTGCTGGAAGGAGACCTTCTCCAGACGGTCGATCTCCTCCTCCGGGAGCCCATAGGCGTCGCTGTAGAAGGAAAGGAAGGGAATCTTCATTTCCTTTCCGATCTTCTTGAGTTGCGGGTCGATGAAGGTCCCGGCAACATCTCGGTAGAGGGTTCCCTTGTAGTAGTTCCCGTACATGGCGCCGTGTTTGGCCACCTCGGTGAGCCCCCCGATCAGGTCTTCGAAGTCCAGCATGTAGCCCGCGCCATTGGCGCTGATGGCGTGGTAGCCGATGTCGAGGGTGTAGCCGTCAAGCATTCGGTCCGCGATGATCTTCTCAACGGTCGGCTGCGCATCGGCGATGTAGGTGAACTGGGAGGACAGGATTTTCTTGTACCAGTCCAGCCCCTTTTCCGCAATTTCCTCCCCTCGAATGGACAGGGCGCGCCCGCCCGGACGGTCGAGCTGTTCGAGGACCAGGACCTTCTTTCCTTCTTTAGCCATGAGGGCGGCCACGGAAAGGCCCCCGACTCCCGCACCAATAACGATGGCGTCGTACTGTTTTGCTGTTGTCATGATATCGTGTTCCTTTCTTGGTTTTGTTGCTGTTTACAGGACCATATATTCGTGGAGCATCTCCCCTTGGACGGCATCCTTCTTTCCGTCGATCTCGATGTCCATCCGGTAGTCGCCGAGGAACCGGAAATAGTACTGGTCCCAGGCGGCGGCCTTGGGGAGTTGCATGGTTTCCACCACGCGGGTCGTGTCGATGGCCAGACGCATCTTCACGCCCAGATTGTCCGTGGTGATCACGAGGCTCTTCGCGTATTCCCGCCCGATCTTCGTATCCCGGGCCATGTTTCCCAGTTCCGTCCGCATGATGTTCGTCGACAGGACGATCTCGTTGCCCCGGGCGATGAGGAGCGGCGCAAATATGGGCGCCTCCGGATCTCGCGGGAAAACCCAACCGTAGTCCAGGCAGTAATCGCCGTGATGGATCCGGCCCCAGTACCAGGACGAGCAGATCTCGTGCATCCGCATGTTTCCCCAGTTGTGATCGTGATAGGCGGCCCCCTTGACCGGGATCGTCCCCTCCTTGAGGACCAGTTCGCCCTCCACCTCCGCGTAAGGGACGGGCACCACCCAGCCGGCAACCTTGACGGCTTCCTCGTCCTTGTAGTTGAACCCCGCGCCGAGCTTCCAGCCGGGAACGACGCTTTTCAGGCTGAGCCGCGCGCCCACGCCGTTGATGATCATGGACAGTTCATACCGGCCGCCGCCCAGGTCCTTCAGCCAGCTGTCGCCCATGCGCACGTCGCACCAGTCGGCCCCCGCATAGGTTTCCTCGGGCTTCCACACGGCGAACCGGGCTGTCTGCTTTCCGTCGGGCCGGTAGATCATCAACTGGGTCGTGGGAATGATGGGGTTCAGGAAATGGTTCCGGTAATGGTAGGTCAGAACCATGTGGTAGCCGTTGTCGAAGGAACAGTCTACGTACCACCATTCGTAGTAGTCGCCTTCCGTGTAGATGTGGCTCGCATCGTCCCGGCGCTGGTAATTGGCGGGATTCCGCTCCGCCTTGGGAACGCCGTCAAAGGAGGCCAGGTAACACCGCTTCGCTTTTTCGTCCATATGCCTTTCTCCGTTCTCCGTCTTTCAGATGGGTTTGAAATGGCGGATGTCCAGGATATTCCCCTTTCTTTCCGCCGCAAAGACGGGCCGCACCCGCATGCCGATGTGCACCCTCTCGAAATCCACCTCGTCCAGGAAGTGCGCCATTCCCGTATCGGCGCCGTCAAGGCGGATCACCGCGTAGATGAACGGCGCCTTCCGGGGCTGAACGGGCTCGTTGTAGGTCACGACCGTGAAGGTCTCCACCGTCCCCAGGGGGCCGATCTCCACGGTTTCGGTCAGCTCCGAAAAGCAGACGCCGCAGGTCGACCGGGGCGGCCAGAAAACCTTGTTGCACCGGTCACATTTTGCACCGAGGATTTTCTTTTTGTCCCGGAGGGCAATGTAAAAGCGGCTCCCCATGCGGCCGGCGTAGTAGCGGCCATGGGCCGTCATGTGTTGATCCACCTCAAAGGGTTCGTATTTCTTTTGCTCTTCCATGAAATCTGCTCCTTGGCTTCTGAAATCCATGCGGATCCTGATTCGTGTTGTCGGGACCCTTTCTCACTTCGGTCGTGTCTGCCCGGGCAGGGGATCGAAATAGAGAATGTCGCTCAGGTCGCCGATCCGCTTTTCCTGCGGACGCAGGACCAGGCGGCAGCGCATCCCCACCCAGACCTTTTCCATATCGGGCTCCACGTTGATGAAATGATCCAGGACCGACGATGCGCCGTCCAGCCTTACCGATCCGTAAACGAAGGGCGGCTCGTGGGGCTTCCCCGTCGTCGGATCCGTCAGGGGAAGATACATGATCGTGAAGGCCACGATCGTCCCTTCATGGGGCAGTTCCACCCACTCTTCGTTCTTCACATGGCACTCGGCGCAGACGATCCGGGGCGGCAGCTGCACCCTTCGGCATTGCGGGCACCGCACCCCATGGATCCTGCCGTGGTCCCGCATCTCGACCATGAATTTTGTCATGTACCGACCGGCGGCAAACCGGAAGGGGACGTCCACCGTCATGGGAATCGAGATCCATTCCTGTTCTTTCCGTACCATCTTCATGCCTCCTCAATCTTCCAGGGTCTTCGACAGGGCCGTCATGACCGTCCAGTTCGTGCCGCCATAAGCCGTTGTCAGGGCGCGACGGACGTCCTTCGGGACCTGATGGCCGCCGGCATCCCCGCGGATCTGAAGGGCCGCCTCCCAGACGCGGAGCATCGCCGACGCCCCGATGCAGTTCGTGGAGAGGACGCCTCCGGACGGATTCACCGGAATGGGGCCGTCGATGTTCGTCATCCCCTTCTCGACGAGCCGGAAACCATCACCCGGGCCGCACAGACCGAGATCCTCGTACCAGATCAGTTCCGCCCACGTCGCGGGTTCGTAAATTTCGAAGACGTCAAAATATTCCGCCGGCTTCTTGACGCCCAATTTCTTGTACAGGCGGGCGGCGCAGGCCCTGGAGAAGATCGGCCGCTTGGTGTCGACGAACCGCCAGTCGAGCTCGAACTGCTCATTGTGGGCCGTATCCATCGCCCGGATCCAGACCGGCTTTTTGCAGCGTTTTTTTGCGGTTTTCTCATCGGCCAGAATCATGGCGCACGCCCCGTTGGAGGCGGGGCACATGTCCAGCATTCGAATCGGATAGGCCAGCATGCGCGAATTGAGCGCGTCCGCGATGGAGATGTCGAGTTTCAGGTGGGCATAAGGATTTTTCCGCGCGTTCTGTCGGGCCTTCACCGCGACCATGGCGGAGTGCTCCTCCGTGGCCCCCCAGTTGGCCATGTAGGAAGAACCCATCATGGCGAAATAGCCCACGGCCGCGCCGGCCATGGAACGTCCCCACAGGGGATTGGCGACGCCGCTCAGGATGGCCCCCGTGTCGCCTTCCTCCTGCTTCTCGAAACCGATGCACAGGACCCTGTCGAACAGGCCGCTGGCGATGTGGTGGGCGCCGACGCAGACCGTCGTCGCGCCGACGGTGCCTCCGGTCGTGATCTTCAGTCCCGGTTTGCCGTAAGCGCCGGTTCCGTTCACGAGCCAGCAGTCCGTCATGTGCACCCCTTCAAAAAACTCCATATTGCCCAGGAAGACCGAATCGATCTCATCGATGGTCATCCCGGCATCGTCCAGCGCCCGGCGGACGGCCTCGTTCACCATCTCCACCTGGTCCACGTCATGACGGCGCGCCGCGTGATAGGTTTGCCCGCCTCCGATAATGGCAACGTTTCTTTTCATGATGGATCCTCCTTACTCCTTTCCGAGGACAACGACGCACTGGTGCTGGCCGCAGAAACCGCTGTGCCCCTGGGCCACGGCAATCCGCACATCCTTCTTGACCTGGTGTTCGCCGGCTTTCCCCATGACCTGAAGGGCCGCCTCGGCCACGCGGTTGAGTCCGTAGACGTTGATGGGCACGCCGCCCAGAAGACCGCCGGAGGGGTTGACGGGAAGTTTCCCGCCGATCTCCGTGGCGCCCGCCTCCAGCATCCGCGCCGCTTCTCCGCGATCACAGAGGCCGAGCCCTTCCATCCAGAGGAGTTCCTGATAGGAAAAATCGTCGCCCACCTCCGCCACATCGATCTGGCGGCGCGGATTCTTGATTCCGGCCATCCGGTAGGCCTGTGCAGCCGCCCGTTCCAGGGCAAACACGCCGGCCAGGTCCCGGTCGCCCAGGTAGTGGGCGTCGTAACAGGTTCCGATGCCGCGAATCCAAACGGGGTTTTTCGTGATTTCCCGGGCGCGCCTCTCCGATGCCAGAATCATGGCAACGGCGCCGTCCGTGTCCGGTGCGATGTCGAGCTTCCGCAGGGGCGATGCCACCAGCGGACTGCTCAGGACGTCGGCGACCGTCAGGTCCCCCGACTGGTGGGCGACGGGATTCCGCTTCGCATTGCCCAGGTTCTTCACCACCACACGGGCGACCTGTTCCGCCGTGACGCCGTATTTGTACAGGTATCGCCGGGCCTGCAGGGCCGCCGCCGCCGTATAGTCGAACCCCAGCATGCGCGTGTAGATGGGGTCGAAGGCGTCATTGTTCACGATGCTCCGATTGGTCTGGGACATCTTCGTGTGGGCCATCAGCAGTGTGCATTCGAATTCGCCGGACAGGATGCCGACAGTCCCGTAATAGACAGCCGTCGATCCGTCCAGGGCCATCTTCTCTTCGTTGCGGAGATGCCCGCCGATGACGTCGGTGATCCCGATGTCGGAGATGGTCTGGCCGTCCCAGATGTCGTGGGAACAACTGATGGCGTTGTCGATGTCCTTTTTCATTTCCAGCCCCGTCTGGCGCAGAACAGCCTCAATGACTTCGTAGGCCATCTCTCCGTAGTTGACATCCGCGCGCTTGGGGGCAAACTTCGTCTGGGCGAGGCCCACGATTGCTACCCGTTCTGCCATGAAATCCTCCTTGCCAGGCGCCGCCGGCCGCCCTGAGGGCGACCGGCTCCCGGTTCCTCAAATCCTCTCGAAAACCGTCGCGATACCCTGGCCGCCGCCGATGCAGAGCGTGGCCAGTCCGTAACGGCCGCCGGTCCGCTTCAGGTGGTGGAGCACCGCCAGGGCGAGACGGCCGCCGCTCATGCCGTTGGGGTGACCGAAGGCGATGGCCCCGCCATAGGGGTTCCACTTCTCCGGGTCGACGGCATGACCGTTTTTCTGAAGCTCCTTCATCACGGCGAGCGTCTGCGAGGCAAAGGCCTCGTTGCACTCCACGATATCCATGTCCGCCAGCTTCAGGCCGGCCCGCTCCAGCGCCTTTGGCACGGCATAAGCTGGACCGATGCCCATGTACTTCGGCTCCACGCCGGCCAGGGCGCAGGACACGAAGCGGCCGAGCGGCTTGAGCCTCATCGCTTCGCACTTTTCCCGGGACATAAGCAGGACGGCAACGGCCCCGTCGTTCATCCCGGACGAGCTGCCTGCGGTCACCGTGCCCCCCTTCTTGAAGACGGGCTTGAGTGCGGCCAGCTTCTCCAGGGTCGTCGCGCGGGGGTGCTCATCCCGATCGAAAATGACGGGATCTCCTTTCCGCTGCGGGATTGTGACGGGCACGATCTCTTCCTTGAAATATCCGGCCTCGATGGCCCGAATGGCCAGCGTCTGGCTTCGAAGGCCGAAGGCATCCTGCTCCTCCCGGGAGACGCCCCACTCCTCCGCCAGGATTTCCGCAACGATCCCCATCGGGGCGTTGGTCTCCGCCGTCGGGCCGACTTCCTTGGTGATGAATGCGTTGGGCGCCAGGGAGAAGGGGACTTTCTGGCGCTCCATCAGGTAAGGCGCGTTGCTCCAGCTTTCGCACCCTCCGGCGATATAGGCGTCCCCGTAGCCGGCCAGAATGGCCATAGACGCGGTGTTGATGGTCTGAAGGGCGGAACCGCACTGCCGCTCCACGGTCTGTGCCGTCACCGACACCGGGAAGCCCGCCTTGAGAACCGCCCAGCGGGCGATGTTGACCGCGGCGTTGTTCGTGCAGGCATGGCCGACAAGAACGTCCTCCACGATGGCCGGGTCGATCTTCGTCTTTTCGATGAGTCCCCGAAGGGCGAAGGCGGCCAGCTCTTCCGGCCGGAACCCGGAGAGGGCGCCACCCATCCGGCCGATGGGCGTCCGGACGCCGTCGACGATGTATACTTCTCTCATTTCCAATCCTCCTTACTTGCCCGTGAAGGCGGGCTTCCTCTTCTCCAGGAACGCGTTCATGCCCTCGACGCGGTCCTGCGACCCGAAGCACAGGCTGAAGCAGCGCGCCTCGATGGAGAGGCCCGTCCGGAGGTCCGCCTGGACGCCCATGTTGATGGCTTCCTTGCCCATGGCCAGGGCGATGGGGCTCTTGGAAGCGATGCGTTTTGCGAGCTTCGCCACGGCGTCATCCAGCTCCGCCTTCGGGACCAGCATGTCCACCAGGCCGATGCGGTAGGCCTCCTCGGCCTTGATGTGCTCTCCCGACAGGACCAGCTTTTTCGCCATGCCGACCCCGACGACGCGGGGCAGACGCTGGGTTCCTCCGTACCCGGGAATGATGCCAAGATTGATCTCCGGGACGCCCATGACGGCCGTATCGGCGGCGACGCGGATGTCGCAGCACAGGGCCAGTTCGGTGCCGCCGCCCAGGGCGATGCCGTTGATGCGGGCGATGACGGGCTTCCGGAAGTGTTCGATGTTCCAGGTGATCTGTTGCCCCTCCGGAAGGGTGTGGAGGACGTCCAGGTAGCCCGCCCCCTTGGCCATGACGGAGATGTCCCCTCCCGCCACGAAGGCCTTGTCGCCTGCGCCGGTGAGGACGACCACGCGAATCGCGTCGTCGCCGGCGATGCCGTCCAGGGCGTCCTGGATCTCCAGCATGGTCTCGTAGCGGATGGCGTTGAGCACTTCCGGCCGGTTGATGGCGATCGTCGCCACAGCCCCGTCCTTCGTTACAATGATGTCTTTGTACTCCATAGGATGATCCTTTCTTTCCGTGTCTGAATTCTATTCTTCATCCGTTTCGCCGCCGGTCCGGGGGAAGCGTCCACCCTGCGCGCGGGAGTGGATGCAGCCGGTTCAGAAAACCTTGAAGGGTTTTTTCGTCCCGTCCGGCATGTAGTCATAGAAGCCCTTGCCGTTCTTGAATCCCAGGCGGCCCGCCTCGATCATCTTGCGGTACAGGATGTTCAGCTTGTCCGCCTCGGAATGGGTGTACTCGAAGACCGAATCCTGGGCCATCTGGATGACGTCGAAACCGCCGAAGTCCGCCAACTCGCAGGGACCCATCGGGTGTCCCGCACCCAGCTTCATGGCCGTATCGATGTCCTCCGCCGTGGCGGTCCCATCGAGGACCATCTGGGCGGCCGTCATGTAGAGGGGGCCCAGCAGGCGGTTCACGATGAACCCGGGCGTGTCCTTGACCTTGATCGGGGTCTTTCCCAGGCGCTTCATCGTATCCATGGCAATTTCCACGGTCTTGTCCGCCGCACCCACGGGGCAGATGATCTCAACGAGCTTCATCACTGCGGCGGGATTGAAAAAGTGGGTTCCCACGACCTGATCCTTCCGGCTGGTCGCTCCCGCCACGGCCGTGACCGACAGGACGGAGGTGTTCGTGGCCAGGATCGTCTCGGGCTTGCAGAGTTTGTCCAGCTCGGCGAAGATCTTCTTCTTCAGGTCCAGGTTCTCGGGGACCGCCTCGACGACGAAATCGGCGTTCTTTACGGCCTCCGCCAGATTCGTCGAGGTTTTCAGGCGACCCAGGATGGCTTCCATCTGGTCCTGTGCCAGCTTGCCCTTTTCGACCCGCTTGGCGAGGCTCTTCTTGATCCGGGCAGCTCCCTTCTCGACGAACTCCGCGCTGATGTCATAGAGAACTGCGTCAAAACCTGCCTGGACGGCGGCCTGGGCGATGCCGTGGCCCATGGTCCCCGCTCCCAGCACGGTGATGTTCTTCACTTCCATCGTTCAAAACTCCTTTCTCGCTTTTTTACGCCTCCGTCCATGATGAGCCGGCGGCGGTTCTGTTCAATGCCGCTCCGGGGGATGACGGGCGGAGTTTGAATCCGGAGGGTGGGATTCCGCATACTCCTTCCCGTACATCCTCAGGAGGGTGGATCTGATTTTCCGTTTCCGATCTCAGGCTTTCTTTGCGCGCATCATTACGATCTCCTCGCAGAGGGGCGATGGCGTCGCCCGAAAAATCAACGTCCGAGTTTTCCTCATTCCTTGGGCCGCTGGTCGACGATTCGCGTCGCCTTCAGGGTCTGGCCGGGATTGAAAATTTCCGTAAAGGGCACGAACACCACCTTGGGCGTGAGTTCCACGGCCCGCTTGACCTTGTCCTTCAGTTCCGCCTCCAGCTTCGCCTTGTCCGCGCCTTCGTCGGCGCCCACCTTGAGGATCAGAAGGTCCATGGAGTAGGGATCGTCGGCCTTCTCCTTCGTGACGACGAACTGGTATTCGATGACGCCCGGGGTGTTGGCCACGGCGTCCCGCATGGTCTCGGGATTGATCAGCGTTCCCTTGACCTTCATGAGTTCGCTGGTCCGGGTCCCGTAGGTGCTGCCGACTGTCGTCACGATCCGCTGGTCGTTCCGGCCGCAGATCGGGCAGGGCTCGTTGGTGATCGCCACAATGTCCCCGACGAGGTAACGCAACAGGCAGGTGCCCCGGCGGTCCAGGTGCGTGATGCACAGCAGCCCCGGCTCTCCGTCTGGCTTCCGCTTGCCTTGCTCGTCCACGGCCTCGAAATAGTACAGCTGGGGCGTCCCGCAGTGGGCTCCGCCCAGCTCCGCGCATTCCTGAAAGGCTGTCTGTCCCTCGGTAAAGCCGAAGGCGTTGCTGATGAAGACATCCCCTGCCCCCATCTTCTGCAGCCGCCGGCGCATGTCGTCGCGCATCCCCTTCGGAACCGCCTCCCCCAAGGCCTGGATCTTGTTGATTCGGGAGAAGTCGCGTCCCTGCTCCTCCGCCGCCATGATCAGCCGCCGGATGTAGGAGGCGATCCCCGAAAGGGCGTTCACCCGCTTCTTCTCGATATCCTCGATGGCCTGCTGCATGGAGCGGTGGATGTTGTGGGGGAACCCCGGGAGCGGGGCGCCGGTGAAGCCCCAGCACAGCGTCATCCCGACGGCGGAGGCGAAGTGGACCGTCTTGTAGTACCCGATGTGGGGAATGAAGTGGAACGGGAAGAGGTTCATGAGAATGTCGTCGGGCTCCAGGTAGCAGACCTTGCAGCCGATCCGGAACATCCAGGTCTGCATGAACATGTCGTAGGTCGTGTTGTAGAACCGCGAGGGGAGACCCGTGGTCGTTCCGGTGGTGTAGGTGATTTCGTAGAGGATGTATTCCATGATCTTGGCAAAATCCATGTCGAGCTTGAAGGATTCGCCCCGGTCCTTCATATAGTCCGCCTTGCTCGTGACGGGGACCTTCTCCAGATCGTCGATGGTTCGGATCGACTTGGGATCGATGCCCCACTCCTTGAACTTCTCCCGGTAGTAGGGGCTCTGCTTCTCCAGACGCTCCATCTGCTGGACCAGGTTGGCGTCCTGGGCGCTTCGGATCTCCTCCCTGCTCTTGAAGGAGAGGTCCTGGGTCTGGTCTCCCTTGTACAGGGGAATGCCGTCGATCCAAGCCATGATCTCTTCTCGATTTCTCGGAACCTTGAATGCCTTAGCCATAACATACCCTCCTCTTTGGTTTTGAATGTTCGGCACCATGCCGCGCACCGGTCGATGCGGCCGGTGAACCGTTTCCGCCGGTTCGGAATCCCCGTCTTTTGATTGACCGGTCAGTCATAACGATTCCGTTCGCGAATCCCTTCCGCAACAACGTGAATTTTCATGACGCGAGAAGCCTGACTTGAGAGAGCGCCTCCAGACGCCGCTCGCGGATGGCCCGGCACAGGGATGCCAGGTCCGTGAGTACATCGAAAAACCGCGTCCTGCACAGGCCGACGCTCCTCAGGTCGTGGGCGTCGCTCGAACCGATGCCGGCGATTTTCAGTGATTGCTCGGCTGCCCGTGCCAGGGAGGCGCTATCCGCATCATAGGACGGGTGCGCCGTTTCCAGTCCGTCCAGTGAATAATCGTACACGCCGTAGCCGGCCCCGTAGAACCCTTCTCCAGTCTTCGTTTTCTTGAAGGGATGGGCGGCCAGGATGACCCCCCCCTCGCCGTGCACCAACTCCGAGAGGTCCTCGATCGACCGGCTGGACCCCAGGCTTCGGGGGTACCCGAAGACGAGGAACTCCCCCTGGAAACGGCCGCTCCGGTCATAGCAGGCTGCCTCCTCTCCCGGTAAAACGAGAAGATGCTCATCCTTCGCCCGGCTCCGAAGCGCCGCGATGTCCTCATCGGTCCAGCGGATGCCGTGCTCCGTGAGGGCAATGCCGTCCAGACCGATCCGGCGCGCCCTGCGGACCAGCGCCAGCGGGTCCAGGTTGCTGCACCCCGAGTACCGGTTCGTATGGATGTGCAGATCGATCTCCATCTATAGCCCCATCTGCTTGCTGATGACCTCGTTCATGATCTCGTATGTACCGCCGCCGATGGAGAAGAGCCGCGAATCCCGGTAGAGGCGCTCGACGAGGTATTCCCGGCAGTACCCGTAGCCGCCGTGGACCTGCACCGCGTCGTAGACGACACGATCGCAGACCTTGGTGGCGAAATTCTTGGCCATGCATACATCCTTGTAGGCGCTGACTCCGTCTCCGATCTTGGCCGCCACGCGGTAGTTGAACTGCTTGGAGGCTTCGACGAGGGTCGCCATTTCCGCCAGTTTGTGGCGGGTGACCTGGAACCCGGTCAGCAGTTTCCCGAATGCCGTACGCTCCCGGGCATAGCGAATGGCTTCCTCGAGTGCCATCTCCGCCACCGCATGGGCCTCGACAGCCAGGTAGAGCCGTTCCTTCTGAAAGTTGAGCATGATGCCCTGAAAGCCCTTGTTTTCCTCTCCCAGGAGGTTTTTCACGGGGACCTCGCAGTCATCGAAAGACAGTTCCGCCGTATCGGAGGCCCACCATCCCATCTTCTCCAGTTTCCGGGACACGGTAAAGCCCGGCGTTCCCCGCTCGATGATGAGCAGGCTGATCCCGCCATGCCCGGGACCGCCGGTGCGCACCGCCGTGGTGACATAATCGGCCCGCGTCCCGCTGGTAATGAAGGTTTTGGAGCCGTTGACGATGTAGGCGTCTCCCTTGCGCACCGCCCGCGTCAGCAGGTTGGCGACGTCGGAACCGCCGCTGGGCTCGGTCACGCCGAGAACGGCAATCCGGTCCCCGGCGAGCACGGGCGGAACGTATTTCCGCTTCTGCTCCTCCGTCCCCAGGGCCAGGATGGGGGGCACGGCAATGGCGCTGGACCCCAGGCTCGAGGGGAGGCCGACGGACCCGCAGCGCATGATCTCCTCCGTGTAGGCCACCTGGTGAAAGATGTCCCCGGGCGTCCCCCCGTATTCCTCGGGATAACCGAGACCGATGAATCCCGCATCCCCCGCTTTCTTGTAAAGATCGAGGGGGAACGTCCCCTCTTCCTCCCAATGGTCGATATGGGGCTTGATCTCCCGCTCCACGAACTTGCGGACGCTCGCCCGCAGCAGCTCATGGGATTCTCCGAAATACTGATCGTACATTTACTTGCCTCCGCTGAAAGTTTCTATAGTGAGGACATCCCGGCCCGGGGCATCGGTTCATAGGAATTCCGGTATTGACCGGATGTCAATCCGTCCTGGAAACGCCGCTCGAGATCATTCGTGGTCCCGCCCAGAACGATGCGCCGGTCGGCGAAAAAAATCTGCGAGGGATCGAGGCTGACCAGGGCCAGGTCATCCCGGACCCTCTCGACGAGATCATAGCCGTCGATGAGGACATCGGGAACTTCCTCCACGGGATGCTCGTCGAAAAGCCGTTGGATAAACGCCACTCCGCTCTCCGATTCCGGCGCCTGCAGGCCGGAGAAGCCGTCCGTGGCCAGAAGCAGCCGGGTCCGCTCCATCAAAAAAACGTATTCAACCTGGAAGAACCGGCGGGTCCGCCCCACCATCCAGAAGTTATTCTCCGTAATCCGCTGAGTCTCGCGGGCGCCGAGGTCGCATTTCAGAAGCAGGCTGTCGCCCGTGTGCAGCACCAGTCCCTGCCGTCCCGCCTCCGTCGGCAGGATCAGGACGCCCGTCAAGGTGCAACTCTCCGTGGAGGACATCTCGCACAGGACCGTCGCAGAACGGGTTTCCAATTCCGCTTTCAGCGCTGCCAGCCCCGCCGCGCTGAAAACCCGCCCGGATCCGATGCCGTCCAGCCCGTCCAGCGCTTCGGAAAACCGGAGCAGGAACTTCCGCGAGAAAGACGGGTCCCGGTCCGAACTGTCGGAAACGGCGAAGAATCCCTTTTTAAAATCCAGAAGGATGCCGTCTCCGACGCCCCGTTGTTCCTGCGGACGGAGTGAGCCGGACCGAAGCCGCGCCCCCAGGAAGCCGTGGCACCGGACGGCCCGCCGTCCCTGATTCAGGAATATCGATCCTTCGCAGGCCACGTCTTCAAGCCTTGGGTTTCCTTCCCACCAGGGCACGCGTCGTGTAGACAACTACATCCTCATCCCGCTGGTTCCGAATGAAGTTTTTGGAGACGATGACGCCCGTCCTGTCGTCTTTCGCTTCCAGCTTTTCCACCTGCACGACGCAGTGGATCGTGTCGCCGATCTTCACCGGTCCGGTAAAGCGGACCGAGTCCATCCCGTAGAAGGCAATGAAGGACTTCGGCAGGGCCACAAAAGGCCCGAGGCGGAAGATCAGGGCGCTGCCCACGCAGAGGGTGAGCATGCCGTGGGCGATGCGCTCGCCGAAAAAGGCTTTCTTGGCATACTCTACGTTGGTGTGAATGGGATGCCAGTCCCCCGTCAGGGAGGCAAAAAGGACAATATCCGTCTCCGTCATGGTGCGGGCGGGCGATTTGAACGCCTCTCCCACTGCATAGTCTTCAAAAAAAAGCTTTTCCACCTTCGCATTTCCCCTTTCTCTTCAATATTTATCCGAGGCAAGCCTCGTCCATCGCAACAGCCGTCATGTCCTCCAGCCCGATCATGCGCGCCCGGCCGAAAACCTGGGGCAGGAAATTCCGGCAGTAGTATCGAACCGTAGCCACCTTCCCCCGGTAGAAACACCGGTCCGGCTCGCTCAAGCTCCCGTCGCCCAGCCGCTCGTGGGCGATGCAGCCCTGTTCCAGGAGGAGCTGGGAGATCACCACCTCGGACATGCAGTCCAGGAAGCGCGTTCCCGCCAGCGGAATCAGATCCAGTTTGCCTTCCTTCATCCATCGCATGAAGCCCAGGCTCATCTCAACGACCTTCTCAAGGGCCTCCTCCAGCAGGTCCAACTCCAGCGTGAACAGGTCCGTCTTCCGGCTCTCATGCACAAAACCGGACACCCCGTCCAGCCAGTTCCTGAAGATCTTTCCCTTTTCCATGGCCAGCTTCCGGCCGATGAGATCCATCGACTGGATGTAGTTGGTCCCGTCCCAGATGGAGAGAATCTTGCAGTCGCGCGTATACTGCTCGACGGGATACTCTTTGGTAAATCCATACCCGCCGAGGATCTGGATCCCTTCCCGCCCCATTTCAAAAATCCGGTCCGAGCAGTAGGCTTTCACCAGCGGGGTCAGCAGCTCCAGCAGGCCGCGGGCGCGGTTCCGTTCCTCCCCGTCCGGCGCGTGGCGGGAAATGTCCTCCATGAAATAGCTCTTGTAGACCAGGGCGCGCATCCCTTCCGTGAGGGACTTGAGATTCATCAGCATGCGGCGGATGTCGGCGTGTTCGACGATCCGAACCCGCTCGCCCCGCTTTCCGAAGGGCGTCCCCTGGACCCGCTCTTTTGCATAGGCCAGGACATTGGCGTAGATGTTCGCCCCGAACGCCACCGATTCGAGCCCGACGGCCATGCGCGCCCCGTTGACCATCTGGAACATGTACGCCAGGCCCATGCCGGGCTCGCCGACCAGGTGGCCGCGGCACCGGTTGTTCTCGCCGAAATTCATCACACAGGTCGCCGAACCGTTGAGGCCCATCTTGTGCTCGATCCCGATGCAGGCCACGTCGTTGGTCTGCCCCAGACTTCCGTCTTCGTTGACCCAGATCTTCGGCACGGCAAAGAGGGACACGCCCTTCGCGCCCGCCGGCGCCCCTTCGATCCGGGCAATGACCAGGTGGATGATGTTCTCCGCCATGTCGTGCTCACCGGAGGTGATGAAGATCTTTGTCCCCTGGATGCGGTAGTGCGGACCGTCCGGAATGGCTTTCGTCGACACCATGTGCGCGTCGGACCCGACCGCCGGTTCCGTGAGGCACATGCTGCCGCACCAGGTCCCGTCGTACATTCTGGCGCAGAAGAGGTCCTTGAGCGCCTGCGACCCGTAGTTCTCGATCATGGAGCCGTTGCCCGCACCCATGCCGGCAAAGCAGCCGAAGGCGAAATTGGCGCTCATGAAAAATTCCTGGGCTGCTTCCGCGATGATCTGGGGAACGCCCTGTCCGCCGTAGTCCGGCTTCATGGAGAGCCCGAACCAGCCGCCCTCCCGGAAGACCTCCCAGCAGTGTTTGAAGGACGCGGGGACACGGACATGCCCCTTCTCGAAACGGCAGCCCTCCCGGTCGCCGTCCTGAAAAGACGGTGCGATGTCGTTGGCGGCGATTTTCTGCGCCTGATCGAGGATCATGTCGAAATCCTCCAGGGAAAAATCTTTGAACGCTTCGTATTTCAGCAGCGATTCGATGTGCAGATGCTCCTTCAGCACAAACTGAACATCCCGGTCGTCCCGTTTGTAGAAGTTCTGTCCCATTTTCGATTTTCCTTTCTTTTGCGGCCGGATTATTTCTGCCCCGTCCTGGGGCTCTTCGCGGCCGGTTTTTCCGTCTTCGGCGCTTCCGCCAGGACGCCCTTCTTCAAAAGGGCGACGATCTCCCGTTTAATGTCCCGAACGGGGTGCGCAACGCGATTGAGTTCGGGATTGTACACATACTGGCGAATGGTGGTGTCCACCGCACCGTTGAAAACGAAGGAGGCCGTAATGGGGGAAATCTGTCTGCTGAAAATCCCCCGCTCCTGCCCCTCGCGAAAGATCTCCGCCAGGCCCGTGAAAAACCGGTTGTAGAGCTTCTGGTTTTCCGGCGAATAGAATTGCTTCAGGCGGGGCACATCCATGATCAGGACCTTCATCATGTCCGGATAGTTCTCATAGCTGCGGAAGATGAAGTCAAAGATGGCGATCAGCCTTTTTTCCGGATCGTCGATCTCCTCGTTCATGCGATCCATCTGGGCCAGCAGGAGCTTCCAGCGCTCCCGGAAAATGGACAGCAGGATGTCGTCTTTGCTCTTGAAGTAATGATAGAGCGAGCCGTAGGCGACTCCGGCCTCATTGGAAATATCGAGCGTCCGGCAGGAGTGATAACCCTGTTCGGCAAAAACCCGAATGGCCGCATTCAGGATGATGTCTCTTTTCGGCAGGTTCTTTTCCTTCATCCATCGCACCCCTTATGACTGACTGAAAAACCGTTTTCGCCTTTGATTCAAAATATGACTGACTGATCAATCATGCTTGATTAATAATTAAGATTTGCAACGATGTCAAGAAAAAAATCACGAAAAAGAAGGACCGCCGCAGAAAACAAATCCGGGATGGAAGAAATTTGAAACGGAGCCCCTTATCGATATTGTAATCGGCCGGTTTTTTCGATTCGCCCGCTTCAGGAAGTCTTCAATTTGCGGATCGTTTCGCCGTACTGAGCGACAATCTCGCGGATCAGGTCGCCGGCCGGCCGGATCTCCTTCAGGGCGCCCACGATCTGGCCGATCTGGACCTCTCCGTCCTTGAGGTCCCCGTCGAACATGCCGAGCTTCGTCCGCTTTTCGCCGATGAGATTCAGCAGCTCCTCCTCCGACGCCCCCTTCGCCTCCGCGGCCATGACGGTTTTCGCCCAATCGTTGACGATCACCCGGGCCGGGATGAGTTTCCGCAGGATGAGGAAAGTGTCCGTTGCCGAAGCGGCCAGCATGGCCCTCTTGAAGTTCTCGTGGGCGCTGGACTCGA
>JAXDBM010000056.1:0-12919 GCA_034678725.1 Syntrophales bacterium | reverse complement strand
AATGCAGGCATGACATTTCACGAAGAAAGGGGGGATGCAATGGGAGTGAGTCAAGAGCGGATAAAGTAGTGGTTAAGCGATTAATCATATTTTAAACGAAGCTCTTCATTATTCCAAAAAAAGGAGGAATTTTTTATGGCGCATGAACACAGTTTTGCAACTCCGGGTCCCGCGGGACTGGGTGCACTGGCCGTTGCATGTTTCGGTTTTGGTGCGGTATTTCTTGGCTTGGTCAAACCGGGCGGTCTGCCCATCCTGTTTGCCTGGCTGATCGGCGGCTGCCTGGTTCAGTACACCACGGCCGTGATGGAGTTGAAAGACCACAACATCACCGGCGGCAACGTCTTCCTGTTCTTCTCCGCCTTCTTCATGCTGGGGGCGGCGTTGAGCACGATGTCCAAGTTCTTGCTGCTGGCGGGTGCGGGCGCGTTCATTCCGAAAGCGGCGGCGGCAGCGGCTCCGGCAGCCGGGGCAGCGGCGGCAGCAGCGCCGGCAGCACCGGTGGTAGCGGCGGCAGCGCCTGTGACCTGGTTCCCCAAACCCGACGCCTACATCGAGGGATGGATGTGGATGGCGGGCGCGGGCTTCCTGACCGTGGTTACCCCGGCCTATGCCAAGGGCAACCTGTTCATCTTCATCCTGGTCGTCCTGATCGACATCTGCCTGTGGCTCATCGTCGGCATCGACACGGGCTGGTTCGGCGATCCCAAGACGACAAGACCGATCGTGGGGTGGCTGTTGATCATCTCGGGGTGGATCGGGGTCTATCTGGCGGGGGCGACGGTTTGCAACACCGTTTACGGCAAACCGGTATTCTTCGTTCCCAAGCCACTGGTGAAATAATTATTGATTGAGAACTTTCCTGACGAGGGCAGGCTGGATCAAACCACAGCCTGCCCTCTTTATTTTCCGGCGTGCCTCCGGATTGGAGTTTCCCCGATTTCTTCTTGATTTCATCCGCCGCGGATGATAAATTACCAAATAAGATTGCAGCTTGTTTCAGAGCCGCGATCTGCCAGCCGAAATCATATCTTTTCATGAACGGAAACGCGGAAGACGTGCGAGATGTCCCGTAAGGGAATCTGTTTTTGCTGCGGAAAATGTTCAACGAAATCAACAAACGCCTTTTTAACTGAAAACAAGGCTTTTTGTTTTTTTACCCCACGGTTGCATTTGATTGAAAGGCAAACGCCGATCGGAGAGGAGGTGATCGCGTCCGTTCAAACAACGTTCAAGAGGAGTCATTGTGGATAGGGCATTTCTACAAGGAATAGGACAGGAGGCCGATCACGGCGCCGGGTCTTAAGAAGGAGGGGATTTATGCCTGAAGTCTTCAAAGATTACGTCAAGAACAAGTTCAGAAGCTCCGGACCGCTCAAGGGCGTCCGGGTGCTGGAAGTCTGCACGCTGCTTTTCGGACCGTCCGGCCCGTCCTTTCTCGCCGAAATGGGCGCGGAGGTCATCAAGATTGAATTGCCCCCGGTGGGAGACGTGACCCGTTCCCTGAACCCCTTCGGCTGGTTCTACAAGGAACAGTCTCCCATGTTCATGCACATCAACCCCAACAAATACTACATGGCGCTCGACCTGCATATCGACATTGCCCAGCAGATCTTCAAGGAGCTTGCCGCCAAGTCGGACATCATTGAATTCAACCTTCGGCCGGCCGTCACCAACCGGTGGAACATCGGCTATGAGGACATCAAAAAGGTCAACCCCGGCATCATTTACATCGAGAAAAACGGGTTCGGCCAGTGGGGCATGTACGCGGAACAGGACCGGCCCTCCAACGACGGCGCCGCCCAGGCGCTGGCCGGTTATGCCTGGATATCCAGCTTTCCCGGCCGCCCGCCGCTGAAGCAGCCGATCTGGATCTGCGATTACTACGGCGGGCTGATGGGCGAGGTGGCCGTCCTGGCCGCTCTTCATCATCGGCGGAAAACGGGGAAGGGACAGTTCATCGAGATGTCCCAGATCGAAAACATCATGAGGACCATGGGCTGGGTCTGGCCCTACCAGCAGATGACCGGAAAGGGCGTGGAGCCGTCCGGGAACCGGGATCAGTGCATCTGCCCGGCCGACACGTTCCTCTGCAAGGACGGCCTGCTGGCGGCGGTCGCGGCGCCGGCGCCGGATGAGTTTATGGGGCTCTGCAAGGCCATGGGCAAGCCGGAACTGGCCAAAGACCCGCGTTTCAAGGACCACGAGATCCGCCTGAAGGAGGAAAATGCCCTGGCCATTCTTGCGATCATCGCCGAATGGGGGAAAACCCAAAAAGCGGATGAAATTGAAGCATTGGGCAAGACCCATGGCTTCGCCGCAACCCGGCTTCACAATGCCGTGGACATGAACAAGGATCCCCACCGCCGCGAGCGCGATTTCGTCAAGGAGATCGACGATCCCATGTACGGCAAGTACGTGGAGCACGAATTCCCCGTCATGATGTCCAAGACGCCGCCCAAGATCAAATGGACGGTCCGCCCGGTCGGCTTCGACAACGACTACATCATGAGGAAAATTCTCGGGAGAAACCAGGCCCAGATCGACGAACTGTACCTGCACGGCGTCCTCGGCAAGTGGAAGGACCAGCAGGGGCGCCGTCCACCGTCAGACTGGGACGGCCAATCCGGAGCGATCATAAGGAGGTGATGAGCAATGGCGGAACATAAAAGACCGAAATGGGCGGACTGGGCGGACCACATCCGGGCGCTGGACGATCCCGCCAAGGCCTTCGAAAAGCCGGAGGCCCTGGACGATCTGACCGTGCTGGACCTGAGTTCCCGAAGCATGGCCGGCTGTTATTGCTCTTCGCTTCTGGCCGAGCTGGGGGCGGAGACGATCCGCATCGAACCCCCGGGGGGCGATCTGATCCGGACCTATTCGCCCAATGGCGTGATGCACAGGGGAACGGGTATGGCCTATCTGCAGGAAGGCCGGAACAAGTATCATGTCACCCTGAACCTGGAAGAGAAGGAAGGCCAGGAAATCCTGAAATCCCTGGCCGGCCAGGCGGACATCCTGATCGAAACCTATCCCGCCGGGACCATGGACGGATGGGGCATCGGCTACCAGGAGCTCTGCAAGATCAACCCGAGGCTGATCTACACTTCGATCAGCGGTTACGGCCAGTTCGGACCCGAGAGCGGCAGGAAACAGTATGATTATGACAACGTCTCTCAGGCCCGGTCGGGCGTTCAATATGCATCCGGCGAGGTCCTGCCGGAGGGCAAGACGCTGGCCGATATGCCCTATGCGACCTCCACCAAGGCCGGACCCTGGATCGCCTGGGCGACGTCCGGGACGTTCGGCGCAGTCGGCATCCTGGCGGCCGTCTACTACCGGGAGATGTCCGGAGAGGGCCAGGCCATCGACATCTCCACGCCCGAAGCGTATGAGCGGCTCAATGATTACATGCTGCACTGGTATGCCGACCAGGGCGTCGTCAACGAGCGGTTCGGCAACCTCGACACCTGCCTGTGGCTTTACGGCTTCTATCCCACGAAGGACGGCGGCGTGTTCCTCGGGGGGCTGCGCCTGGAGATGTGGAAGGCCTTCGTGGACATCATCGGCAAGTACGACGAGTGGGGCGCGGAGCAGTGGACCTCGCTGGCGCCCTTCATGAAAAAGGACTGGCAGCTTAAATATCAGGCCATGATCAATCCGGAAACCGAGAAGTACACCAGCCACGAACTGACCCTGAAATCCATCGAATACGCCAAGAGCGGACGCCTGGCGCCCATCACGCCGGTGGTCGCGGAAATCGTGCCGCCGGCCAAAACGATGCAGGATGAGGTCTGGCGGGACCGGGGCATCTTCACGCCCGTCCAGGACCCGGTGTACGGCTCGGTGGTCTGCGCACAGGCCCAGTGGAAGTCGACGGAAACGCCGCCCCGGACCAAGTGGGTGTGCCGCCCCGTGGGCTATGACAACGGCTATGTCTACCTGAAATACCTGGGGTACGGGCCGGTGAAGCTCAAGGAACTCGAAGGCAGGGGAATCATCTGAAAAAGGGCTGTTTTCAGCTTTTAACCATCCCCCCTTTCGCGAGGGGGGGATGGATCGACCGGATCGTGAACGAACCGGTCGCGGAATCATTTCAGCAATCAATCATACGATTTTCAGGGAGGGGAAAAATGTCAGTGCTTGGGAAGCCATTAACGAAAAGACAGAAAGAGCGGTACAACGTCATCAACAAAAAGAACCTCGATTTCCTCATGGACCGCTACAACAAGGTCAACCGGTGGGTGATCGGGGACATGATCCGCCGCAGCGCCTATCATTATCCGGACAAGCCGGCCCTGATTTTCCAGGACCGGACGCTGACCTACCGACAGTTGGAGGACGAGTGCAACCGCACCGCCAACGCCCTGCTGGATCTGGGGGTGGAGAAGTACGACCGCGTGGCGATCCTGGCCCACAACACGATCGACCACGTTCTGACCTGGTTCGGCTGCGCCAAGATCGGGGCGATCTATCTGGCCATCAACTACCTGCTGCGGGGAAAGGACATCGCCTACTGCATCAACCATTCGGAGAGCAAGGTCTTCATCGTGGAAGACGCACTGTACGACCTGGTGAAGGATGTGCTGGACGACATGCCAACGGTGAAGACCTGGATCTGGTCGAGGCAGGGTGCGGGTAAACCGCCGGCCAGCGGCCTGTTCAAGGACTTCGAGGAATGGTATCGAAAATATCCGGCCACGGAGCCAGATACGATCCTGCATATCGAGGACCCCTGCCAGATGACCTATACGAGCGGGACGGAATCCCTGCCGAAGGGGGTGATCATCAGCAACCAGGCCCTGATGGCGGAATACATGGGGACCATCGTCGACGGCCAGTACGACGAGGACGACATCAACGTCAACGCCCTGCCCATCTATCACTGCGCCCAGCGGGACGTGTTCATGAACCCCGTTTTCTGGGTCGGCGGCACCAATGTGCTCATGGCGCCCGATATCGGCCAGATCCTCAAGAACATTCAGGACTACAAGGCGACGATGTTCTTCGCACCGCCCACGGTCTGGATCGGGATGCTCAGGCACCCGGATTTCGGAAAGTACGACCTGTCCAGCCTGAAGAAATGCTACTACGGGGCTTCCATCATGCCCGTGGAAATCCTGAAGGAGATCATGGAGCGGCTTCCGGGGACCCGGATCTACAACTATTACGGCCAGACGGAGTTGGCTCCCTACCACACGATCCTCAAGGCGAAGGACGCCCTGAAAAAGCTGGGTTCGGCCGGGCTGGGGGGGCTGAACATGGAGAGCCGGCTGGAGGACGACAATTTCGTGCCCATCGCACAGCCCAACGTGCCTGGGGAGATCTGCGGAAAGGGGCCGCATGCGCTGATCATGTACTTCAAGGATGCGGACAAGACGGAAGAGGCGATGAAAGGCGGCTGGTTCCATTCCGGGGACATCGGCGTGATGGACGATGACCGCTACATCACCGTGGCGGACCGCAAGAAGGACATGATCAAGACGGGCGGCGAGAATGTCCCGACGCGGGAGGTCGAAGAGGCGATTTATCTGGACAGGCGCGTGCAGGAAGTGGCGGTGATCGGCCTGCCCGACCCGAAATGGGTGGAGGCGGTAACGGCGGTGATCGTGCTGAAGCCGGGAGAGAAGATGACCGAGGAAGAGGTCATTGCCCATTGCCGGAAGGAGCTGGCAACCTTCAAATGCCCCAAAAAAGTCATTTTCCTCGATGCCCTGCCCAAGACGCCGACGGGCAAGATCCTGAAGCGGGAAATGCGGGCAACCTATAAAGACATGTTTTACGGGAAACCGTAACGGACCGGGCGCTTCGGATCGTCCGGATCCGGAAACCGGAAACGACTTCGAGGAGGGGGCTGGTCCATCAACCCCCTCCTCTTCTTTGATGCAATGAATATTCTCCTGGTCAATCCGCGGTTCAATGGCACATCTGAAATCCCCCCCCTCGGCCTGGCAGCCGTTGCCTCGCCGCTCCTGGACGCGGATTTCGATGTAAAGATCCTCGATCTCGATCTCGAAGACCCCGAAGACGGACCCGGGAACGGGGACGACCGGCTCCGCAAGCGCCTGCGGGATTGTAGGCCGTCCATCGTTGGGGTAACCGCCCTTTCGAACAGCTTTGCCTCGGCCCGGCGTGTCCTGGAATCCGTCAAAGCGGCGGACCCCCGGACGCTCACGGTGCTGGGGGGGATTCACGCCAGCGTACTGTATGAGCGGCTTTTGCGGGAGCATCAATCGATCGACGCGATCGTTCGGGGCGAGGGGGAGGTCACATTCCCCGAACTGGCCCGGCGCTTTGCCGATTCGGGCAACTTTGACGGGATCCTCGGCGTCAGTTACCGCCGTGAGGGCCGAATCGTTCACAACAACGACAGGCCGCTGTCCAGAGACCTGGATGCCTTTCCCATTCCCGCCCATCACCTGATCGACGGCAGCCGCTACCGGACGCGCAGCATTGCCTCCAGCCGGGGCTGCGCCCACGACTGCACGTTCTGCTCCATTCAGACCCAGTATCACCGGATCGTCCGCTTCCGCAGCGCCGGCCGTCTCCTCGAAGAGATTCAGGGGCTTCTCTATTTCGGGGCCAAGCGGATCATGTTTACCGACGACAATTTCACGTTCAGCATGAAGCGGATTCGCGAGCTCTGCGGAGCAATGGTCCGGCAGGGACTCAACAGACAGGCCGCGTTTTTCGCGCAGGGCAGAATGGACGACATCTGCCGGAATCCCTCCATGGCCGGCATGCTCAGCGAAGCCGGTTTCCAAGCCGTTTATGTTGGCGCCGAATCCGGGTCCCCCGAAGTGCTGGACGACTACCGGAAAGGAATCCATCCGGACGAAGTCCTGCGGGGCGTATCCTTTTGTATCGAGCAGAACCTGACGCCCGTCGTCAATTTCATCCTTTTCGGGCCGAAAGATACGCCGGACACCGTCCGCCAGACGATCCGGCTTGCCAGGAGGCTTTATGAAAACGGGGCCGAGATCGCCTACACGGAAGCCCTGATCCCCTATCCCGGGACGCCGATTCAGGAAAGCCTGCTGCGGGATGGAAGATACCGGGAAAGGGAGGAGGCGTACTATTTCGAGTCTTATCGGGGCGTAAATATGGACTGGTTCTTGCATTTATGCGATTGCGCCAGGGCGCTGACGCGGCTGTTTCACGGGACGGATTCGCACTTTGAAGTCAGGAAAACCTATTATGAGCTGGCCTTCCTGGACAACCTGCTCGCAGGCCGGATTCCCCCGGAACTGGAGTCCCGCCGGGGCAGCGCCGCCGGCACAGTGCCGACGGACGAAATCGAGACGCTCTTTCGGCAAACCGTGGAGCTGATCCGGCCCATCGGCGGTCATTGAGGAAGATGGAGACCTTTACGTTCGCGGCAGTCAGCCTGACCATCGCCGTATCCCTGCTGATGAGCAGGAGAAAGACATCCCTGCACGGGACTTTCGCCTGGGTCTGCGCGGCGCTGTTTCTGTACGCGGGGGCTTCTTTTTTTGACGGCGTCTTTCCACGGGATTTCCTCAAGATGATTAAAATGTTGGGCCTGCTGTCCGTCCCCCCTCTGTCCATCGCCTTCACCCGCGCGTTGCTGAACGAGCAGACGTTCCTGTCGAAAACCCATATTATCCTGAGCGCTGCCATCGGACTGCAGCTGGCGGCAGCGGTCTGCGTTGCCGTTTATCCCGGGTATGTTTTTGCCCCCGTCGATCTGGACCTGATGCGGATCGCCCATGCTTACGCGGGCGCGGGGCTTGGGCTGTGCTATCTGGCCCTGTTGATTCATCTGAAGAAAAGGGCCGCGGGTGCCGAAAGGAAGCGGATCCTCTATCTGGCCATTGCCGCCGCGGTTCCCATTGTGATGATCGGTATCGACCTTGCGGATGTCTCCGGTTCCGGCCTGTCTTTTCATACCCACATCGTCCTGGCGATGCTGACCTACTTCATCCTGATGATCATCACGCATCCACAGCTCACGGAACTCCACGACCTCATGGCCCGGGCGCTGGTCATCTTCCTCATGACGTTTTTCGCCGCCGTCATCTTCCTGGTTTTTACGGTGCTGTTCGGAAAATCGGCAGTCCCCTTCAGCCATCTGCTGATCGCGTCCTTTCTCATCATCATTTCCATCGAACCCTTCAAACTGGTCCTGAAAAACATCCTGAAGCGCATCTATCCGGAAATCCCGGATGTCTTCACGTCCCTTTACGCGCTGGACGAAAAGCTGGAGCGCGAAAAAAGCCAGCTCCTCGAGGAGATGGCGCCGGTCCTGGCCCATGAAATCCGCAATCCCCTGGGCTCCATGAAGGGAGCCGCCCAGTATCTGCGCTCCGAAGCGTCGGACGCGGAGCATCAGAAGCTCCTCGATGTCATCATCGAAGAGACAGACCGCCTGAACAGCGTCGTTTCGCAATTCCTCGACTACGCGAAGCCCTATACCCTGAACCGGAAGGTCCAGCCGGTCAACCCGGTGGTCGAGAAAGCGGTCTCCATCATTCGCGCCAGTCATCTTCCCGAAAATCTGACGGTCGAAGCGGACCTTCGCCCCGATCTGCCGCCGGTCCGGATCGACGCCGAGCAGCTCATCCAGGTCATCCTCAATATTTCCTACAATGCCATCGAGGCCATGCCGGGCGGCGGAAAACTGATCCTTCGGACGTCAAAGATCGCGGGCGATGCCGGGGAGGCGGTGGGCGTTTCCATTCGGGATACGGGAAAGGGGATGAAACGGGAGGAAATCAAAAACGTCTTCAAGCCTTTCTTCACGACCAAGGAAAGGGGGGTGGGGCTGGGACTCGCCATCTGCCAGCGCATCGTCAAGAGCCACGAAGGCCGCCTCAAGGTGAAATCCATTCCCGGTCAGGGTAGCATTTTCTACATCCGGATCGACGCGGCGGATTCGGAAAGCGGCGGGCTTGCACGAAGGTAAGTTTTCAGATAGCATCCAGTCCATGGACGACGGCGTTCCGGTGTAGAAATGGAAAAAGCGGTGATGAACAGGATTCTGATCGTTGACGATGAACTGAACATGAGGCTGGTGTTGCAGGCCATGCTGAAGAAGGAAGGCTATGCCGTCACGACGGCCTCCGACGGCCTCGAAGCCCTGAAGATCATGAAGGCATCTCCGATGGATATCGTCGTCAGCGATCTGAAAATGCCGAAACTGGACGGGATGGGCCTGCTGGACGCGGTGATCCGGGATTATCCCGCCACGCCGGTCATCATCATCACGGCGCACGGGACCATCGCCACGGCCGTCGATGCCCTGAAAAAAGGGGCTTTTGACTACGTTACCAAGCCCTTTGACCAGGAGGAGCTGAAACATGTGATTCAGAAGGCCGTCAAAACCCGCCGGCTGGATCAGGACGAAGCCTCGCTGAATCCGGATGACATCGATCGTTACGGCATCATCGGCGCCAGCGACCGGATGATCGGGATCTTCGAGACGATCAAACGGGTTGCACCGACCACGACGACGATCCTGATTACCGGGGAAACGGGAACCGGCAAGGAGCTGATCGCGCGCGCCATTCACCGGAACAGCCCTCGGAAGAACAACCCCTTTATCAAAATCAACTGCGCCGCCATACCGGAGAACCTCATGGAGAGCGAACTTTTCGGTTATGAAAAAGGGGCCTTTACCGGTGCCGCCACAAAAAAGCAGGGGCGGTTCGAACTGGCCCACAAGGGCACCCTGTTTCTGGATGAGGTCGGTGAACTGCCCAAGGACATGCAGGTCAAGCTTCTCCGGGTGATCCAGGAGCAGGAGTTCGAGCGGGTGGGGGGGCTGCACACGATCAAAGTGGACGTTCGCCTCATCACGGCGACCAACCGGAATCTGCTGGAGGACGTCAAGGAAGGCCGCTTCCGGGAGGACCTGTATTACCGCCTCAACGTCATTCCCGCGCATTTGCCGCCGCTGCGGGAACGCAGGGAGGATATCCCGGTCCTCATCGATTATTTCATCGAGAAGTTCAATAGGAAACTGGACCGGTCGGTGAAGCGCGTCGACGAGCCGGTGATGAGTCTGCTGGTCCGGTACCGCTGGCCGGGAAACATCCGTGAACTCGAGAATCTCGTCGAGCGGATGATCCTGATGGCCGGGGGAGACACGATTGCCCTGGACGATTTGCCCGCCGATTTGAAAACGACCATCGAGCTGGACAAATCCGCACAGCCCGACACCCGCGAGAGACCCTTCAAAGATATTATGAAGACGCACATGGAAGATGTCGAAAAGCAGATGATCGTCAATGTGCTGGCCGAATGCGGGAACAATGTGACACGGGCGGCCAAACAGATGGGACTGAGCCGGAAAGGCCTCCAGTTGAAGATGACGAAATACAGGCTGCGCCGTTCCGAGCCTGACGGATAAACAATTTTTTTCCATCGTAAGACGTCATGCGCGTAATCTTTTACGCACTGCGAACGCCCCTACGCGGAAAATCCCGCAAAAATTCCGCCGAAACTCCGCAACGGTCCCCTGCAAAATCATTATTTATCCGTAATATCAACTGAATATAAAAATCAATCCACAATGCTTCAATCTGGCACCGATCGTGAATGTATGAATATTTTCAGAGACCCGTGTTTCTTTGAAAAGGCCATATCGGGCAGTCTACGCGGAAGGACAGCCGGTTTCCAACAAAGTCGAAAGACATGGCTCCGGCTGGATTTGCTGCGTGACAGGGAAATGCGGGCAATCAGGTCTCATACAAAAAACTTATCGATGATTCGAAGCGATGAAAAGGAGAATTCCATGAAGAGGAAAACAACGGAGAAGAAAAGTCCGGCAAAGCAAAGCGCAGCAAAGAAAAGTGCCACAAAGAAACTGTCGGCAAAAAAGATGCAGGATGTCGACCGTGCCTTTATTCTGATTCCCGATGCCGATCCGGATCAGTGGCGCAGGCGGCTCGACATATTTTTCGATGAGAACGAAGTCGGCCTCGACCAGATCCAGTACATGAAGGAGATGGGCCGCGGGGATGTGGACTGCTACTATTTCTGCAGCGACAGGCCGGAGTATTACGCCAGCGGGTACGAGATGCTCAATCGCTTTCCGGAGAAAGTGGAAGTCGGCGTCCGGATCAAGGCAAGGAAGTCTAAATCGCTGGATACCCGCATGGGGGCCTTTACGATGGTCTATGAAAACACCGGCTGTTTCCGCTATGCCCCGCCGGAGGAACCGACCGTCGCGTCTTGACGACTTTCGGTTGGATGGTTTGTGAGAGATGACCCCCTCCCCGGCCGGGGAGGGGGTTTTGTCATTTCTGCGGCTGGACGGCTTTTCGAAGCAGGAATTCCTGGAATGCCTT
Source organism: Syntrophales bacterium (assembly GCA_034678725.1). Taxonomy (GTDB): domain Bacteria; phylum Desulfobacterota; class Syntrophia; order Syntrophales; family Fen-1087; genus JAXDBM01. The sequence continues at coordinate 1,607 of JAXDBM010000056.1, read as the reverse complement.
GTCATGCTCGATGGAAAAGGACTCTTCGAAGCCCAGATCGGCATGCGTGGCGAAGAACCGTTTCGTGGTCTGCAGGGCCGTGTCGGGCGCTTCCAGCATTTTCAGTCCGATTTTGATTGCCCGCTCCAGCAGTTCAGTCCCTGCGACGATCTCATTGACCAGACCGATCCGATAGGCCTCTTGCGCGTCGATCACCTTTCCCGTGAGGCAGAGTTCGCGCGCCAGCCCGTCGCCGATAATCCATTTCAGCGGCGTGTACAGCGTCGGCGACCCGAATTTGATTTCCGGATGTCCGAACGAGGCCTCTTCCGAACAGATGCGGATGTCGCAGAGCTTCGCCAGATCAAAGCCGCCGGCAAGCGCCTGGCCGTTGACGGCCGCGATGGTGGGTTTGGGAAACCGCCAGAGGGCGCGATGATACTGCGAGGATGTTTGGTAAAGATCGAAGAGAAGTTCCGGCTTTCTGAACTCACCGAGGTCGAAGCCCGCAGTAAACGCCGTTCCGGCACCGGTCAGAATCACCGCCCCGATCCCATCGTTGTTTTTCCAGCCTGCCAGGCAGACCATAAGTTCACGCCGCATGCGGATCGATATGGCGTTTCGCTTGTCCGGCCGGTTCAGGGTGATGATGCCGATCCGGTCCGGACGTTCCGCGACGTGTATCGTTTCGTAATTCATGGTTGACCTCTTCGAAAAAAATCCCCTTCCGCTGCGCTTCATCCACGCCGTACGGAAGGGGATGACAATCGGTTCTAACCCAGACTGCTGAGGATATCCCGGGCAATGATCACCCGCTGGATCTGGTTGGTGCCTTCGTAGATCGAGCAGATGCGGACATCGCGCGCATAGCGCTCCACGGGGAACTCCTTCGTGTAGCCGTAGCCGCCCAGAATCTGGATGGCGTTGTGGCATGCGCGCTCGGCGGCCTCGGTGGCGAAGTATTTTGCCATGGAGGCCTGGCGCGCGAAGAAGCGGCCCTTCTCCTTCTGGTAGGCGGCGTTCATGAGGAGCAGCCGCGCCGCCTCCAGTTCCGTGTAGGACTCGACAATCATCCACTGGATCGCCTGGAACTCCGCAATGGACTGTTCGAACTGCCGTCTTTCCTTGGCGTAGCGCGCGGCGTACTCGATGGCAGCCTGTCCCACGCCCAGACCCAGGGAGCCGATGCCGATCCGGCCTCCGGCCAGTTCGCCAACGGCGGTCCGGAAGCCGTCATTGGGCTTTCCCATGATGGCCGTCTTGGGGATCCGGCAGTCCTCGAAAATCAGTTCGTTGGTCGCCGAGGCGTGCTGCCCCATCTTGTGTTCGGCGCGGCCCACGGTGAAGCCTTTCGTGCCGTTTTCCACCAGGAAGGTGCTGATGCCCTTGCCCTTCTTCGCGGCCTTGTCCGTGATCGCCCAGACGACGAACACGCCTGCGTACTCGGCGCTCGTGATGAAGATCTTGTTGCCGTTCAGGACCCAATGGTCCCCGTCGAGTACGGCGGAGCACCGCATGCCCGCCGGGTCGGAGCCAGCCGTCGTTTCCGTGAGGCCGAAGCCGCCGGCCGGATACTCTCCGGAGCAGATCTTCGGAATGTAGGTCTTTTTCTGCTCTTCCGAGCCGAT
>JAXDBM010000055.1:0-9635 GCA_034678725.1 Syntrophales bacterium | reverse complement strand
TCATCATCCCGGACACGGCCAAGGAGAAGCCGGCCCAGGGCAAGGTGATCGCGGTCGGCCCGGGCAAGCGAGATGACGACGGCAAGCTGGTCCCCTGCGAGGTCAAGGTGGGCGACACGGTGATGTTCTCCAAGTACTCCGGCAACGAGATCAAGATCGACGGCAAGGAGCATCTCATCCTGCGCGAGGACGAGCTCCTCGGCGTGGTCGAGTGAGGCGGGAGGAGAGCGCCATGCCAGCCAAGCAGATCAAGTTCGGTGAGGATGTCCGCGCGCACCTGCTGCGCGGGGTGAACAAGCTGGCCGACGCGGTGAAGGCGACCCTGGGGCCCAAGGGGCGCAACGCGCTGCTGGAGAAGTCCTGGGGCTCGCCCAACATCACCAAGGACGGGGTCACGGTGGCCAAGGAGATCGAGCTGGAGGACAAGTTCGAGAACATGGGCGCCCAGATGGTTCGTGAAGTGGCCAGCCGGACCAGCGACGTGGCCGGAGACGGGACAACAACCGCCACGATCCTGGCCCAGGCGATTTACCGCGAAGGCGCCAAGACCGTAGCCGCCGGCAGCAATCCCATGGATGTCAAGCGCGGCATCGACAAGGCCGTAGAGGTTGTCGTCGCCGAACTGAAAAAGCTGAGCAAGCCGACGAAAGACCAGAAGGAAATCGCCCAGGTCGGGACCATTTCGGCAAACAACGACGATGCGATCGGCGGAATCATCGCCGAGGCGATGGGCAAAGTCGGCAAGGAAGGCGTCATCACCGTGGAAGAGGCCAAGGGACTCGAAACGGAGCTGGAGATCGTGGAAGGGATGCAGTTCGACCGCGGTTATCTCTCCCCCTACTTCGTCACCAACGCCGAAAAGATGGAAGTCAACCTGGAAGACTGTTACATCCTCATCAATGAGAAGAAGATCAGCAACATGAAAGATCTCCTCCCCATCCTCGAACAGATCGCCAAGATGGGAAAGCCCCTCCTGATCATCGCGGAGGAGGTGGAAGGCGAGGCGCTGGCGACCCTGGTCGTCAACAAGCTGCGCGGGACCCTTCATGTGGCGGCCGTGAAAGCCCCCGGATTCGGCGACCGGAGAAAGGCCATGCTAGAAGACATCGCCATCCTCACGGGCGGTAAGATGATCTCCGAGGACATGGGCTACAAGCTGGAGAACACCCGCATGGAGGATCTGGGGCGCGCCAAGCGGATCACCATCGACAAGGACAATACCACCATCATCGACGGCGCCGGGAAACGGGCCGACCTCGAGGGCCGCGTCAAGCAGATTCGGGCCCAGGTCGAAGAGACGACATCCGACTATGATCGTGAGAAGCTCCAGGAGAGGCTGGCAAAGCTGGTCGGCGGCGTGGCCGTGATCAAAGTCGGCGCGGCGACGGAGACGGAGATGAAGGAAAAAAAGGCCCGCGTGGAAGACGCCCTCAACGCGACCCGCGCGGCCGTGGAAGAAGGCATCGTTCCCGGCGGCGGCGTGGCCTACATCCGGACCTTGGCGGCCCTGGAAAAGATGAAACTGGACGGGGACCAGCAGATCGGCGTGACCATCGTCAAGAAGTCCCTGGAGGAGCCCCTGAAGATGATCGCTGCCAATGCCGGCATGGAGGGCAGCATCGTCGTCGAGAAGGTCAAGGAAAAGAAGGGCGCCTTCGGCTTCAACGCACGGACGGACGAGTATGAAGACATGATCGCCGCCGGCGTCATCGACCCCACCAAGGTGACCCGTTTTGCCCTGCAGAACGCGGCATCCGTGGCATCCCTGATGCTGACGACCCAGTGCATGATCGCCGACAAGCCGGAAGAGAAATCGGCGGGAATGCCCCCCATGCCTCCCGGAGGCGGCTACCCGGGCATGATGTAAGATCTTCCCGGAAGCCCAACACCCTGTGAAAATGAGCCCTCTGCCGGTCTCCGGCGGGGGGCTTTTTTTATTGAAAGTAGGCCCCATCTGTGTTAAACTTCAAAAATTATTGAATAAATGTGGAAGCGTTCGTCGCGCATCCATTTTGAGCGGGTTCATCATCAACTTGTAAGGAGCGTCCCATGGACTACAAAGACAGTCTGAACCTTCCGAAAACCGACTTCCCCATGAAAGCCAGCCTCTCCCGAAAGGAGCCGGAAATGCTGAAGATGTGGGAAGAGATGGAAATTTACAAGCGGATCCGGGAAGTTTCGAAGGGCCGGGAGATTTACATCCTGCATGACGGTCCCCCCTACGCCAACGGCAGCATTCACCTGGGGACGGCGCTCAACAAAATCATCAAGGACATGGTGATCAAGAGCAAGAACATGAGCGGCTACGACAGCATCTACGTGCCCGGCTGGGACTGCCATGGCCTTCCCATCGAGCATCAGGTGGACAAGGAACTGGGCGAAAAGAAAAATGCGCTGTCCCAGGCGGACAAGCGCCGCTTCTGCCGGAAGTACGCGGAAAAGTACGTGGACGTTCAGCGGGATCAGTTCAAGCGCCTCGGCGTTTTCGGGGAATGGTCCCACCCCTATCTGACGATGACCTATGACTATGAGGCGATCACCGTGGAGGAGTTCGGGAAACTCTTCCTGAACGGCAGCGTTTACAAGGGCAAGAAACCCGTCTACTGGTGCGCCACATGCAAAACCGCCTTGGCGGAGGCGGAAGTGGAATACGCGGACCATCACACGCCGTCCATTTATGTAAAATTTCCAATGGTTTCGGACATTGCGGCGGTTCGTCCCAAGCTGGCCGGGAAAAAGGTCAACGTCATGATCTGGACGACGACCCCTTGGACGATCCCGGCCAACCTGGCCATTGCCTTCCACAAAGAATTCATCTATGCGGCCGTTGCGGTTGAAGGGGAGGTCTTGATCCTTGCCAAGGACCTGATCGACTACTGTATGGACGCTTTCGGGTATCAGGGGAAACCCTACGAGATCGTCGATGAGTTTCCCGGAGAGGTGATGGAGGGTCTGCAATGCCGCCACCCCCTGATCGACCGGGAGAGCGTACTCATCCTGGCGCCATTTGTAACCCTGGACGCCGGGACCGGCTGCGTTCATATCGCCCCGGGTCACGGGCAGGAGGACTACGAGATCGGGATGCAGTACGGTCTCGACAACTACGCGCCCGTGGACGAAGACGGCAATTTCACGCCCGACGTGGCAGACTTCGCCGGTCAGTTCGTTTTCGACGCCAACGACGCCGTGAACCGGAAATTGAAGGAGGTCGGAGCGCTGATGGGCCTTGTGGACATCGAGCATTCCTATCCCCACTGCTGGCGGTGCAAGCAGCCGATCATTTTCCGTTCGACGGAGCAGTGGTTCATCTCCATGGAAAAGAACGACCTCAGGAAGAATGCCCTCAAAGCCATCAACGAAGTCCAGTGGATCCCCGCTTGGGGAAGGGACCGGATCTACGGCATGGTGGAAAACCGGCCGGACTGGTGCATTTCCCGCCAGCGTCTGTGGGGCGTCCCGATCACCATTTTCTATTGTGGCCACTGCGGCCGGGAACTGTTGACCCGGCCCGTGCTGGATCATGTTGTGGCGCTCGTCCGGGAGCACGGTGCCGACGTTTGGTTTGAGCGGGAGGCCGCTGAGCTGTTGCCGGCCGGGACGGTCTGCCCCCACTGCCGAAACGGCGCTTTCAAGAAGGAAACCAACATCCTCGACGTCTGGTTCGATTCGGGGGTCAGCCACGCCGCCGTGCTGGAGACCGGCGTCTGGCCCGATCACCGGTCGCCTTCGGACATGTATCTGGAGGGTAGCGACCAGCACCGGGGCTGGTTCCATTCATCCCTGCTGGAATCGGTGGGCACGCGGAACCGGGCACCCTACCGAAGCGTCCTTACCCATGGATTCGTGGTGGACGGAGAAGGCAAGAAGATGTCCAAATCGGTGGGAAACGTCATCGATTCACAGGAGATCATCGACCAGTACGGGGCGGAGATCCTGCGGCTCTGGGTTGCAGCCGAGGACTACACGGTGGACATCCGGATTTCCGATGAGATTCTGAAACGGCTGGTGGAGGCCTACCGGCGGATCCGCAACACCAGCCGCTACATCCTGGGCAACCTTTACGATTTCGACAGCCGGAAGGATGCCGTCCCGCTGGCGGACATGGAGGAGATCGACCGCTGGGCCCTGCACCGGCTCCAGGAGGTGATCCGCCGGGTCCGGGACGCCTACGACCGGTACCAGTTCCACATGGTGTACTACACCCTGTACAACTTCTGCACCGTGGACCTGAGCGCCCTCTATCTGGATGTGCTCAAGGACCGTCTCTATACGGCCGGAGCGGCCTCGCGAGCGCGGCGCTCCGGACAGACGGCCATGTACCGAATTCTCGAGGCGATGACCCGCCTGCTTGCCCCCATGCTGACCTTTACGGCGGAGGAGATCTGGGCGGCCATGCCGCCTCACGAGGGAAAAGCGCAAAGCGTTCACCTGACCCAATTCCCCGATGTCGATGAGGCTTGCCTGAACGCGGATCTGGGCGAGCGATGGAAAACCCTGATTGCCGTGAAGGGCGAGATTTCAAAGGCGATCGAGATCGCACGGAAGAACAAGGTCGTGGGGCACCCCCTCGATGCCGCCGTCACCGTCCATCCGCCCGAGAAGCTCAGGCCGTTCCTGGAGGAGCATGCGGAGGATCTCCGGTCGCTCCTCATCGTTTCGCAGGTGACGTTCGCGGCGACGAAAGATCGGCTGGCCGAACCCTTCAGCAGTGCGGAGTTCGAGGGCCTTTCCGTCGGTGTGTCCCGGGCTTCCGGACGGAAATGCAACCGGTGTTGGATCTACAGCGAAAGCGTCGGCGCCGATTCGAAACATCCATCGGTCTGCGAAAGGTGCCTGAAGAACCTTGAATAAGAAATATATTCCGTTCGGTGTGACCGCCGCGCTGGTGCTCCTCTTCGATCAGGCGACCAAAATCTATATCGACGCGTCGATGCCGCTCCACGACTCCTTTTCCGTCATTCCGGGCTTCTTCAGCATCACCCATGTCCGCAATCCCGGCGCGGCCTTCGGTTTCCTGGCGGGAGCCTCGCCGCTTTTCCGGAACGTATTCTTTGTCGGCGTGACCATGGCGGCGATTCTCCTGATCCTCCATTACGTCCGGACGAACAAATCGGAAGAGCGTCTTCTGACTTTATCGCTCTCCCTGATCCTGTCCGGCGCCGTTGGCAATCTCATCGACCGGATCCGCTTCGGGGAAGTGATTGACTTTCTCGATGTCTATGTCGGCTCCCACCACTGGCCGGCCTTCAACGTGGCTGACTCGGCCATCTCTGTGGGCGCCGTCATCCTCTTTGTCGAACTGGTACGGCAAGGCAGGGAAAGGAATACCGATCCAAAGAGATAGTAGCTGCGGATGTCTGGAATCCTCCTCGGGTTTCCCTGCCACACAGCTCACCTGGGCAAGAATTTTTATGATCCGGGATGTCCTTGCCGGCCGGGTTCGCACCGTTCCCCGGGCCGATGTTTGTCATCAAGGAGGGAGGTGCGCCCGTCGCCGTCGGCAGGGAGATCCGGAAAGGCAAATGGGACGGGTCGTTCAGACGGAGATTTTCCGGACCGCTTTCCGATCGACGGCGCCGCCGGCTGTTCTGGGCAGGCTTTCGATGAAGACGACATAACGGGGTCTCTTGTACCGGGCGATCCTTGTTGCCACGAAGTCGATCAGTGCCTCGGCGCTGAGGGCATGTCCCTTCTTGAGGACGCAGAAGGCCTTGACGGCCTCCCCCCACTCCGGGTCAGGAACGCCGATGACGCAGACCTCTTCGATGGACCCGTGACTGAGAATGGCCTGTTCGACTTCCGCCGGGTACACGTTTTCGCCGCCGGATTTGATCAGCTCCTTCTCCGGCTTCCGCCCCGCATACCAGAGGAAGCCCTCCGCGTCCCTGCGGCCCAGGTCACCCGTGTGGTGCCACCCGCTGTGAAGGGTTTGATCCGTCTCTTCAGCCAGGTTCCAGTAACCCTGAAAAACGGAAGGCGAGCGGACGCAGATCTCTCCCGTCAGCCCCGAAGGGACCTCCCGGTCCAAATCGTCGAAGATGGCCGCACGCGTCAGGATGGCCGGAAGGCCGATACTGCCGGGCCGCTCTGCATGGTCCACTCCGGAAACCGGCATTGCCTCCGTCTGTCCATAGATGTTGTAAAATGACGCCTGCGGGTTGTGCTTCAGAAAGCTTTCGATGGTTTCGGGGCGATCCATGCCGCAGACAATCCGCAAACTCGCCGTGTCGAAGGATTCTTTTTGTTGAAAGTCCAGGACCGACGACAGGATCGGGGGAAAGGCGGCAAAGAAGGTGCCCCGCTCCCGTTCGATCAGGCTCAACACGGTCGAAGGATCGAAACGGTCCACGAGGACGGTTTTTCCGCCCGAAAGCATCGTCGCGACGGTCATGGACAGGCCGCCGATGTGAAACAGCGGCAGGATGCAGATGTTCGCATCCCGGCCGTCGAGTTTCAGCAGATGCGCGATCTGCAGGCCTGCGGCAATGAGGTTGGCCTGAGCGAGGACCGATCCCCGCGGCTTGCCGCCGGTGGCGGCCGTGTGGATGATCAGAAAGGGGAGATGTCCTGGTGCAAAGCCGGACGCTCCGCATCCGTCTTCGCGGCGGAGCGCTTCGAAGGGCAGAAAGTCGTCCTTTCCCATGCCCGACCCAAAGTGGTAGCGCTTGGCAATGGCATTCACCTTTGCCGCGGCCTTTCCGGCCTGATCCACGTGTTCGCTGCCGGCAAAGAGCAGGGTTGGTTGCGTGTCCTGAAGAATGTAGGCGATCTCTTCCTCGCTCAGCCTCCAGTTCACGGGCACTGCGATGGCGCCGATTTTTGCCGCCGCTCCAAGCAGAGTCAGGAAGTCGTCTTCGTTTCCGGCAACCACGGCGATCCGGTCGCCTCTGGAAAGCCCTTCGCGGACAAGGCCGGCGGCATATTGGTCGCACCGTTTCCGCCAGTCCCAGAAGGTTATCCGCCTTTTTCCGCAGATGACGGCATCCCGGTCCGGATGCCGTGCGGCGTTTCCGGCAATCAGGTCATAAAGGGTAAGATCGCTGCAGTTCATGAATGCCTCTTTCGGGACAGATCTGTCGCAGACAATGACCTTTTTCGTTCGAAGCGATGGATTGAGCGTTCAGGACAGGATAATCGTGGCATCCACGGCCACGGCGCCCGCCGGACCGACCAGCATCGGGTTGATGTCGATTTCCTGAATCCCGAGAAAGGCCAGACCGAGATTGCCCAGCGCCGTGAGCATCCGGGCGATCTCGTCCCGGTCCACCGGCGGGTCGCCCCTGAACCCGTTCAGCAGTTTCTGCCCTCGCAGGCGTCCCATGAGGTTCAGCCCCTCATCGTGGCTCAGCGGGGCCATGGCGAAGACCGCATCGTCGAAAACCTCGGCCATGACGCCGCCCAGGCCGATCATGACGCAGGGGCCGAACTGGGGATCCCGCATCAGTCCCAGGATCAGTTCGATGCTTCCCTCAACCTGTTTCTGGATCAGCACCTGTCCCCTGCCGTTCATTTTCGCTTTCAATGCCTTGAAGGCCCTGACCGCCTCCGCCTTGCTTTTGATATCCAGACGCACCAGCCCCAATTCTGTCTTGTGGATGCCGCCAGGCTGAAGGCCCTTCAGGACCACCGGAAATCCGATCCGTGCCGCGGCTTTGGCGCACGCCCCCTGACCGCCGACGATTTCTTCACCAACCGTGCGAATGCCGCAAGTCTTCAGGATCCGTTTTGATGCGTATTCGTCGAGAGGCCCGGCAGCGCATTCAGAGAGCTGACGCAGCACCGAAGGCGGCAGGGACGGTTCATGCGCGTCTTGAAGCGAGGTTCCCGGAGCCGCCCGCCTTTTCCGATGCATGACGGCGGCAAGGCATTCCACGGCCCGGTGGAGTTCCTGAAACACCGGGATGGCCTGCTGGCGGGCGGCCACCTGGGTTTGAAAGGCCTGCTCCCGGCGGCCCAGCATCCAGATGAACACCGGTTTGCCCGCGTCGCGCGACTGCGCGGCGATGTCCTCGAGATTCACCTTGATCCGGAAATTTCCGACGAAGATATGAAGGAGAACGGCATCGACACCCGGATCGGCCAGAGTCGCCCGCAGCGCCTCGCTGTAAATGTTCAAGTCGCTGCCGGCATGCTTTTCCATAGCCGGCCAGAGATCGACCGGATTGGCCACCGGCATCCAGTCCGGGAAGAGTCTCCTCAGTTTTGTTTTTGTTTCCGTGGAAAGAACGGCTGCCTTCAGATTCATCTGCTCGACGAAGTCGGATGAGACAATCCCTGCACCGCCGCTGAAGGTCAGGATCGCGATGCGGTTTTCGGCCCCGGACGGTTTTTCGGGGTAGATTGCGAGCGAACGGCAGAGGTCCATCATCTGTTTGAAGTCACAGGCTTCGATCACGCCGGTCTGCGCCAGGACATCGGCGATGATGCGCTGATTTCCCGCCAGACTTGCCGTGTGACTCATCGCCGCCTGTGCCCCCTTTTCGCTCTTGCCGCCTTTGAGAACCACGATCGGCTTTGCGCTTTTCCGGCACAGATCGATCAGCCGCCGACCCTCCGGGATTGATTCCAGATAGAGCCCGATCACAGCGGTATCTGGATCCTCCATCAGCCACGGCAGCAGATCGCATTCGTTGACGTCGATCTTGTTGCCCACGGAGCAGACCTTGCTGATGCCCATAACGCCGTTTGTCATGATGTCCACGAGGAAGCCGGCCGAAAGCATCCCGCTCTGAACGACCAGAGACACATTTCCCGGAATGAATCCCGCCTGCAGGGCCCCGGGGTCCAGAAAGGAGAAGACGTGGCCGCGCACGGCATCGACCAGTCCCATGCAATTCGGTCCCCAGAGGCGAATGCCCGCTTTCTTCGCCATGTCGACAACGGTCTGTTGCAGGGCGCGGCCTTCCGGTCCGATTTCGGCAAAACCGCCCGATTCGATCATCACACCGGACACGCCCTTGCGGATGCAGTCCGCGATCGCCTCCGGCACGGCTTTCGCCGGAACAAAGACGACGGCCAGATCCACCGGGTCCGGAATGGCGCTTACTGCCGGGTAGCAGGGCAGCCCCTCGATTTCATCATAGCGGGGGTTGACGGGGCAGACCCGCCCTCTGTAGCCCGTGATCAGGTTTTTCAAGATCGAGAATCCGCCTTTGAAGGGGTTCGGGGTTGCCCCCACCACGGCGATCGCCTTCGGATTGAAGAAGAAGTCCATCGAGTGCTCCTTTGGCATTGCGGGCAACCTAACACAGGGACAATTGCGAGATCAAGCCTGGACTGCCGTCATTTCATGAGCGAAGGCAGATAGGTTGCGATCTGCGGGAAAAGGATCAGCAGGACGGCTGTGACCAGCAGGGCCATCAGCAGATGCGTTGCACCCCTGAAGATGACTTGAAGGGGCACGTCCCTCGCGACGCCGGCCACGACATAGACATTGATGCCAATCGGCGGCGTGATCACCCCCATGCCCGTGACGAGGACGACGATGACGCCGAACCAGATCGGGTCATAGCCCAGCGTGGTCACCACGGGGAAGAAGACGGGAATGGTGAGCATGATCATGGCCAGGGAATCCATCAGACATCCAAGAACCAGGTAGACCAGGATGATCAGTCCGATGATGACGGGCGGCGGCA
>JAXDBM010000054.1:0-26581 GCA_034678725.1 Syntrophales bacterium | reverse complement strand
CCTAATAAAATCAATAAAAAATGGCGGAAGTGCATGGGAATCGAACCCACCTGAGAGGTGTCTAGCCCCTCACTCCGGATTTGAAGTCCGGGAGGCCCACCAGTGACCTTGGCACTTCCGTGGCTGGCTGAACGAACGCAAGTTTTATGAAAGATATTCCAATCGATCGGTCCGGTTCAGGGACTGATCGATGAGCTGCACCATGACGGTTTCCCCCACTCTAACCGATGTCACATCTTCTGGCAAGACAATTAAGCCGTTGGCCTGCACCATGGATTTCAGGATGCCGGACCCCTGCTCGCCCGTCGTGACGGCGAAATAGCGGCCCGCCTCGAAGGTGACGCGGGCCCGGATGAAGTGCCGCACCCCTTTTTTCTTGCGGACCTCATCACGGAGCTCGGCCGCGATGGTCCTTCGGAACAGGTTGCGGTGCCCCATCATCTTCAGGAGGGACGGCCGGACGAACTGCTCGAAGGAGACCATGGAGGAGACGGGGTTGCCGGGCAGGCCGAACAGCGGAACGTCGTTCAGGGCGCCGAAGGCGAGGGGCTTGCCGGGCCGCATGGCAACCTGCCAGAACTGCATCCGGTTGCCCACCTCTTTCATGATGTCCTTGACGAGGTCGTAGTCGCCCACGGAGACGCCGCCCGAGGAGATGATCAGGTCGGCCCGCATCGCCGAGGCCAGCTTGGCCGTCAGGTCCTCCCGCGTGTCCTTCGCGATGCCGATCTGGAGCGGGATCGCGCCGCATTCCAGGATCTGTGCGGCGATGGCGTAGCTGTTGGAGCTGACGATCTGCCAGGGCGAGGGGGTCTCGTCCACGTCCACCAGTTCGTCGCCTGTGGCCAGGACGGCCACCAGCGGCCTCTGGTAGACCGGGATGAACGAACGCCCCAGGGCCGCGAGCATGCCGATCTCCGCCGGGCGGATGATGTCGCCCCGGGTGATGACCTTTTCGCCCCGCGTCACGTCTTCGCCGGCCCGGCGGATGTCCTGGCCTTCCGCCGCCTCCGCGAAAATCCTGACCTTCCGGCCGTCCTTCTCCGTATCCTCCATCCGCATGACCGCGTCGGCCCCTTCGGGGATCGGCGCGCCGGTCATGATCCGTGCCGCCTGCCGCTGGCCGACCGCCTTGCGGGGGATCGATCCGGCGGGGATATCTTCGATGACTTCCAGGATGGCCGGATTCTCCCGGGTTGCGCCGCCGGTGTCGCTCCAGCGGAGGGCGTAGCCGTCCATGGCGGAATTGTCCTTCGGCGGCAGGTTGCGGGGCGCGACGATGTCCTCGCCGATCACCCTTCCCAGGGCGTCGAGGATGTGGATCTTTTCAAGGCCGATCGGTTGAATGGCATCCAGAATCCGGCTCAGGGCTTCTTCGAGTGCGATCATGATTCTCTTCGAATGTTCAAGGTTTCGCGGATATCCCGCAGGGTTGAGAACTATATCAACAGCGGGGCGTTGTCAACCGCTATATCCGGTCCTGAAGGCGCTCGATCAGGGCTTCCAGATAGCGCGATTTCATCTGGCGGCTTGCCATCGCCTGCTTGAGGGGGGGGAGCCTGAGGATGACCCCCAGGATCGCCGCCATGGCCCGGTGGCTGGCCAGCGCCCGGTTTTCGAAGATCAGGTTCTGAAGCTTTCCGCGCTCGATCGCCATGAGGACGACTCGGTGGGCGGAATTGAGCGGCGTGATCACGCGCTGCGGCCGCGGTTCCAGCCGAAGCGCCCCGACCGTGCAGGCGCGCACGCAAAGCCCGCAGCCGAGGCAGGTGTCGGTGTCCAGTTTGGCCTTCTCGCGTTTCGGGCGGTGCGGATCGTTCGCCGAGACCAGGCTCATCGCCTCGACGGGGCAGACCTGCACGCAGCGGCCGCATCCCGTGCACGGCTCGATGTCGATCCGGGGCAGGAAGTTGGTCGTGTGCACCGGATGGAGAACGGCAAAGCGCCGGGCCGCGATCATGGCCTCGCAGCAGCAGCCGCAGCAGTTGCAGATGAAATTGACCTGCCGCCGGACGTTCTCGCCGAACTGGACGAGCCGGCAGTCATAGGCCCGCTGCAGCAGATCCAGTCCCTCGGCCGCGTCCACGGCGCGGGCGTAGCCGTGCCGGATCAGCGAGGCGGCGGAGTGGTTGAGGGTCATGCAGATCTCCATCGGCGCGTCGCAGGACCGGCCCACGTGCTCCATTTTGTGGCGGCAGTAGCAGATGCCGACCCCGATGTGGGAGGCGGTGCGAATCACCTCGCTGGCCCGTTCGTAGTCGAGGACATGCAGGGCGTTGTCCTGTGGAAGGGCCGGTTCGTGGACGAAGGCGCGTCCGAGCTGCGTTTCGCCTTCGGTGAAGAGCGATTTGATGAAGTCCTCTTCGACGTTCAGGTACTGGTAGAACAGTTCGCTCAGCGCCTTCTGGTCGATGTCCGACCGGACCCGCATGAGGGAGAATTCGAAGAAGCCGGCCATCGGCGGCGGAAGGACATAGCTCGTTTTCCCCTCCTCCTCGATGTCGAGAAGGAGGGCGCGCTCCGCGAGCCGGTCCAGCGTCTTTTTCGCGTTCGCCGGGGTCATCTGCCAGACCGCTGCCGCCTTCTCCACGGTGAAGGGTTTGATCGGCAGCCGGGAAACCAGGGCCGCTTCCTTCTCCGTGAAAAGGATGGCCAGGATCTTCCACAGCAGCGGCGACGGCGTCGCGCCCTGGGGGAAAAGATTCAGACGCTCCGTCAGTTCGGCATATCCCGATTTCAAGGTGTGGTGCGCCATGGCCCCTGTTCCGGTGGTGGCTTTATCTTTACCTGTTCCGATGGCATTCTATCAGACACGGCCTCATGTCTCAATTCTTTCCGATGCCGGAGACGCTTGGCGCCGATGGGCGATCTTTGTGGCGTGGAATCCGGCATTCGGGCCATCCGGGGAAGTCCGAGGGCTCGGTTTTACGACTTGAATAATCGCCGTATTGTAGTATAAATTCGGGATAATCGAAAGGAAGCGGAAGGAATGAACATGAATCTGACGGCGCAGCAACTTGAAATCAGGGATCTGTTGAGGGAGAAGGACGCCATCCTTCTGGCGCACTACTACCAGCGCGGCGAGATCCAGGACATTGCCGACATCCTCGGCGATTCGCTGGCTCTCAGCATGGAGGCGGCCCGGACGGAGGCCCGGGTGCTCGTCTTCGCCGGGGTCCATTTCATGGCGGAGAGCGCCTCGATCCTTTCGCCGGACAAGACGGTGCTGCTGCCGAAGCCGGACGCCGGCTGCCCGCTGGCCGACACGATCGCACCGGAGGCTCTTCTTGCCGCGAAGCAGGATCATCCCCGCGCGGCCGTTGTCACCTACATCAACTCGTCAGCGGCCATCAAGGCCCTGAGCGATGTCTGCTGCACCTCGGCCAACGCCGTCAAGATCGTCAATTCCTTGAAGGATGCAGAGGAGATCCTGATGATCCCCGACGGGAATCTCGCCCGCTACGTCTCCGGGAAGACGGACCGGAAGATCATCCCCTGGGGAGGGAGCTGCCCGATCCACGACCGGCTGGCGGCGGCGGAGGTCCTCGCCATGAAGGCGAAGCATCCCCGGGCCGTCTTTGCCGCCCATCCCGAATGCCGGCCGGAGGTCCTGGCCCTGGCGGACTACGTGGGCAGCACCACCGGGATCATCCGATATGCCGGTCAGGACAGTGTGACCGAGATGCTGGTGGGCACGGAGCAGGGCGTCCTCCACCAGCTCCGGAAGCAGAACCCGGGAAAGACCTTTATCCCGGCGTCGGAACAAATGCTCTGCGAGGACATGAAACGGATCACCCTTATGGACATTCGGGATTCTCTCAGGGAGATGAAGCATGTGGTCAAGGTTCCCGATGAGGTGCGGATCCCGGCAAAGCGGGCGCTGGACCGGATGCTGTCCCTCTCCTGACCGCTGAGCGTCGTGCGAAAAATCGTCGATCAAAGGAAAATCCACGCCGATCCAGCCCTTCAGGCACTGCTGGAGCGGCTTCGCCAGTCTCCTTCAACCGCCCCGACAGCCCTGCGTGTGCACGGCCTGCAGGGGTCGGCACAATCCTTCTACCTGTCTCTCCTGTTCCGCCACACAAAGCGTTTCCTGATCGTGGTCAGCCCGACGGAGCGCGAGGCCCGCGACATGGCCCGGGACCTGTCCTTTTTCCTCGGGGAAGAGCGGGTCCTGCACTATCCGGCGTGGGACGTGATCTCGACGGACCTCTTCGCCTTCCAGCGTGAGGCGGAGCTGGCCCGGCTGGAGGGGCTTTGCCGCCTGCTGTCGCCCCTTCCGCTGGTCGTCACGCTGTCCTTGAAGGCGCTGATACAGCAGGTCATGCCCCGGGCCGTGCTGGAGGGCTATCGCCGGCCCGTTGCCATCGGGGACACGCAGGATCGAGACGCCCTGGCCGAAATGCTCCTGGCGGGCGGCTACCGGCGGGAGACGCTGGTGGAGGAGCGGGGCGAATTCAGCGTCCGAGGGCATGTGCTCGATCTTTTCCCGCCCACGGCGGAGAATCCCTTCCGGCTCGAGTTCTTCGGGGACGAACTGGAATCGATCCGGACCTTCGACCCGGCGTCCCAGCGGTCCGTCGGCGAGCAGGTCGAATTCGTCCTGACGCCGGCGCGGGAGGTCATCCTGACCGACGCCCGGCGGCAAAGGGCCGTCCGGAACATCCGCCTTCGCGCGGACCTGCTGGACCTGCCGCGTACGACCCGGGAGCGCCTGGCCGAACTGATCGGAAACGACCTGGTCTCCGCGACGAATCCCCTGTTCCTGTCGCTTTTCTACGAGAATGCGGTTCTGCCCCCTTCCGATGCGGACCCGTTGCGGGAGCCCGGGGACCCCGGCGAAACACTGGCGGGCTTCCTGGACTATGCGGCGGCCGGAAGCCTGATCGTGCTGGACGACCCGCTCTCCCTGGAGTCGGCCCGCGAGGTCCTGGAAAACGAGATGGACCGGTTCCTGCTGAAGGCCCGTGAAGAGAACCGCTTTTACCTGGACCGGGAGTCGTCCTGCCTCGATGCCGGACGGCTCGAGGCGCAGCTTCAGGCCTTCCCGCGGATCGTGCTGGAGGGTTTGGCCATGGACTTCGGCGAATCCCCCGGCGAGGGGCAGGCGGCGGAGCCCCCCGTCCGGTTCGAGGTCGTGACCGACCTCGGCCTGAGGCCGACCCAGCCGGCCGGCAGGGAGGAGGCGGGCGTCTTCCGACCGCTTGCCGAAAGGATCGAACAGTGGCTTCGGGAGGGCTATCTGCTGACCTTTGTCTGCGGCGGCCCTGAGGAGGTTCAGCGGATGTCCCATCTCGCGGCGCAGTACCGGCTTCCCGTCCATCCGCCGGAGGGATCGCTCCTCGATGAAGCGGAGCGGCACGCGGGGCCGGGGCGTCTGGTCCTTCGGGAAGGCCGGATCGGCGGCAGCTTTCAGGTTCCCGCTCTGTGCGTGACGGTCATCAGCGAGGCGGACGTCTTCGGCCGGAAGGTCGCAAGGAAGAAATGGCGGCCGGTCCGGGAAGGCTACTTCCTCAAGTCCTTCGGCGAGCTCAAGGAGGGTGATTTCGTGGTCCATACCGACCACGGGATCGGCCTGTACCGCGGCCTTCAGAAGCTGTCGATCGACCGCGTCGAAAACGACTTTCTCCTGCTGGAGTACCTCGACGGCGACAAGCTCTACATCCCGGTGGACCGGCTCGACCAGATCCAGCGCTACATCGGGCCGGACGGGCATGCGCCGAAGGTGGACAGGCTGGGCGGGCTTTCCTGGGAGGCCGTGAAGGAGAAGGTGCGGAAATCCGTCCGGGAAGTGGCGGAGGAACTGGTCGGCATCTACGCCGCCCGGGAGGTCATGGAGCGGGATGCCTTTGCCCCGACCGACCGCCTCTACGACGAGTTCTCCGCGTCATTCGAGTTCGAGGAAACGCCCGACCAGGCCCGGGCCATCGAGGACATTCATCTGGACATGAACGACGCCAAGCCCATGGACCGCCTGATTTGTGGCGATGCCGGCTTCGGCAAGACCGAAGTGGCGCTTCGGGCCTCGTTCCGCTCCGTCATGGGCGGCCGGCAGGTGGCGGTGCTCGTTCCCACCACCATCCTGGCCGAGCAGCATTACCAGACCTTCTCCCGCAGGCTGCGGGACTACCCCGTGCGGGTGGAGGTCCTGAATCGCTTTCGGACGAAGGCCGAGCAGCAGGGTATCCTGGAGGACCTGCGCAGGGGGGTCGTGGACATCGTGGTCGGCACCCACCGGCTGCTCCAGAAGGATGTCCAGTTCAAGGACCTGGGGCTGGCGATCATCGACGAGGAGCAGCGGTTCGGCGTGGCCCACAAGGAGAAGCTCAAGAAGCTGCGCACGCTCGTGGATGTGCTGACGCTCACGGCGACGCCGATCCCCCGCACCCTCCACCTCTCGCTGGTCGGGATTCGGGACCTCTCCATCATCAATACGCCCCCGGAAGACCGCCGGCCGATCAGGACCCATGTCCTCGAGTTCAACGAGGAGGTCATCCGCGAGGCCGTCCGCGCCGAGCTGGCGCGCGGCGGCCAGGTCTTTTTCCTTCACGACCGCGTCCGGTCGATCTTCACCATGGCGCGCTTCCTGCAGAAGCTGGTCCCCGAGGCGAGAATCGGCGTGGTCCACGGGCAGATGAAGCCCCGGGAGATCGAGGAGGCCATGAAGAGATTCGTCCGGGGCGACCTGGACGTGCTCGTCTGCACGTCGATCATCGGCTCCGGCCTGGACATCCCGACGGCCAACACCATCGTCATCAACCGGGCCGACCGGTTCGGGCTGGCGCAGCTCTACCAGATCCGGGGGCGGGTGGGGCGCGCCCGGGAGGACGCGGCCGCCTACCTGCTGATCCCCAAGGGGGCCATGCTCTCGCGGGACGCCCGGAAGCGGCTGCAGGTGATCGTCGACTTCTCCGAGCCCGGGTCCGGGTTCCGAATCGCCACCAGCGATCTGGACATCCGCGGGGGAGGGAGCCTGCTGGGGACCTCCCAGTCCGGACATGTCTCCGCCGTGGGCTACGAACTCTACGTGGAGCTGATGGAGAAGACGATCCGCGAGCTCAAGGGCGAGCCGATGCCCGAAGAGGAGGTGAAGCCGGAGATCAACCTGGGGCTGCCCGCCTACATCCCGGCGGACTACATGCCGGACGAGCGCCAGCGGCTGGTGAGCTACAAGCGGATCTCCGTGGCGGCGACCGAAGAGGACATCGCGGCGATCGAGAGCGAACTGACCGATCTTTACGGCTTCGTCCCGGCCGAGGTGGACAGCCTCTTCGAGATCATCCGGATTCGGAATCTGCTGAAGCCGCTGAAGGGGAAAAAGATCAGCTACGACGGGCAGAATCTCATGGTCGCCTTCCACGAGAAGAGCCCCGTCGATCCGGCGAGGCTGATTGAGCTGTCCCGGAAAAAAATCAGGGGCATGAAGCTGACCCCGGACTACCGGCTCTTTCTGCCCATGCCGGGGCTTGAAGGCGGCGAGGTCATTGAACAGGCAAAAAAACTGTTGCGAATGTTGCGCCCGCAGTGCGAAAATAACGCCCTGTGAATCCATACCGCCATGTGAATGAATGCGGCACGCGCTGCCCGGGCGTGCGGCATCGAAAAGGCTGAAAGGGATCTGCAAGTGCTCACGGCGCTGCTCGCCATCTTCTTTTCCTCCTTCGTGATTGCCCTGTCCGGGGCGATGATGCCGGGGCCGCTGCTGACGGCGACGATCAGCGAAAGCTCGCGGCGGGGGTTCGTCACCGGGCCGCTCCTGATCGCCGGGCACGGCATCCTGGAAATGGCCCTGGTCTTTTCCCTGCTGCTGGGGCTGGCGCCGTTCCTTCAGCAGAGATCCGTTTTTGTCGCGACGGCTTTCGGCGGGTCCGCCATCCTGCTCTGGATGGCCTTCGGAATGTTCCGGTCGCTGCCTTCCCTGCGTCTGTCCTGGGAGGCCGGGAATGAGGACAATTCGAAGAAGCTGCTGTTCAGCGGCATTCTGCTGAGCCTGGCGAACCCGTACTGGATCATCTGGTGGGCGACCATCGGTCTCGGCTACATCCTCTATTCCTGGCAGTACGGGCTATGGGGCGTTGCCTTTTTCTTTGCCGGCCACATCCTCGCCGACCTGGCGTGGTACGGCGCCGTTGCGGCCGCGGTCACCCGGGGAAGGCATTTTCTGACGGACCGGCTCTACCGGGGCCTGATCGCCGGCTGTGCGGCCTTCCTGGTGGTTTTCGCCTGCTATTTCGCCTACGCCGGCTTCCAGAAATTGTGAGGGCTCGGAGGAAAGCATGATTCCCATCGTTTCGATCGTCGGCAAATCCAATTCGGGCAAGACGACCCTGATCGAGAAGATCATTGCGGAGCTGGTCCGGCGGGGCTACCGCGTGGCGACGATCAAGCACAACCGGCACGGGTTCGACATCGATCACGAGGGGAAGGACAGTTGGCGCCACAAGCGGGCCGGCGCCCGAACGACGGTGATCGCGTCGCCCAGCCGCGTGGCGGTGGTGGAGGACGTGGACCGGGATTATGCGATCGACGAGCTGGCGGGACGCTACATTCGGGACGCGGACATCGTCCTGTCCGAGGGGTTCAAGAAGAACGTCCTGCCCAAGATCGAGGTCAATCGCGCCGAGATGAACCGGGGCCTGCTCAGCGGCCCGGAGGATAACCTGATTGCCGTGGCCGCGGACAGGCCCCTCGATGCGGGCGTTCCCTGCTACGATATCAACGATGCGGAGGGCCTGGTCGATCTGATCGAAACCCGCTTTTTGAGGTGACGATTCATACCATGGAATTTGCGGATATCTGGACGGTCATGAAGTGGGTCCTGCTGGTGCTTCTGGCGGGCTTTGTCGGTCAGTTCGGCAAGACCTTTGCCCAGCAGGTGATGAAGCGGCTCCGGAAGGAGCCAAAGCCGCCGGTTGGCGCCGCCGGAGAATCGGGAAAGACACTTCCCGCAACTCTGCCGGTCGATGTCCGACAACCGGCGGTTCTGCCCGGCGCCAGGCCTGGGGCGCCGCTGCCGACGCCGACGCCGCCGGCCGGGACCGCTCCGCCCCCGGCGGACAAGAAGCTGATGAAGGCGCTGGCCAAACAGAAGAAAAAAGAAGGCAAGGCGCTGCAAAAGGCGGACAAGGGCTGAGCCCGCTGAATGCAGAGGCCCTTTCGTTTCGAATGGACCGAAAGGGTTACAGCACGAACAGGGCGTCGGCGATGACCGGACTCGACCCGGCGACGATCACCGGGTTCAGGTCGATTTCCGCG
The DNA here is from genome assembly GCA_034678725.1 of Syntrophales bacterium. Taxonomy (GTDB): domain Bacteria; phylum Desulfobacterota; class Syntrophia; order Syntrophales; family Fen-1087; genus JAXDBM01. The sequence goes on along the minus strand of JAXDBM010000054.1, from coordinate 17,326 downwards.
ATCTCCGGGTGCAGCAGGGCGATGAAGCCGATGCCCTGCAGGACGCCCGCGAGAGCCTCCGTGTCGACGGGGGGAAGGCCCCGGAATGCGCCCGTCAGCTTGCTGGCCCGAATGTCCTGAATCATCTCCTCCGCTTCCGCTGCGCAAAGCGGCGCCGACCGGAACGTCGTATCCCTGAGGGCCTCGGTGAAGACGCCGCCGAGTCCAAAAAGGACGCAGGGCCCGAAGCCCGGAAAGCGCGTCATGCCCGCCACGAACTCCCGGTTTCCGGAAACCATCTCCTGCACCAGCACGGGAACCTCCGTCCCGGCGGCCTTTTGAATGGACCGCCAGGCACGGCGGGCCTTTGCCTCCGTGCCGATGCCCAGGGCGATCAGCCCCTTGCCGCTTTTGTGCATGATTTCCCAGGTGCAGGCCTTCACGGCCACCGGCGGGCCGATTTCTCGGGCCGCCTGCCCGGCCTCGGACTCCGTCCGTGTGAGCCTTTCCCGGGTCACGGGCAGTCCGTATGCGGCAAGCACCTGCTTGGCCTGGTGTTCGTCCAGCGCTTTCTGGCCTTTTCCGACCGCGTTCGCGATGATCCGGGCGGCCGCTTCGCTCCGCCGGGGCGCGACCGGCTCCGTAACCGGTTTCCGGTTGCGCACCTCCAGGTGCCGCAGAAAGGAAGCCATGCACCGGGCGGCCTTTTCCGGAGCGTCAAAGACCGGGATGTCGTTTTCCTGGTAGGCTCGGGTGTAGTCGTCGCCCGCGCCGAAGAACGAGGACACCAGAAGCGGAATGCCGTATTCCCGGGGCAGGGCGACGGTCTTCGTCAGGTCCCTGCGGAACTGGGCGAGAAACCGGTCTTCCGGCACGTTGCCGGCGAGTTCGCGCACGTGGGGATAGACCTCCCGCATGAAGCCGGACATCAGCGCGCCGTGCAGGATCATGCCGTCCACCTCGCCGCTCTGCATGATCAGTTCGGGAATGGCCGTGGACAGGACCTGCATGTCCAGGTGAAAGGTCAGGTCGACGGGGTTGGCGCTGGAGGCGTGCGGCGGGATCATCGGGCGGATCCGGGCCTGCAGCGCTTCAGAGTAGCGGGGGACTTCGAGGCCGCCCAGATCGACGTTGTGGGAGATGGCCGTGCCGGGCCCTCCGGAATTGGTGACGACGCCGATCCTTCGGCCTTTGAGGGGCGGCTGCGCGGCCAGTGCCCAGCCGTGGGCGTAGAGATCCTCGATGGAGTGGACGCGGATGATGCCCGCCTGCCGAAAGATGCCCTCGTAGAGGAAATCCGGCCCCGCCATAGCCCCGGTGTGGCTCTTGCCGGCGCGGGCGCCCGCCCCGGTTCCGCCCACGTACTGGGCCAGCACCGGCTTGCGGGGCGTGATTTTCCGGGCGACTTCGATGAAGCGCCGGCCGTCGCGGATGCCCTCGATGTAGAGAATGACGGCCTGGGTGTGCTCATCTTCGCCCAGGTATTCCAGGGCGTCGACGATGTCGATGTTCGCCTCGTTGCCGACGCTGATGGCCTTGCTGAGGCGGATGCCCCTATCCCGCAGGTAGGCCAGCGTTTGGGTTACGTAGGTCCCGCTCTGGGATGCCATCCCCAGAATGCCCGGCTTGCCGTTCAACTGGGCCACCGTCAGGTTCAGGGAGCGTTGCGAATTCAGCATGCCCATGCAGTTCGGGCCGAGGAAGCGCGTGCCGTAGCGCCGGGCAATTTCTTTCAGCCTTTCTTCCAGGGACCGGCCTTCGTCGCCCGTTTCCCGGAAGCCCGCTGTGATGACGACGGCGCGCGGCGTGCCGATCCTCCCGAATTCCTCCAGCACCGGAACCGCCTGATGGGTCGGAACGACCAGCACCGCCAGATCCGGCGCTTCCGGCAGATCGGCGACGGCGTTGTAGGCCTTGAGGCCCAGGACGGTTTTTTCGGTGGGATGGACCGGGTAGAGGGTGCCTGCATAGCCGTCCTTGAGGATGCTGAGGGCCTGCAGCGTTCCCATCTTCATGGGGTTGTTGTTCGCGCCGGCGATGGCAATGGATCTTGGATTCATGAGCAGGTGCAGGGGATTTTCCGGCATCTTGTCCTCCTTGGTTGAAAGCGGTGAGGAATTGCGGACGAAATGATGTTTCGCGCCGTGACCTTAGGCAATCCCTGCCGGGCTGTCAAGGAAAATTGATTTTAAAATCAATTTTCCGCACCCGTGGTGCGGCCATTTTAAGCTTTACAAAGCCCCGTCCGGTCGATTAAAGGAGTGGGAAATTTACCGGGTGAAAGCAAAACCGGACAGGAGGGCGAACCGCACCGATGGCAGAAAAACAGATTCCCGAACCGGTCTACGATCTCGTGATTGTCGGTGGCGGTCCGGCCGGTTTCACCGCCGGGCTGTACGGCGCGAGAGCAGGCCTGAAAACGCTGTTGATGGAGGGGGCGTCGACCGTCAGCCAGATCACCGTAACCGATCTGATCGAGAATTACCCGGGGATCCCCGAGGGGATCAACGGCTTCGACCTCATCGAGAGGTTCAAGAAGCAGGCCCTGCAGTTCGGCGCGGAGATGGTCTCCGGCGACGCCGGGACCATTGTGAGGACCCGATGGGGCGGGATGGAGGGCTGGGAGGTCCGGGCCGGCGGAAAGTCCTACGGGGCCCTGGCAGTCATCGTCGCGACGGGGGCGCACTGGCGGCGCCTCGGCGTTTCCGGCGAGGCGGCCTTCATCGGCAAGGGAGTTTCCTTCTGTGCGACCTGCGACGGGCCCTTTTACCGCGACCGGGAGGTGGCCGTGGTGGGGGGGGGGAACACGGCGGTGCAGGAGGCCCTCTTCCTGACGCACTTTGCCCGGAAAGTGACGATCATCCACCGGCGGGACCGGCTGCGGGCCACGGGCATCCTGGCGCAGCGGGCCTTCGACAACCCGAAAATCGATTTTGCCTGGAATTCCGTGGTCGATGAAATCACCGGCGCAGAGGGCGTTCAAGCCGTCCGTGTCCGCGACGTGAAGACATCCCAGACCCGGATGGTCCCCGCCGACGGCATCTTTATCTTTGTCGGCCTCATTCCCAACACCGATTTTGTCCGCGGCCTCGTCGAACTGGATGCCGGCGGCCACATCGTGGTCGACGCGAACATGCGGACTTCGGCGAAGGGGATCTTCGGCTGCGGGGACTGCACCGGCAAGCTCCTGCGCCAGGTCATAACGGCCTGCGGGGACGGCGCCACGGCGGCATATGCGGCGCAAATCTATGTGGAAGACCTGAAGGGCGAATCCTACTGAGATGTTCACCGACTGGCGTCATATTCCATTTCACGTCCATCCGGTTCTTTTCGAAGTCGGTTCCTTCCAGGTCCGCTACTACAGCGTCATGTACCTGGTGGCCTTTGCGCTGACCTATGTGCTCGTCATGTACCGGATCAAAAAGGAGCGTTACGAGTGCTCGGCGGAAACGATCCAGGATTATTTCGTCTGGGCCGTGCTCGGGCTGATCCTCGGCGCCCGGCTCGGCTATGTGCTCTTCTACAACCTGTCCTACTACGCGGCGCACCCCCTGGAGATCTTTCTGCCCTTCGACTTCACCAACGGCGTCCGCTTCGTCGGGATCAGCGGCATGTCCTACCACGGCGGGGCCGTCGGCGTCCTGGCGGCCACGCTCGTTTTCTGCCGCAGGCGTCGAATCGACTTCTGGCGGTTCGCCGACCTGTTCGTCCCGGCCATCCCGCTGGGATACACCTTCGGCCGGATCGGGAACTTCATGAACGGGGAACTCTACGGGCGCGCGACCACCGTTCCCTGGGGAATGATCTTTCCCCAGGACCCCCTGCTGGCGGTGCGGCACCCCTCGCAGCTCTACGAGGCCTTTTTCGAGGGGCTGGTCCTCTTTGCCGTGCTCTGGGCGATCCGGCGGAAAAGGCCTTTCGAGGGGTTCCTGCTCGCGCTCTACATCATGGGGTACGGACTGGCCCGCTTTTTCATCGAGTTCTATCGCGAGCCCGACTCGCAGCTCGGCTTTGTCCTCGCGTCGTTCAGCATGGGTCAGATCCTCTGCATCGTCATGATGGCGCTGGGCGCGGCTATCCTGGTATGGCGGCGTTTTGCGGTGGAGGCGGGCGGCCGCCAGCCATGAGATTTCTGAAGCCGACGCATGCCCAATTGCAGAAATGGGCGAGCCTGGATCAGGCAAGAAAACGGAAAGCGGAAAATCTTTTTCTGGCCGAGGGCGTCAAGATCGTCGAAGAGGCCTTGCAGAGCGCCTGGAAGATGAAGGCCCTGCTCATCCGGGAGGACAGAAGGGAACATTTCGGGGAGATGCCGGCCATCCGGTCCGTGAAGCTCGACGCGTACGCTCTGACAGACCGGGAATGGCGCAGGCTCAGCCAGGACAAAAGCTCCGAAGGCATCATCGCTGTTGCATCGGTCCCTCCCATGCCCGCCGTCCGGGACCTGACAACGGAGGGAGACGGGCGCATGCTACTGCTCTACGAGATCAACAACCCCAACAACCTGGGCGCGCTGCTCCGGGCCGCGGACTGGTTCGGCTTCGAAACGGTTCTCCTCAGTCGCGGTTCCGTCGATTTCACACACCCCAAGGTTGTCCGGACGTCGATGGGAAGCCTCTTTCACCTGGCGGTGATCGCGGATGTCGATTTTGCGAGGGTTCTACCCGGGCTGCGATCATCCCACCGTCTCATCGGGAGCGATGTGCGCAGCGGGGCCGCTCCTCACGCCATCAAGGGAGCGATGGCCCTGATGCTGGGAAGCGAGAGCCAAGGCCTGCCGAAGGAACTGACCGGTCTGGCCGACGAGATCTGGCGGATACCGGGTTCGGGTCGCGCGGAATCCCTCAGCCTGCCGCAGGCCGCCGCCATCCTGATGTATGCCTGCACGGCAGCGGCCTGAAGCGCTCGATGCCGCTCACGGCCGCTTCATGCAAGAATCTTGCGGGATTGAGGATTTGCCGTCCGGTTTCGTATTGACGGGTTTTCGGTCTTGTCCTATATTGAAAAGGGTTCGCCGGCACCGGGGAAAAGTAAGGCGCCGCGAATCGCGGGGATCGATTTTCAAAAGTCTTCATTCGTTCGAAATAGGTTTGCACGGGAGGTTTTGTGATGGATGCCCATTCCGGAAAAAGCGCTGGTTCTGGCGCAGGACTGTGGCTCGGGGGGCTGCTGCTGGCGGGGATTGCCGTCCTGGCGCTCTATACCTGGATGGCGCTGAGCTGGAGCTTTTCCGAGGGCGAGCGGACCGGCTACATTCAGAAGCTGTCCAAAAACGGATGGGTCTGCAAAACCTGGGAGGGCGAACTGGCGATGGTGACCCTGCCCGGGGCCATTCCGGAGAAGTTTCTGTTCAGCGTCCGGGACGACAAGGTCGCGGAACGCATCAATGCTTTTGCCGGAAAGCGGGTGTCGCTCCGTTATGAGCAGCACAAGGGCGTGCCGACCCGCTGTTTCGGCGAGACGGAGTATTTCGTCGTCGATGTGAAGCCGATCGATTAGGAAAACCGGGAGGCGCGGAGAGTCCCTCATGCATTCAGTGATTCAGGTCGTCACGACCACGGACAAGAAGGCCGATGCGGAGAGAATCGCCAGGGAACTGGTCGAGGGCAGGCTTGCAGCCTGTGTGCAGGTGATCGGGCCCGTCCTCAGCACTTACCGCTGGAAGGGCCGGGTGGAAACGGCCGAAGAGTGGCAGTGCTGGGCAAAGACCGAGGCGGGCCTGTATGAAGACGTCGAAAAGGCCATTCGTGCGATCCATCCCTACGAGCTGCCGGAGATCGTCGCCATGCCCGTCCTGCGCGGAAGCCCCGAATACCTCGATTGGCTCCTTCAGGAGCTGCGGGGCCGGCCATGATTCTGGCCGGGGATATCGGGGGCACGCAAACGCGGCTGGGCCTCTTTACCCGGGAGCTTGGACGCAACCGCGCCGTCGTCCAAGCCGCCTGGCGGAATTCCGAACACCCGGATTTTGAAACCATCCTCGAGGAATTTCTCGCCCGGACCGGACGGATCGTTCGGGGAGCCTGCCTGGGCGTTGCCGGGCCGGTCGTCTACGGGCAATGCCGTCTCACCAACCTTCCCTGGGTCATCGCGGAAAAGAAGATTGCGGAGCGCTTTTCGATCCCTTCCGTGCGGCTGATCAACGATCTCGAGGCGACCGCCCGCGCCGTGCCGCTGCTTTCAACCGAGAATCTGAAAACCCTGAATCCCGGCCGTCCCGTTCCCGAAGGCAACAAGGCCGTCATCGCGCCGGGAACCGGCCTGGGCGAGGCATTCCTGACCTGGGACGGGGATCGCTACCGAGCCCACGCCACGGAGGGCGGGCATGCGGACTTCGCTCCAGGCAGCGCCCTGGAGTGGGAGCTGCTCGTCGAGTTGAAGGAAAAATGCGGGCACGTGAGCCCGGAAAGCGTCTGCTCCGGAAAAGGCATCGCGCGAATCTACCGGTTTTTGAGAGCGAAGGAATCGGGGGAGGAGCCGCCCGAACTTTCGAAGGAGCTGATTCGAGCGGGCGATCCGGCGCCGGTCATCATCGCGGCGGCCAAAGGTGGCGCACCCGCCTCGAATCTCTGCCGAAAAACGGCGGAGCTTTTCCTGTCCATGCTGGGCGCGGAAGCCGGGAACCTGGCCTTGAAGGTGAACGCGGCAGGCGGCGTCTACCTGGCAGGGGGGATCGTACTGGCCGTCCTGCCTCTTCTGGAGCGGGGTGGGTTCATGGAGGCGTTCCGGCGAAAGGGCCGCCTCTCGGATTTCATGTCCCGCATTCCCGTTTTTCTGATCCTCGAACCGAATCCCGCCCTGATCGGCGCGGCGGCCTGCGGTTTTGATACCTGCGGAGTTCAACAGACGCCGTCAATACAGGACCGGTCCTGATCGTGGACTTTACCTGCAATGGTTCTTTGCCGCACGCCGAGGAAGTGCATTGGTTTCGGATTGAAACCTGCCGATTTTTGATGTTGCTTTTCAGAAACAGCTTCTGCGGCCACTCCCTTCTGCTGTGCGCAACATCTTCCTGAAGTCAAAAATTGACGTATTTCGAGAACCATGCGAGTTTAAAAACGGTAATGCTTGGAGTGCGGCGGCAATATTCCGGGATCAGGGGAGATCAAATGAGACACAGTCTTGAGGAGGCACCATCGGCAGATGCCCCGTGGATGCGGCAGAAAGACTGGGCGTGCGGCCGGATCCGTTCCGGGGGCGTGGCAGGACTGGTCCTGTGGTGGGTCGTTGCCGGGGTATGGAACGGCTTCATGTTGATCTTCATAGCCGTTTTCTGGGGCGATCCGGAATACGGGGACGTTATAAAGGTGCTGTACTTGTTTGAACTGATCGGCCTTGGCATATTGGTCCTGGCTGTACAGCAGACCTGGGTATGGCTTCGCTTCGGAGTGTCCGTCCTCGAAATGGCCCCGGTTCCCGGGGTGATCGGGGGAACGCTGGAGGGCTGGATACAGACCGGCATCAGGGCGTTCCCCACGAAGCCGGTCCAGCTCGTTCTGACCTGTGAGCGCAGCCGTCGTGTCGTAGGACGCGTCAAGGGTGTGAAAGAAAGCGACACCACAACGGACATCCTCTGGCAGACAGACCGCGATGTGGATGCAGGTCGGTTCACCCGTGGACTGCAGGGTCTGTCCATTCCTGTGCGGATCGCCATCCCTTATGGCCTCCCCAGCAGCGACAGTTCAAATCCGCATGATGAGATCCATTGGCATTTGGCGGTCTCCTGTGACCTGCCGGGGGTCGATTTGCAGGCCGATTTCCCGGTGCCCGTGTTTGTTACCGCGGACAGCAGGAGTGATTGGACCAGGGAAAGCGTCGATGAGATGGCCGACCGGGAGAGGAAAGCCGCGTTTCTTCCCGAACAACCCCGCGTCGAGAGTGGGGTGAAACCGGTCATGACCCGTCCGACAAGAAGCGGCGGAATGGAGTATGTCTTCCGCATCGGCATGCCGCTCAAAATGGCGATGGGCTTGACGCTCACGGCGGTGTTGGTCTGTGCCGGAAGTTTCGGTCTTTATCTCTGGCTTGGGGAATTGGGTCCTTTGGCCGTGATCCCGGGCATAATCGGTCTCCTCCTTCTGCTTGCCGCTGCCGGAGCCTGGACCTTCAAGAGCCGTGTTCTGATCGAAAACGGATGGGTGAGCGTCCGCAAATCCCTGTTGGGGATTCCGCTAACCCGGAAAATACCCTTCTCCGAGATCCGTCAAATCCGGGTTCACCACGAAGATCTCGACGGGGTGCGGGAACAAGACAGACCGTGGGATATTGAGATCGAACGTAAAGAAGGAGGCCTCATCAGACTTGGCGCCTCGATCCGAGAGCGGTCCGAAGCTGTGCGCATGGCAGAGGAAATGCAGAAACTGCTCCGATGAGATTTAAAAGAAAGTGCCCGCTGCGGAGTTCCTGAGCAGGTACAACCAGCCCAGGATACCTCCGCAACGAGACTTATATTTTGGTGAGCACACTGCAAAATTTAAGCTTTTGCTGCGTTCTTCCCGGCGACCCGTCCGAAGACGACGCAATCCGCTGTGGCATTCGTTCCCAGCCGGTTCGAGCCGTGCACACCGCCCGCCACCTCGCCGGCGGCATATAATTTCGGGATAACGGCGCCAAAGAGGTCGATGACCTGGGCGTTCTTGTTGATCCTCAGGCCACCCATGGTGTGGTGAACCGCCGGCCACTGCGGAACCGCATAAAAGGGTCCTTTGTCCAGGGGAAGCATGGCCTTCGTGATCGGCTTGTTGAAGTCGGGATCCTTTCCGTCCTTCAGATACTGGTTGTGCTTGTTGACCGTCTCGACCAGGGCCGCCTCGGGAAGGCCGATCTTCTTCGCCAGTTCTGCGATCGATGCCGCCTCGGTGAACCGGCCCTTCTTCAGGCCCGCGTCCAGTTCCGCCGGCTTGTAGCCCATCAGGGGGACCATGGCGGCGCTGAAGATGGTGTAGGTGGGCTTCGCGTCCGCACCCATGTTGGTCTGGGCGAAAGCGCAGACGTCCCGGCGCTCCAGTTCACTGACAAACCGTTTCCCCTGCTTGCTGACATAAATGGCGCCACGGCCCGGACCGCTGAAGGGAAACACCGCAGGCGTATCCAGCGTCCCCGTGTTCGGATCGGCAAAGGGGTATAACTGGATGAAATTCAGATGCAGGGCGTCTGCGCCCACGGCCTGGGCATAACGGATCATCTCGCCCGTCGCGCCCTTGTGGTTCGTGCTGTTGAAAGCTTCCGTGAGCTTGGGATATTGTTCCATCCGCATCTTGATGTCCCGGCCGAAACCGCCGGAGGCGAGCACAAGCGCTTTTTTGGCCGCGAGATTCAATGTCCTTCTGCCCCTTTTGACCTCCACCCCCAGAACGGGGCTCTTCGGGTCCGCATCCTTCCTCCAGATCCAGGTAACCTCGGTCCCGAGGACCATCTTTGCCCCGCGCTTCTCGGCGATCTTCTTGAGCGCCTCGGTGTAGTCCTTCCCCCACATGGTTTCGGAAAAATGGCAGCGGTAGGCCGTGTGCCCGCCGCCTCTGGTGAGCACGTCGCGAAGTTTGAGGCCGCCTTCGTCGATCATCCAGTTCAGGGCGGCCGGGGATTCGTTGACCAGGACCTCCACCAGTTCGGGGATGTTGTAGTAATCGCCCCCCTTGAGGGTGTCGTCGAAATGCTGTTTGGCGGTGTCGTCGCCCAGATTCAGCTTTGCGCGAAGCTTCAGTTTGTTGTCGTAGGCACCGTAGCCGCCGCCGTTGATGATGGAGTTCCCGCCGTAGATGGGCATCTTCTCGAGGATGACGGTCTTGGCACCCGCCCCGGCCGCCTCCGCCGCCGCCGCCAGCCCGGCAAACCCCGAGCCGACTACGACCACGTCCCAGGTCTCATCCCACTTGGCGGGAAGTTTCCGGACCATGGCCTCTGCCGTCCCCGGCGCTGCCATGTTCAATGCCAGGCCTCCCATGGAGGCCAGGGCGCCAAGAGCTGCTGCTCCCTTTAGCACCGTGCGCCGGCTTACCGTTTTCTGCTTTTCTTCGTTTTTCATTTTTTTCCTCCTAAGTGATTTTAATTAACAGGCAACGTGCCTTTGTCTCCTTTCTGAACTGCATAACAGCCCGGATTCGTCTTTTTCGAGCCATACGGAGTGAGAAATCAGGCCGAATTCCTTGAGCAGGTGGACCAGGCAAAGCCCTGTCCTGCTCCCCTGGCGTTCCGCCTTTCCATTGCTCCAGTTCAGGTGTATGCACATGTCCCCGTCCTGCAGGTTCCGATAGATTTTGACAACCTCGCCATTTTGCTCAGCATTCAGATTCGCCATGATCTCGGTTAGCTGTTTTTGCAGAGCCTCATGCGCGTTCTCGGCAATGGTGATTCTTATTGTTTCCATCCATTTCATGATTGAATCCTCGTCCTTAAACCCGATCTGATTATAAGCATGGAATGTGCCAATTAAAATTATGAATCAATCCTTGCACTTGGAAAATATCAGGTTGTTGAACTGCGAATATCCGCAGAAATAGTTGCTATATTTCGAAGTTCCTGTATAATCTGTGAAAATTCGCAGATGATTTTTTCTGCGAAAAGGCCGAACAGGTGTTTTGAAATGGATTTCAACGAGAATGAGTTCTTCAGGAACATGACTCTCCGGATATGCGGGAGCCTGGATCTGGAAACGGCGATGCGGCGTTCATTTGATTTTCTGGGAAATTTCATGCCGCTGGATATGATGTCGCTTCACTTCTACGACGAGGCTATCGGGGCAATGCGCACGACCATCCGCATATCGCGCCTGGGAAACACAACGCATGACGTGATAACGCCTCTCGATGATGAGGGAAGAGCGGTTTTCGCCGAGGCCGGAATCCCGAATGTGCGCATAATCCAGAAGCCGGAATCCGATCCGGTCGTGAAAAAAATAATCCCGTTCTTGAATTTGCCCAAACCGTTATCGGCACTGGTGATGCGGCTTGTCATCGAAGGCAGGAGAATCGGGTCCCTGCTTCTGACGGCCGAGGGGCCCGACAGATATTCGTGGAAGCATGCGCATCTCTTTTCGTCGTTGAACGAGCCTTTCGCGATAGCCATATCCAACGCTCTTGCGTACGCGGAAGTCATCCGGCTCAAGGACATGATTTACGATGATAACAAATACCTTCGCAAAGAACTGATGGGCTTGACCGGCGAAGAAATAATCGGTGCCGATCTCGGCCTGAGGTCCGTAATGGATGGGATAAGGAAGGTCGCTCCTCTCGAAAGCCCGGTGCTTCTTCTGGGCGAGACCGGCGTGGGCAAAAGCGTCCTTGCTGGAGCGATTCATCGGTTATCAGCGCGCAACAAAGGGCCGTTCATAACGGTAAGCAGCGGCGCCATACCGGAAACCCTGATTGACAGTGAACTCTTCGGGCATGAGAAAGGCGCCTTTACCGGGGCGGTAGAGCAGAAGAGAGGGCGCTTCGAGCGTGCAAACGGTGGCACTATTTTCCTCGACGAAATCGGGGAACTCCCTTTGCCGGACCAGGTTAGAATGCTGCGTGTCATTCAGGAAAAGGTGATTGAGCGGGTTGGCGGGTCAAAACTCATCCCCGTTGACATAAGGATAATTGCTGCAACCCACAGGAACCTTGACGAGATGGTCAGTTCAGGAAAATTCCGGCAGGATCTGTTTTTCAGAATAAATGTCTTTCCCATTTATATTCCGCCGCTGCGCGAGAGAAAAGAGGATATACCGTCACTGGTGTTTTATTTTATGGAAAAAAAGGCAAAGGAATTGAAACTGCCCGTGCTGCCTGAACTTGCGGACGGCGCCAAGACCCGCCTGCTGAAATACGACTGGCCGGGAAACGTGCGCGAACTGGAAAACGTAATCGAACATGAAATGATTTTAAACAGAAAAGGCCCTTTGACGTTTAACAACCTGTCAGGGGATGAGGGTAGAAAAGTTGCTTCGATTTCCGATTTGAGTGTGAAACCGATCACCTTTGATGAAATGAGTGTTCATCATGTCACTCGAGTGCTCAGGGAGGCAAAAGGCAAAGTCGAAGGGGCAAACGGAGCGGCAGAGATGCTGGGGGTGAATCCGAGCACATTGCGAAGTCGAATGAAAAAGCTCGGGATTCAGTACGGGAGAAAATACAGGAATTAAGCTCCGGTTGTGTTACCTGTATTACAGGTTGGCTACAACCCGGCGCCGGCAGAGCTGTATCGGGAATGCAGCGCCTGCCTGCGGGGGACCGGTTGATATAGGGCAGAAGCCATGCCTTCTTTCAGGTAATTTGCAACGCATTCCCGTCCCTGGTGTTACGCATAAGTAGGTGCACAACTTACGGAAACCAAGGAGGCGGCATTTTCGATGAAAACACCCGTTCGTGGTTATCAATGGAATTGACGAATCGATAAAATCTTCTTGACAGGAGAGAATCATCTTCGTAGCCTCCCCAAACATAAAACAACGCATCTATGGAGGTTGGCACATGATGACAAATCGTTTTTCGTATGCAGTTGCAGCGATTGCTGTCGCTTTTCTGCTGGTGGGATGCCAGACAGCGCAAAAGTCCGGCGGCCCTGCGACGGCAACACCAAGCACCAAGGCCGAGTCGCCCAAAGACACACAGACCGTCAAGGGAATCAACGACTGGGAAGGAGAGATAACGGGCAAGCCGGCGCCGGGCAGTAAGTTCACAAAGCTGAAGATTGGGATGAGTATGAAACAAGTAACCGATCTGATCGGCTCGCCAACCGATCAAGGCGCCTATATCACGGGCAAGGCCTGGATCCCCTTCTATTATGGCAGTGACCGTTACCGCCACGAGTTGGTTTACAAAGGCCAAGGCCGCCTGATCTTTTCCGGCGGCTCCGGGGGCGATTATTCTTCAGGCTACTTGACATCGATCATTCACAACGCAAAAGAAAGCGGTTACCGTTGAGTTGAAGGACCTGCTTTCTATTCCTTTAATCGGTCGCCCATCTTGATCGTATGGCGAGCAGCGGACAAATGCGATCAAGATGGGCTGGGCTGAAGACTTTCGCATTCCTCATCCCTATCATTAGTTCGATCCCTAATCCTCAACATCCAGACTTCTCAGACTTATTCATTTGCAGGGGGAGATAATAACCGCTACTGTTATATTTTACTTGGCCCGTGCTGAATCATACGGAATGAAACCCAGTGCTCCGAGGTGACGTCCTCATTTGTTGGCTGCAACGATTACTCAGTCGTCTCGATACGAGCTGTAAACTGAACTTCGTCCTACATCACATTCATTCATCCGGGTTGTTTTTCCATCCATGTATTCACTGTCTCGCGCAGTCATCCCTCAATTTCTTGAAAGGTGTAAAATTTCAGGAAGAGCGGATTGTCCTTCGGGGAAATTGAACCGTCAGGGAGAGACAACGGATCCAGGTCTTCGGCATACTGTCTCTCCCCCTGTTTGCAGCGATGAGGAGGACTCTCACGGTTTTCGTCCGGAGAATCAAAACACAAAACGGCCCTCAGAATGCCGATTCCACCGACCGGCGCTCCCAGGGAAAATCATTCCGGGAGGAACAGCTTTCGGACGCTATTCGATTTCCTGGATCGTGCCGAAACCCTTGAAGCCCTTCGCGGTCCAGCGGTTCAAATCCTGCGCGGTGACGTTGCTCGAACAGACAAACTGCCGGGCGCCCGGCGGCAGGGCGGTTTTGTCTGTTTTGTTTTTGTTGATTTGGAATGAACCGTTTTGAAACAGGACGATGTAGTATTTCATTGGCGTTGCCTCCTCACTTGAGCCGGAAATCGACCCGGCTCTTCTTCACGTCTTTTTTCGCCTCGGGCTCGAGCGTCTTCGGCTCGACGACGAAGATTCTGCCCGCTTCGAATTCCCCCTGCTCCCGAAGGGCGTCCGACACCATTTCGGCCCGTTCCGTCGCCAGCAGGCGAAGGTCGTCTTCCCTGACCACGATGTGGGTCAGGATGAGCTTTTCCATTTCCGCGTTCGGCAGGTCTTTTTCCAGCCCGATGACGTTCCGCGGCTTCGGGAACTTTTCGGCCCCGTAGGCCCTTTTCAGGTAACGGTCGTATTCCGGCTTCTCGATCTCGATCTCGTCGACGGATTCCACTTTTTCCCCTCTTCGGATCATCGCGTTCATTTTCTGGACCTTCAGTTTCTTCTGGAACTGTTCCTGGATCAGGCCTTCCCGATCCCGCTCTGAATCCACGCCGCCCGCGATGTCCAGCTTGAGATCCGGTTTCTCCTTCAGGGCTTTCGCCAGCGTCTCGATCTTTTTCATATTCTGCTCCGAGAGGTCGGCCGATCCGTAGTCGAATTCGATGTAGCTCAATTCCTCGCCGGCGCCGAACAGTGCCCCCAACAGGGCAAAGGGCGCAGTTGCCACCTTGGTGAGAAGGTTGACGATCACTTGCCAGACGATGCGCCATACGCTGAACTCCGGGTCGTCGATGCGGCCGGTCACGGGAATGTCCACGTTGATCTTCCCCTCGCGGTCCCGCAGCAGCGTCACGGCCAGACCGACAGGCAGCTTGGTGGCTTTGGGGCTTTCCACCCGTTCGCCCAGGGTGAGCTGGTCGATGACGACCTTGTTGTCCATGTCCAGTTTTTTGCCGGCGATCAGGTACTTCAGGTCGAAGGAGAGAGAACCCTTCTCGATCTTGTACCCCGCGTACGTGCCGGAATAGGGGGTCAGGGGGCTCAGGTTGAAGTCCTTCAGAGAGGCCCGAAGGTCGACGAAGAGATTGGTCTTGAAGGGATGGACCTTCCCGGTGATCTCCATCGGGATCCGCCGCCCGATCTTTCCCCGAATGTCCACATCGGCGGGTTGGGTCGTGATCGAGGTCACGCCGGTCAGCCGTCCCGTCAGCTCCGTGAGCGTCGAAGAATAGCTGGGTTTGATGTGCCGGTCGTCAAAGGCGACGGCGCCGTTCTGGATCGAGATCCGGCCGATCTCGATGTTCCCGGCGGGGCCGCCGTCATCCGCTTTTGCCTCCGGTTGCGCCGCCTTCTTTTCAGGCGGAGCGGGCTTCACGTCGGCTGACTCCGTCCGCCCGTCCGTTTCCCGCCGGGTCACGTTCCGCAGGTTCAGCGTGCCGTCGTTATTCACAATCACCCGGATGTAGAAGTCGGTCGCCGCGAGATCCCGGATGCGTAAGAACAGCGGGTTGTAGCCGGCGCTCATGCCGCTTGCGTAGAGGGACTTGAATTTCACGAAATCATCGCCCTTGATCTTGTCCACTGTGGCAAGGTTGGAGAGGAGGACATTGCCGTCGTACTGCACCGTCATGTCCTTGTCCTTTTCAGAACCTTTTTTTGCCGTCACGGTTCCCTTGGCGGAGATGTCTCCGTCGGTGCAGTTGATGTTCAGGTATTTCGTGAAATACTCCTGGAAAGGCCGAATCCGGATCCGCTTCATCTCCACGTCAACCTTCGCGGCTACGGGATTGATGCCGACTGGGCCGTTGAGCGAAAGGGAGCCCTTCCCCGCGTTGAGGTCCATCGAGGCGGCAAGCATGCCCTGGCTGTCCTGGACTGTGGACATTCTCTCCCCTTTGACGCTGAGATTATCGATTCGGGATTCAATCGGCCGCCTCGGCGCCTCGTCCCGGTACAGGATCCTGCCGCCCTTGAGATCGAAATCGTCCAGGATCAGTTCCGGCAGCGGCTTTTCCCCGGTCCCGGACTCCGGCCCGGCCGGTGTCGCACCCTCCTTCCTTGGCGGCCCCAGGGTGAGCAGGTTGATCGCCCCGCTCTTGTCCCGGCGCACGTTCAACTCCGGGGAGTCGATCGCGATCTTCGCGAAGTGAAACTTCGACCGGAGAGGCTCCAGCGACGTCATGACCGCGTCGAGGCGCTTGAAGCCCGCAAGGGCATTCTTCTTTCGGTCCTGAAGGGCGAAGTCGCGCACCGCCAGGCTGCCGGCAATCGAAACGACGGGCTGTCGATCGGATGCCATGGAGAAGGTGACCGTCGATTGCGCATCGAGCTTTCCCGACGGCACGGAAATATTCAGCTCGTGCGGGATGTAGGCCAGATAGAAGGGGATATCAAAATCCTCGATGCGGATATCGAAGACCGTCTCGCGGCTGTCCTGGAAGATCTTGGTCTTGCCTTCGATCGTGTAGGGGTCGCCGTTGACGACGGCCGCAAACCTGGGCTGCACGTAGGTGTTCACGTACTCGGGGATGTTGGAGAGGAAGGGGATGGCGATGTTCAGGTCGCGGACGGTGTGCGTCGTGTCGAAAGAGCTGTCGATGAAATCGACGCTGCCGTTCTCGATGACGATGTTGTTGACCGAGAAGAGCAGCGGCGCTTTCTTTTTGTCCTTTGGCTCCTCCTTCATCAGCGCGAGCAGATCGGAGAAGTTGTAGGTGTTGTCCCGGTTCCGGACCAGGTGGACATAGGCCTTGCGAAGGGTGAGTTCCTCGATGACGGGCGCCCGCCGAAACAACGTGCGGATACTCAGGTTGACCGCCAGTTTGTCGAAGGATACGAAGTCCTCTTCGCTTTTCGGCTCCTTGATTTCGATTCCCCGCAATGTCAACGTGAGCGTATACGGGTTCACGCCGATGCCGGAAATGCTGACCTTGCGGTTCAGTGTCTTCGAGAGGTTCTCAAGCAGGTACGCTTTCAGGATCGGCGGCACGACCCAGAAGCCGATAACCGTAAAGAGAGTGAAAAAAATCACCGTGCCGATCATCCATTTCTTGAACCATCCCATAATGATCTCCGTTGGCGTCGTCAGATTAATGCGGTTCTGCCGGTATGGAAAAACGCGAACCGCCCCGAATGCAGCATGACCGAAAGAGGGGATACGGCGGAGGCGCCTGCTCTCCGGGGAGCGGGGGCCTCCATTCGCCCCCTGAAATTCTCAAACACTTCCTCCTCTAAAACGAATGTCATCTCCTGTAAAATGAAAATTGATTCCGTTTGCGATATGCTGTCCGCCGGTTCTCATGTTCGCCGAATTCATGAAATTGTCGAGGAGGATTGATCGTTCCCGCCTCTGAAGGGCATCGATAGATGATAGACCCCGGACACCATGCTGGCCTTCATGGGCAGGCCGGTTTTCTCGAAAACGCGGATCATGGCCTTGTTGTAGGCCAGGATCACGGCGGCGAAGCCGGCGATCCCATGGTCCCGGGCGGCCCGAATGAGCAGGTCCAGCAGGAAGGAGGCGATGCCCAGCCCCTGATATCGCTCGTCGACGACGAAGGCCGCGTTGGCGAACGTGCTGTTCCTCAACCGGGTGTAACGCCCTTCGGCGATGATCTTTTCGATGCCCCCCTCCTCGACGGTGCCCACGACGGACAGGGTCCGCCGGTAATCCACGTTGACGTATTCCTGCATCTTCTCGTGGGGCATGGTCTGAATGGAGCTGA
>JAXDBM010000053.1:0-37386 GCA_034678725.1 Syntrophales bacterium | reverse complement strand
TTGCCGACATGATGGAAAATCACATCGCCGGCCTGCTGGCTTACTTCCGCCATCGTATCTCAACAGGGCCTATCGAAGGATTGAACAACAAAATCAAAGTCCTCAAACGACAGGCCTACGGGTTCCGCGATCAAGCGTATTTTAAACTGAGACTCTACTTCATCCATGAGTCTGTCCCGGCATTTGCCGGATGAACCAAAAATATTTATGAAACAAAAAGCACAAGGTGAGCAGACCTACCCATACGAGAAGGAGCCAGCTTTGTTCTCTCCTGCTGAACACTCTTTCCTTGGCGTGCTTGAGCAGGTGATTAATAATCGCTATCGTTTAATGGGAAAAATTCGTTTGGCAGACATCGTAAAGGTAAAAAACGGTTTAAGCAAAAGTGAATGGCAAAATGCATTCAATAAAATCCAGAGCAAACATGTTGACCTAGTTGCATGCGATCCAACGACACTGAGCGTTTTATTTGTAATTGAGCTTGATGATAAAACACATAAACAATCAAAAACGCAAAACCGCGACAAATTCGTTGACAATGTTATGCGGACTGCTGGTATTCCTATCGTTCATTTTACAGCAAAAAATAGTTATTCCCTGCAAGAAATCGAAGGCATACTTTTACAAGCCGGGGTATTAGTCAAATCATAAAGAGTCGAATCCGTCGCTAAAGCCGATCGCCGCTTCGCGGCTCCGGCTTAGCTTTTCGTTGGGCATGTGACTAAGATGATTCTTAATCCAAATGAAATCCGAGAAAAATTCGGTGACGACTACATCGCCGATGAACGTACCTTTATCATGGGCATCGACCAGCGTATCACCAGACATTTCGCAGAACGATTTATCGGTCTTCATATTTTAGAAACTTGCACTGGTGCGGGATTCACAACGATATCGCTGGCAAGAACGGCTAAGCATGTGATCACGGTTGAAATTGATGAGTCTATCCAGAAAAAAGCGATCAGTAATATCAAAAAAGCGGGACTTTCAGCAAAGGTATCCTTTTTGCGCGGCAGCATCCTTGAAACGAAGACCATAAAGAAAATACCAAAGGTTGATGCAGTTTTTATCGATCCTGACTGGGCAGTCACGGGGCCTGACCACATATATCGATTTCAAAAATCTAACACCCAACCACCAGCGGATTTGGTTTTAAGGAATATGCTCAACATGACGGATAATGTGGCGATTGTTTTGCCACCATTTATATCGGTGGAGGAATTTGAAGGCCTCCCAAAACATGAGCTTGAAAAGATCTATCTGGGTGAAAGCCATGAACTTTTCTGCCTTTATTTTGGCGACCTCATAAGATTCTTGGGGGAGACCGAGTTTTGTGTAACCGAATGACGGCCTTGCCGAACAATCGCTTCCAGCCGACGCTCGTACCTCGCGTGGCTGAAGCGTACGTTGGCAGGACGAAACGATTGACAAGAGGTAAGATGTGGATTATCATAGCTATGTGAATCCACATGTGAGGTGTGCCCATGAAAACAATCCAGATGACTCTTGACGAGGACCTTGTCAAGGCGGTCGACCGTGTCTCAAAGCAACTCAACACAACCCGCTCTGCGTTCACACGAAAGGCCCTTCGCGAGGCACTTGTCTGCCACAACCTCGAAAAGCTTGAGCGCAAGCACCGCGAAGGGTACGCACGACACCCGGCGGCTTCGGATGAGTTCTCCATTTGGGAATCGCAACAGAGTTGGGGTGACGAATGAAACATGGGGAAATCCGTTGGTACAAGTTCACTCATCCGGATAAGCAGAGGCCAGTTCTTGTATTGTCGCGTGATTCCGTGCTGGAATACCTTGGCGAGGTAACCGTCGCACCCATTACAACCACGGTCCGAAATATTCCCTCCGAGGTCTTCCTTTCGAAAGCCCACGGCATGCCTCGCGATTGCGCAATCAACTGTGACCACCTGCAGACTGTTTCGAAGGCAAAGATCGGGTACCGGATCACCTCCCTACCTAAAGCAAAAATGGCAGAAGTCGGAAGGGCGATTCGCTTTGCCCTAAACATCTGAATCAGGAAAGACTGCCCACACCCGCGTAAACCGGACTGCGCTTAAGCTCCGCCGGTTACGCGGTTACGGTCGGCTGGAATTGATAGAGGAGATCGTATGGACATCTGGAAGTTCTATAACATCACGCATCGGGAGCACATTCTCTGCAATCCGATGAGTCTTGAGAAACTTGACCAGCTTTTCACACTTCTGCCTCTGAAACCCGGGGCACGCGTGCTGGATATCGCCTCGGGAAAGGGCGAGTTTCTCATCAGGCTTGCAGAGCGGCACCGACAAATGACAGGGACAGGAGTTGATTTCTCTCCCTATTGCATTGCTGATGTTCGCAGGAAGCATCAAGAACGTGTTCCGGATGCCCAACTCCATTTCCTGGAGATGGACGGGGCCAAGTATGTCCCGGAGACCCTGGAGAGCTTTGATCTGGTCGCCTGCATCGGTGCGAGTTGGATTTATGGCGGGCATCGAGGGACATTGAACGCGCTGCAGAAGATGGCAGCCCCGGAAAGCTGGATCGTTGTGGGAGAGCCGTACTGGCGGCATGAACCGGAAAGAGAGTATTTAGAAGCAATCGGCGTGGCACGGACCGACTTCGGAACACACGATCAGAATGTAGAGGCCGGGCGAGAGTACGGATTGGAGGCGGTTTACACACTCGTCAGCAGCCAGGATGACTGGGATCGATATGAAGGGTTGCAGTGGTATGCCGGGGAAACCTGGGCGGGTGATCATCGGGATGATCCGGATGTGGAGACCGTGCTGAAGCGAGTGCGGGCAAGCAAGACGGCGTACCTGAAGTGGGGACGGGAAACGATGGGGTGGGCGATTTATGTGTTCAGGAAAGGGGGGTATGGCACAGTTCCAGTTGGATAACGCGCCCTCTTGGGCATGCCCATGACGAACCACGTGAGAAAAGAGGCATCACCGCCTGCGAACATCAAGCTCTCCCATCGGATCGGCGGGAAAAGGCGCCCGCCTCCCGGCAACCTTCACGATAGGATGGAGGACAAATGACAAAGAAACACAACAACATCATATATCAATTCCGCATTGAGTTGAGTGAAATTGAACCCACCATTTGGAGAGTCATCCAGGTGCCCTCGGAGTATTCCTTTTGGGATCTGCATGTAGCGATACAAGACGCCATGGGGTGGCTTGATTACCATCTGCATGCATTCTTCATAAAGATGCCACTTAAAAAATCGAAAATAGAAATTGGAATACCCGATGACGATTTCGGCAACCGGGACATTTTACCCGGGTGGAAAGTTCCAATTAAACGATATTTCACAGAACCCGGGAAGTCGGCAATTTACGATTACGATTTTGGTGATGGTTGGTCCCATGATGTTCTTCTTGAAGGCATTCTTCTGAAACAAAAGGGCGTCAAGTACCCGAAATGCATTGGCGGCGCGCGAGCATGCCCTCCTGAAGATTGCGGTGGTGTCGATGGTTATTACAAGGTTCTCAAAATACTGTCCGATCCAAATCATCCGGAACATCATGAATACAACCAATGGCTGAAGGGTCACGCAAAAAATTACTTTCCTTATGACCCCGATAAGTTTGATCCCGAAAATGTGGATTTCTGGGATCCCAAGCGAAGGTTCAAAATGGCATTTTCGCGATGAATGCCGTAAATTCCAACCTTGCTGCTTCAGGTGACAGCGCAAAAATCTGCGCCGCTCCCGAGCAGCACGTCATGCAAGCAAGATGGGGGCTAGTGTGATCATGAAAACCATGCAGATCAGCAAAGCTTTCACTCTTATGGAACCGGGCCCCGTTGTTTTCGTTACGACCCATGACGGGAAGAAGAACAACATCATGACGATCTCCTGGACCATGGTGATGGACTTCACTCCGAAGTTTGCCATCACGACTGGGTCCTGGAACTATTCTTATGCCGCGCTTCGAAAATCGAAGGAATGTGTAATTTCAATTCCCACCATTGACCTCCTGGATCAGGTCGTTGGCGTGGGAACATGTTCTGGTGCCGACACGGACAAATTTGAAAAGTTCGGGCTGACCCCCGTGGTGGGTAAGTGTGTCAGATCGCCTTTGATTAAGGAATGCCTGGCGAATATCGAATGTAAAGTGATCGATATCGTCAAAAAGCACAATATCGTGGTGCTTGAAGGCGTCGCCGCGTACTTCGACAATTCACGAAAAGAAAAGCGAACCGTTCACGCAATTGGCGATGGAACGTTCGTTGTGGATGGGCGGAAGTTGAATCGAAGAGAAATGATGCGGTCAAAGCTTCCGGATGGCGTGTAGCGAATTGATGGGTCTGGGCGGCATTTTGCCGTGCTTTGACATCGCTGTACCCAAGCCTCCGGCGGTTTGCCGAACCATTCGTTACAGGCGACGCTCCGGACGGGCCACACCCTGAACTCAAACGCGGCAATATCAGGGGCATAATACTGTGCATGTAACCATTCGCAGTTGTACGAAACAGGACGTACAGATCTTGACGAACACGATTCGGCAGTCGTTCCTCACCGTAGCAAAACGCTTCGGGCTCAACGGGGAGAATGCCCCGCGCCATCCTTCGAACTGCACGGCGGATTGGATAGAAAGAGATATGACCCGCGGTGTCTCTTATTTCGTCATCGACACTGAAAACGGTATCGTGGGGTGCGTTGCACTGGAACATGCGAGCTCAGAAGTATGTTATCTCAAGCGCCTTGCCGTCCTTCCCGGTCACAGGACACGAGGCATGGGAAGAGAACTGGTCATACATGCCCTCTCCCGGGCGAAAGACCTTGGCGTGCGTCGTGTAGGAATCGGCATGATCGCACAAGACACCGAACTGAAAGATTGGTACAGGCGCATCGGATTCACCGAGGGCGAGACCAAAGCGTTTCCGCATCTGCCCTTCGGCGTCACGTTCATGTCCTATGACCTGGAAAAAGGCATGCCAAAAAGCCGCTACTGAATATGGCCACGTCGGGCTTCACAAAATATGTTAAGAGGCGAGGCTGAGCATTTGTTTTCTTGGAGAGATTGTATGGCCGACCCCGGCATGAAAATAACGCTCAAGCCACACATATTCATGCGTTTCTGATTGACATCCGGCATGCTTCACATTATCAAAAGATCGCACAACGTCTCGATTCACGGAATGGGCATGCGCGCCTGCCTTCCATGGATTTGTGCAGCTATAGGGCGAAGACATGAAAAGCGCTGATCTCCCCTTGTATGAATCGCGGTCGACTGTGAAAAGCCTCGGGAATGCTTATTCTATTTTCGCCGACCGGATCGAGCTGCGGTGCAGGTTCCCGTTTTTCACGCAGACCCTGGTCATTCCGAAGGACGATCTCGTGTCGATCGGTGTTTTCGAACCCCCCGTCATCAGATCAACGTTTTGGGCATTGAAGCTCGATCTGGCTGATTTCAATGAACATGTGGGGATTGAAAGGAAAAGCGGATTCTTCAGGCAATTGAGGTTCACGCCGGAGAAGCCACAGGAATTCGTTGCAAAGGCGAAGGAGCTGTTGAAAGCAGGTACGCCGGTATGAGTGTCCGCGAGAAAGGGGAAAGAACGAGCAATACATTCGGGGCGCAGGGGTGGAAACGGGGCGCGGGACGAATCACATGGGAGCGTCGATGCTGATGAAACGGGTGGGAATCCTATCGGCGGTTATCCTTCTTTTAATCGGCCTGAGCGGAGTGTCCGGGGCGCAAGAGGCATCCTGTAAAAGCGTCATTGCCGCCGTCAGCGCCCGGCTCTCGTCCGGGATCGACCAGCCGGAGCTGATGGAGATCCTCCGCACGTTGAACCATACCGGCAACAGAAAGCTGCCGCCCAAATTTGTCACCAAGCGCGAGGCCCGCTCGTGGGGATGGAAGCCCGGCAGAAGTCTGTGGTTCGTCGACGGGCTCAGGGGCGCAAGCATCGGCGGCGATACCTTCCGGAATCTGGAGGGCCGGCTCCCCGACGGAAAATGGCGGGAGGCGGACCTGGACTACAAGGGCGGACGCCGGGGCGGTAAGCGCCTTGTCTATGCGAGGGACGGCAGGCGCTTTGTGACCGTGGACCATTACAACACTTTTGTGGAGATACCGCCATGCCGATAAAACACTGCAAGATGAACGGCAAAACGATGGCTTCGCTCGATGATCTCTACGATCAGCTTTCGATCCCTCTGTCGCTGCCGAAGCATTTCGGCCGGAATCTCGATGCGCTGTGGGATGTCTTGTCCACGGACGTTGAAGGTCCGTTCGAGATCGTCTGGAAGCATGCCGGGGATTCGAAAAAGCTCATGGGCAGGGACTACGACCGGACCGTGAAGCTTTTGAAAAACCTGCAAAAAGAGCGGGATGACTTCAAGCTGAAGATCGAGAAGTAGCGGGTCACCCTCCCGCCTCGAGCATCCGTTCGAGGAGAACATGGAAACCCGTCACACAAGCAAACAGAGGCGCTCAGAGGAATATGGACTGGATCATACTTGTTCTCGCCGGGCTCTTCGAGGTCGGCTGGGCCATCGGGCTGAAATACACGGAAGGCTTCACCCGCTTGTGGCCAAGCCTCTGGACCATTCTGGCAATGCTGGTCAGCCTCTGGCTTCTGGGCATCGCCATGAAATCGCTCCCGATCGGGACCGCCTACAGCGTCTGGGTCGGGGTCGGCGCCGCCGGGACCGTGATTCTCGGGATCGCGCTGTTCAACGAGCCGGTGAACGCCTTCCGGCTGGTCAGCGTGGGGCTCATTATCGCCGGAATCGTCGGCCTGCGGCTGGCGACGCCGGCATAGGCCGGCTGCCCTCCATCCTGAAATCCGCTTCCGGATCGTCCGGATTCGAGTTGTTGGCCCGGATGCCGCCGCATCACCACCGCTTTATCGCTTTGACATTCCCGGCCGGAATCGGTTATAAGCAGGCAAAAATTTCAAGGGAGCAATCATGATCAAACCTTTCTCCTTTACCGGCGCCAGGAGGATTGTCTTTGGAACCGGTTCCTTCGCAAAGCTGGCCGAGCACATCCAGGCATTGAAAGGCCGCCGACCCCTCGTGGTGCTGGACAAGAATCTGGCCGCGGCCGGATTCCAGGAAAAAGTTGAAGAAGTTCTCGGCCAAAGCGGCCTGAAGATCAGCTTCTTCGACAAGGCCGACCCGGAGCCGAAACTGGATCTGGCCGACGAGGGTGCCCGGATCGCCCTGAAGGGGAAGTGCGATCTGGTAGTGGGAGTTGGCGGGGGCAGCGCCATGGACCTGGCCAAGGCGGTGGCTGCCGTGGCCGGAAATCAGGGCCATGCCGTGGATTACCTCGGCCTGAACAAGGTGCCCGGGCCCGGCCTGCCCATGATCATGATCCCCACAACCGCGGGGACCGGCAGCGAAGTGACCTTCACGGCCGTGTTCGTCCGTCCGGACCTGAAAAAGAAGGAGGGGATGAACAGCCCCTACCTCTATCCCGATATTGCCCTTCTCGACCCGGAATTGACCCTGACACTGCCGCCCGAACCGACGGCCACGACGGGACTGGACGCCCTCTGCCATGCCGTGGAATCCTACACATCCATCAATGCCTCCCCCATGAGCGAGATGCTCTCGCTGGAGGCGATCCGGCTGATCGCGGAGAACCTGAGGACCTGCGTTCACAACGGCCGCGATCTGGAGTCCCGCGAACAGATGCTGCTCGGCAGCCTCTATGCAGGGCTGGGACTGGCCAATGCCGGCGTCACTGCCGTTCATTCCCTGTCCTACCCCCTGGGCGGGCAGTACGGGGTGCCCCACGGCTTGGCCAACACGATCCTTCTTCCTCACGTCATGTCCTTCAACCTATCCGGAAACCCGGAGAAATTTGCCGTCATTGCCGAGGTGATGGGCGAGGTGACCGAAAACCTGCCCTCCCGGGAGGCGGCCTGGCTGTCCGTGGAAGCCGTGAAGACGCTCATCGAGGATTGCGGGATCTATACCACCCTGGAAGTCCTGGATATCCCCCGGG
This sequence comes from Syntrophales bacterium, assembly GCA_034678725.1. GTDB lineage: Bacteria > Desulfobacterota > Syntrophia > Syntrophales > Fen-1087 > JAXDBM01. Next base: position 29,417 of record JAXDBM010000053.1, on the reverse strand, counting down.
ATTCCTTCCCGGCACTGGCAAAAGTAGCCTTGACCGTTGCCAGGCCCCTGGAAAACAACCCCAGAAAGCTGACCCTTGACGACGCAGTGGAAATATACGAGGAAGCGTATTGACGGAAACAAACCCGTTTTGAGCGGGGGATCATGGAGGAAACGGAATGGCAGGCGCGGAACTGATCGGCAGCGAAGAGATGAAGGAAGTGATGGATGTCCTGGAGACGGGCGTCCTGATGCGATACGGCTTTGACAGGGAAAGGAAGGGGGTTTTCAAGGTCCGCGAGTTCGAGGAGGAATTCGCGAGATACTGCGGGGCCCGCTGCGCCCTGGGTGTCACGTCCGGCTCTTCGGCGCTGAAAGTCGCCCTGACGGCGATGGATATCTGCCCAGGCGACGAGGTGATCGTCCCCGCCTTCACGTTCCTGGCGACCTACGAGGCGGTGCTGGAGGTGGGGGCCATCCCGGTCATGGCCGACATCGACGAGACACTGAACCTCGACCCGGCCTCCGTCGAGAAAAGGATCACGCCCTACACCAAGGCGATCATTCCCGTGCACATGTGCGGCTCCGGGGCCCATATCGACAAGATCGTGGACATCGCCCGGGTATACCAGTTGCTGGTCCTGGAGGACAACGCCCAGGCCTGCGGGGGCAGCTTCAAGGGCAAAAAGCTCGGAACTTTCGGCGACATGGGAATCTTCAGCTTCGACTACTACAAGACGCTGACCACCGGCGAGGGCGGCATGGTGGTGTCGGACAGCAAGCGCCTGTCCGACCGTGCCGAGTGGTATCACGATCACGGCCACGACCACAACCCCAAGGTCAGCCGCGCCATGGAGGGACGGAGCATCCTCGGCTTCAACTACCGGATGAACGAACTCCAGGGCGCCCTGGGGCTCGCCCAGCTTCGAAAGCTCGACTGGCTCATCGGGGAACAGAAGAAGAACAAGCAGGCCATCAAGAGCATGCTCGGCGCCGTCCCAGGCGTCAAATTCCGGGAACTGCCCGACCCCGAAGGCGATACGGCCACGTTCCTGGCCTTCAACTTCCCTGATCCGGGCACGGCGGAGCACTTCCAGAAAACCCTCGGCGCGAACGGCGTCGACACGGTCTGCTTCAAAAAGAATCTCTGGCACTACGTCCCCAACTGGGAGCACTTCCAGGCCTGGTGCACGGCGAATTCCCAGCGTTTCCCCTTCAGCAACCCGATGTACAGGGGCAAGATCGACTACGGACGCCACCTCATCCCTCAGGCCGAGGACATCCTCGGACGGACGCTCGTCATGGGGATCTCCGTAAAGATGCCGGAGGAGCGTATGGCAGCCATTCAGGCGGCAGTCGAGAAGGCCGCCGCGGCATTGTAGGGACTACCGTGCCGTCTGCGTTGGCAAAATTGCGGGTCGTGGCGGGGAGACACGCCCATGCCGCCGCCGCGGAAACTTCAGGAGGGACCGCATGATCGTCGTCACCGGCGGGGCCGGATTCATCGGCAGCGCCTTCGTCTGGAAACTGAACCGGGAAGGCATCAACGACATCGTCATTGTGGACCGGCTGGGCACGTCGGAAAAATGGAAGAATCTCGTCAATCTGCGCTTCATCGAATACATCAAGAAGGACGACTTCCTCCAGATGATCTATGCCGACCAGGTCCCCTTCAAGGCCAGCGCGGTCATCCACATGGGGGCCTGTTCGTCCACCACGGAGCGGGACGCCGATTACCTTTGGATGAACAACTACCTCTACACCTGCCGGCTGGCCGATTGGGCCATTCGGAACCAGGTCCGCTTCATCTATGCCAGTTCGGCCGCCACCTATGGCGACGGGACAAAGGGATTCTCCGACGACGATTCGCGGATACCCGGTCTGCGCCCGATCAACATGTACGGATACTCCAAGCAGGTCTTCGACCTGTGGGTGCTCAAGCAGCAGGCGGAAAAAAAGGTCGCCGGCATCAAGTTTTTCAACGTCTTCGGCCCCAACGAGTACCACAAGGGAGACATGGCCAGCGTGATCTTCAAGTCTTTCAATCAGATCCGGGAGACGGGCCGTGTCCGCCTGTTCAAGTCATACAGGAAGGAATACGGCGACGGGGAACAGGTCCGCGACTTTGTTTACGTAAAGGACTGCGTGGACGTTCTCTGGTGGCTGCTTGAGCATGTTGAAGTGAACGGCATCTTCAACCTGGGCACTGGAAAGGCGAGAAGCTGGAACGATCTCGTCCAAGCCGTCTTTGCGGCGATGGGCATGAAGCCGAGCGTGGAATACATCGACATGCCGCCGGGCCTGTCCGCCCAGTACCAGTATTTCACGGAGGCAAACATGGACAAGCTCCGGGCGACGGGGTGCCCGCTCGCCTTCCGGTCCCTCGAAGAAGCCGTTCAGGATTACGTCGCCAACTACCTGCTGAAACCCGATCCCCGCCTATGAAGGTCGTCTGCATCATTCCGGCCCGCTTTGAGTCGACGCGCTTCGAGGGGAAACCGCTGGCCGACCTCTGCGGAAGGCCGATGATCCAGCATGTCTACGAAAGGGTGTTGAAGTCCGGGTCGGTCTCCCAGGCCGCCGTCGCCACCGACGACGACCGGATTTACCGGACCGTCGTGAATTTCGGCGGCAGGGCCGTCATGACCGCGGCGGATCACAAATCGGGCACCGACCGGATTGCCGAGGCCGTCGCCGGCCTGAAGCTGAACCCGGACGATATCGTGTTGAATGTCCAGGGGGATCAGCCGCTCTTCGAGCCGGTCCAGATCGACGAGGTCGTCCAACCGCTCCTGGAAGATCCGGCCATTGTCATGGCCACGCTGATCTACCGGATCCGGCGGGCTGAGGAAATCACCCACCCGAACGCCGTCAAGGTGGTTGTCGACCGGGACGGCTTCGCCATCTATTTCTCCCGCGCCACCATTCCCTATGTACGGGACCCGGGACAGGCGGCGAACTATTACAAACATCACGGGATCTACGCCTACCGGCGCTCGTTCCTGGAAACCTTCACCCGGCTGCCGCAGGGCGTTCTGGAGCGTCTGGAGGCGCTCGAGCAGCTTCGCGCCATCGAACATGGGTATAAAATCAAGGTGGTGGAAACCATTTACGATTCGGTGGAAGTGGACACCTGCGAAGAGCTGGCCCGGGTAGCCAGGATTATCGAAGGGCGGGAGTGATGCTTCGGTTTGGCGGCCCTTGAACAGGCCTTAACTTGACTTTCCCTTGAACAGGAGCTCCAGGACCTTCCGCTCGCCGGGCTCATCCGTTTTTTTCTCCGCCGACTCACTCTGATCGGTCTGTTCGATTTTGTCCATGCAGGAGGTCCCGTTGAAGACGGCCCCCTCCGTCACGGACAGTCGGGGTGTAAAGATGTCGCCGTGAACCCGGCCGGTCGGCCGGAGTTCCACCCGTTCCTTGCCCTTCAACTGCCCCTCCGCCATCCCGCCGATGACGATGTGGCTGGCGGAAATATCCCCCCGGACACAGGCTTTTTCTCCGAGGATCACCTTACTCCCCGTCACATGGCCGATGATGGAGCCATCCACGATGATTGTGCCCAGGGCCTCCACATCTCCGGAAATCTTTGAACTCTCGCCGATAATCAGCCTCAGCCGGTCCGTTTTTTTGCTGAACATCAGGAGCTCCTTTCGATGAAGTCCCTCGGATTGAGAACCCGGCCGGTCCGCCATACCTCATAATGGACGTGGCTTCCGGTGGAATTCCCGGTCGACCCCGCATAGGCGATGACACCGCCCCGTTTCACCTGCTGCCCGACCTCGACGGTATTGCTCTCATTGTGGGCATAGAAGGTTGAAAACCCGTGCCCGTGTTCGATCACGACCACGTTGCCCCCACCACCGCTCCATCCGGAGAAGCTCACGATTCCGTCCGCCGTCGCCAGGACCGGCGTGCCGCCCGGAACGGACACATCGATGCCGCGATGCAGCTCGACGCGGCCGCTGATCGGGTTGACACGCGAGCCGAACGGCGAGGAAACCGTCCCCGGCACGGGCAATCCTCTGGGTGTGGCCATATAGAGGTTTTTCTGCTGGTGAAGATACTCTTTGATGGCCCCAACGGTCTTCATCGAGATGGCGATCTGCTGCTTAACCTGCTGGATGTCCACGGTCCCCATGTCCATGGTTCCCATGTCCGACACATCGACATTTTCGAGAATCTTCTCGCGGGAACCCAGGGACAATAATCGGTAAAGGTCCTTCTCCGCCTTTTTCAGAGACGCCAGGGTGGTATTGAAGTCCGAGGCTTTTTTCGCGTAGTCCTGAATCTGTTTCTCCATGGCCCGGTACTTGAGGAGATCGATCGTGGCCATACCCAGATAGACGGCGCAGCCGCAGCCGATCGCGGCGGCAATGAAAACACCGATAGCGGGGATGTTCATGTGAAAGGATTTACGGGTGTTATGGTGGGGAATGAGCATGATCGTCACGGGGGCGAGCGCCCGCTTGATGAGCGTTTTGATCTTCTGCATTCTTGGCATATCTGCCTCCCATCGAAATGCGACCAAAGTGCCCATGAATGCAGGCGGTGTCACATTGAAATGCTTCAGGGCGCGAAGTAGAAAACAACCGGAAAGTCAGAACAGACAGCTACAAGCCATCAGCAAAGCGGTTGTCGAAAACGGAATTTCTGAAGCGACGTTTTGAAATAATACGGCGATCCCCCTGATGGTTGAAGTAGGGGCGGCTACCTTTATCAGCGTGTACGGAATTCAAATCGAGACTGGAACAAGTACAAAGGTTTCCGGTAACGTTATTAAAAGAGCTCAGACAAGCTGCCACAGGATCGCACAAAATGCAAGCCAAAAATGAATAATTGATTATATTCAAATGTTTAGATATGAAAAGCCGTGAACGTCGCTCCCCGCGACACTGATATGGGAAGGTTCAGCAGGGATGCTTCGCCGGCGAATCGGCAGGCGAAGCATCCCTTTTGCCGTGGAATGCCGGCGGAGCGGTCAGTCTTTGAAGACGGCGCCCGTACTGGCTGATGTCACGAGCCGGGCATAGCGGCCCAGGTATCCCGTGGTGATGGAGGGCGGCAGCGGCTTGAATGCCTTTTTGCGCTTTTTCATCTCATCGGGGCTGACCTTGAGGGTGATCTTTTTCTTCGGAATATCGATGGCGATGATATCTCCCTCCTTTACCAAACCGATGGGGCCGCCTTCCGCCGCCTCCGGGGAAATGTGCCCGATGGCCGCCCCGCGGGTCCCGCCGCTGAAGCGGCCGTCCGTCAGAAGCGCGACGGTGGTGTCGAGACCCATGCCCGCGATGACCGACGTCGGTCCCAGCATCTCCCGCATGCCCGGTCCGCCCTTGGGGCCCTCGTAGCGGATGATGACAATATCACCCGGCTTGATCCGGCCGCCCAGAATCGCCTGGATTGCCTCGTCCTCGCTGTCAAAGACGCGGGCCGGACCCTCGTTGACCAGCATGTTTTCCGCTACGGCGGACTGTTTGACGACGGCGCCGTCCGGAGCGAGGTTCCCGCGCAGGATGGCGATGCCGCCCTCCTTTGTATAGGGATTCTTGAGAGGCCGGATGACGTTTTCATCCAGGATGTTTGCCGCCTTGAGGTTTTCCCCCACGGTTTTTCCCGTGACGGTCAACGCCTTCGGATCGATCACGCCCAGGGTGCTGATCCGCTTCATGACCGCCTGAATGCCGCCGGCCGCATCGAGATCCTCGATGTGGTGGGCGCCCGCCGGGCTGAGCTTGCAGAGATTTGGGGTCATCCGGCTGATCTCGTTGAAGAGGTCCAGGTCCAGCCGGATGCCGGCCTCATGGGCAACAGCCGGGATGTGAAGGACGGTATTGGTGGAGCAGCCGAGGGCCATATCGACGGCAATGGCGTTCCTGAAAGCGGCCAGTGTCGCGATATCTCTTGGCTTGATGTCCTTTTTCAGGAGCTGCATGATTTTCATGCCCGCCTCCTTGGCCAGGCGCCGGCGGGCAGCGTGGACGGCCAGAACGGTGCCGTTGCCGGGAAGCCCCAGGCCGATCGCCTCGGTGACGCAGTTCATGGAATTGGCCGTGTACATGCCGGAGCAGGACCCGCAGCCCGGACAGGCGCAGTCTTCGAGGGCTTTCAGCTCCCTCTGCGGCATTCGGCCGATCTTGACCTTGCCGACCCCCTCGAAAACGCTGATCAGATCGACCGTTTTGCCGGCCAGCCTGCCCGCCAGCATGGGCCCGCCGCTGATGAAGATCGTCGGGATGTTGAGGCGCATGGCGGCCATGAGCATCCCCGGAATGATCTTGTCGCAGTTCGGTATCATCACCAGCCCGTCAAAGGGGTGGGCCATGACCATGGCCTCGACGGAGTCGGCGATCAGTTCCCGGCTGGCCAGAGAATATTTCATACCCGTGTGCCCCATGGCGATGCCGTCGCAGATCCCGATGGCGGGAAACTCGACCGGCGTGCCCCCGGCCAGGCGGATGCCGGCCTTCACATCCTGTGTGATGATGTTGAGATGGACATGGCCGGGGATGATTTCATTGTAGGAATTCACCACCCCGATCATGGGCTGGGCGATTTCCTGATCCGTGTATCCCATCGCCTTGAACAGGGAGCGGTGCGGCGCCCGTTCAAAGCCCTTCTTCATCAGGTCGCTTCTCATGTTCGCCCCCTCCCTTTACTTTTTGCGCCGTTCCGGTCGGAGCGCGCGGACGGCGGCGCCGGCCAGCCACATCTCGCTGTTCTTGATGGCATCCAGTTCGGCCTGCAGCTTCTCGCGGTAGTCCGGGGCGCTGTTGACCCGAAGGACGATTTCCGTCTCCTTTCCGGAGGCAACCCGGTCGTAAAGCTCCGTGAATACGGGCGCCACGGCATCGCGGAAGCGGTTCTTCCAGTCCAGGGCGCCGCGCTGGGCCGTGGTGCTGCAGTTGGCGTACATCCAGTCCATTCCGTTCTGGGCAACCAGCGGCATCAGGCTCTGGGTCAGTTCCTCCACCGTCTCGTTGAAGGCCTCGCTCGGGCTGTGGCCCCGTTTTCTCAATTCGTTATATTGCGCCTCCAGAACACCCGCCAGGCATCCCATCAGCACGCCCCGCTCTCCCGTGAGATCGCTGTAAACCTCCTGCTCGAAGGTGGTCGGGAAAAGGTATCCCGAGCCGATGGCGACGCCCACGGCCAGCGTCCGCTCCATGGCCCGTCCTGTATAATCCTGGAAGACGGCGTAGCTGGAGTTGATCCCGCTTCCCGCCAGATAGTTGTCCCGGACGGTGCGGCCGGCTCCCTTGGGCGCAACCAGGATCACGTCGATGTCCGGCGGCGGAATCACACCGGTCTGTTCCTTGTACACAATGGAAAACCCGTGTGAAAAATAAAGAGCTTTTCCTTTTGTCAGCGTCGGTTTGATCTCCGGCCACATGGCTTTCTGACCGGCGTCGGACTGGAGGTACTGAATAATGCTCCCCCGTTTGGCCGCCTCGATGGGCGGGAACAGCGTCTCGCCGGGAACAAATCCCTCGTCCATGGCCTTCTTCCAGTTATAGTCCCCTTCTCCCACAATCACGCGGATCCCGTTGTCCTTCATGTTCAGGGCCTGACCGCGCCCCTGGACCCCGTATCCGACGACGGCCACGACTTCATCCTTGAGGACCTGCCGGGCCTTCTCGAGGGTAAATTCCTCGGACGTGATGACATCCTCCATGATTCCGCCTATGTTGATCTTCGACATGCATTCCCTCCTGAAACTCGTTGAATTTTGTTAAAAAATGAATGATCCGTTTACTGCGAAAATCCCCCCGTCTCCATTCCTTGCGTAACGGGCAGGAGTTACAACGCATTCGTTGATTATGGGGGCAAGCCGGTTGTCGGTTCCGCCCCGGGGAGCGACCCCGGGACAGCAGCATGACGGCCTGTCAATATTTGCGTTCCAGTGCCGCGGCGCCGGTCCTGGCGATGTCGTCGATGCCCAGCGGTTGCAGCGTGGACAGCACCTTGTCGATGTCCTCCCGGCTGCCTGTGAACTGCAACACGCAGTGGTCCGTGTTGAAAGTCAGGATCTTGCAGTTCAGGATATCGATCGCCTTCATCAGATCCGGCTTCGTCTCCTTCATCAGATTCATTCGAATGAGGATCATTTCCCGCTTGATGGACTCCACCTCGGAGAGGTTTTCCACGCGAATGACATCCAGCAGCTTGTTCAGGGCATTGATTATCCTGCCGATCATGATCTTCGAAGTCCGGGTCGTCAGGATGATTTTCGACACCTTGGGATTCATGGTGATATCGACGCAAAGGCTGTCAATGTTGTAGCCCTTGCCTCCCAGCGTGCCCGCAATACGGGCCAGCACATCGGGTTTGTTGTTCACCAGCAGGGATAACACATACTCCTTTTTGTCCGCTTTTTCCATAACTGTTGTACCTCTCTCTATCTTTATGTTCTAATTGATCATTTCTCTTGTGCCCAGGGTCATCTCGCTGATGGAGCCGCCCGGCCGGACCATGGGATAGACGCATTCCTCCCGGGCCACCCGGAATTCCATCAGGACCGGTTTTGGCAACGCCAGCCCTTTCCGGAGCAGGGGCTCCACCTCGGCTTGCCGGTCCGTCCGCAGACCCACAAAGCCGTAGGCCTCGGCCACCTTGACGAAGTCCGGCGCGTACATCATTTCCGTATGGGAATAACGCTTTTCGTAGAACAGCTCCTGCCACTGGCGCACCATGCCGAGGTAGTTGTTGTTCAGCAGCACGATCTTCACCGGAAGGTTATACTGAACGGCTGTGGCCATTTCCTGGATGTTCATTTGGATGCTGCCGTCTCCGGCGATATCCACGACCAGCGCGTCCGGAAAGGCGCACTGTACGCCGATGGCTGCCGGAAAGCCGTATCCCATGGTTCCCAGGCCCCCCGACGAGATAAAGGTATGGGGATTCTCATACCGGTAGAACTGGGCGGCCCACATCTGATTCTGTCCGACTTCCGTGGTGATGATGGCCCTGCCTCGGGTCAGATCGAAGAGCTTTTCGATCACGAACTGGGGCTTGATGATCTCGCCGTTCTGGCAGTAGGTCAGGGGCACTTCCTGCTTCCAGGACTCGATCTGATCCAGCCATGCCTGGCGCTCCGTTTCGTCGAACCGGTACTGCTGCTCAACCAGCATGCCGTTCATGTGCTGCAGGGCCGTCTTCAGATCGCTGACAATGGGGAGATCGACGATGACGTTCTTGTTGATGGAGGACGGGTCTACATCGATGTGAATGATCTTGGCGTTCGCGGCAAAGGTTTCGATCTTGCCCGTCACCCGGTCCGAAAAGCGGGACCCCAGCACGATCAAGAGATCGCAGTTGCTGATGGCCATGTTGGCATAGTACGTGCCGTGCATGCCCAGCATGCCGAGCCAAAGGGGGTGCGTACCGGGGAATCCGCTCAGGCCCATGAGCGTGGACGTCACAGGGATGCGGGTCCTTTCGATGAAGGCGCGAAGCTCCTCCGGCGCTTTCCCGAGCAGGATGCCGCCGCCGATGAGGACCACCGGGCATTTGGCCTCCTTGAGAAATCCCAGCATCTGGCCATACTTCTTGGAAGATGCCTTGTGGAGGGGCTCATCCATTTTGACGACAATGGAGGAAGGGTCGTACTCCGCCATGGAGGCCATGACATTTTTCGGCAGATCCACCAGGACGGGACCGGGGCGCCCCGACCGGGCGATATGGAAGGCCTCCTTGATCGTCGTGGCCAGCTCCTCGACGTTCCGAACCAGGAAGTTGTGCTTCGTGCAGGGCCGGGTGATCCCGGTGATATCGCTTTCCTGAAAGGCGTCGTTCCCGATCAGCGTCGTGGGCACCTGCCCGGTAAAAACGACAATGGGAATGGAGTCGGAATGGGCAGTGGCAATGCCCGTGACGGTGTTGGTCGCCCCGGGACCGGATGTCACCAGGGCCACGCCGACCTTGCCGGACGCCCGGGCATAACCGTCGGCGGCATGCACCGCCCCCTGCTCGTGGCGAACCAGAATGTGCTTGATATCGCTTCGATACAATTCATCGTAAATATCGATCACGGCGCCGCCGGGATAACCGAAAATGGTGTCCACATTTTCTTCCTTGAGCATGTTCAACAGAATCTGGGTTCCTTTTAACTTCACTTTCCAACCTCCTGTATATTGAATGAAGCGTATTTTCGGCCAGAAAACAAAAAACCGCAAAATGTTCATCTGCGGCTCTTTGTTACAAAAAAAAGCCGCGGACCTTTCAGGGGTCCGCGGCTTTCAGTTTCTATGTCTGACCATCATGGAAACCGAGCAGCAGACCCCGCCTGTACGATGACTACAGATACGCAATTTCCTACGTTCAGTACGCGGTGGATCGGTTTATGACGGTTCATACAATAAATCTTTCCGACTAAGATTCCGGTTCATACGACAAAAAAAATGTTTTGTCAAGCCGAATTTTGCATCCGTGATTCAATCCTCCGCTTCCGAATCATGGTCAGCCGGAGAACGAGGGAGCTCGCCCGGCGCTATGGGGGTTCCGTCATTGGGGATGGTGCCCTCCAGAAAAGCCTCGTAGATGCCGCCCCTGGACAGGCGGTGCAGGGGCAGGCCCGAATGTGCATCGACTTTGCTGAAAACAATGCCTTCCGGAACGGGAAATGTCTCCACCGGCATGCCCTGAACGGCCTTTTCCATAAAATACAGCCAGACGGGAGCGGCGGCCCGGCCCCCGACCTCCTGTTTGCCCAGCGATCTTTCCTGGTCGAATCCGACCCACACGCCGGCAACGAGAGAAGGGGTGTAGCCGATGAACCAGGCGTCGCGCACGTCGTCCGTTGTGCCGGTCTTGGCCGCGACGGGTCTGCCGAGGCTTCTCACCCGCCGGCCGGTCCCGACTTCCACAACGTCCTGCATGACATAGGTGGAAAGGAAGGCAATGCGCGGATCAATGACCTGCTCGATCCGCACCTGGCTTTCTTCAAAAACGTGACCGGTGCGATCAACGATCTTTTTGATGAAAAAAGGCTCCACTTTCCTGCCCTGATTGGCCAGTACGCCATAAGCCCGGACCATCTCCTGGAGAGTCACCCCGGACGTTCCCAGGGCAAGAGAAAGGTTCCGGCCGAGCGGCGAGACGATTCCCATGTTGTGGGCATAGGCAATGGCGTAATCCACGCCGATCTCCTGTAGGACCTTGATCGTGATGATATTCCGGGAATGCGCCAAGGCGTAACGCAATGTCGTCGGTCCCAGGAATTTGCTGTCGAAATTCTGCGGGTTCCACACGTTACCGGCGGTATCCTGATAGACGATCGGGGCGTCGACCAGTTTGGTCACCGGCGTCATTCCCTTGTCGAAGGCGGCCGTATAGATAAACGGCTTGAATGCGGACCCGGGCTGACGCTTGGACTGGGTGGCCCGGTTGAATTCGCTCTTGCTGAAGTCACGCCCCCCGACCATGGCCCGAATGGCGCCGGTTCTGGCCTCCATGCACAGCAGTGCGCCCTGAGAACGCCCCGAGGTGTATCCCTCCCGAACATCCAGTTCCCGCAGGCCCTTGGCGACAGCATCCCTGGCAGCCTTCTGCATGGCAAGATTCAGTGTCGTGTAAACCTCAAGGCCCTCCTTGTACAGGACGTCGCTTCCGTACTTTTCCTGAATATAGCGGCGGACATGCTCGACGAAATAAGGGGCGACTTTCTCCTTCGGCCGAACGGAGCGAAGCGTGATGGGGGCGGCGAGCGCCGCTTTCTTCTCCTGCGGCGTGATATACCCGTCCTCCCCCATTCTTTCGAGGACATAGGCCTGCCGCTGGCGCGCCCGCTCCATGTAGACGAAGGGAGAGTAATTGCTGGGCGCCTTGGGCAGACCGGCCAGAAGCGCCGCCTCGGGCAGCGTCAGGTGCCTCGCGCTCTTCCCGAAATAGCCCTGCGATGCGGCTTCGATACCGTAGGTGCCGTGGCCCAGATAGATCTGGTTCAAATAAAGGGCCAGGATCTCTTCCTTGGTGAGGTAATGGTCGATCTTGTAGGCCAGCAGGGCTTCCCGGATTTTCCGGATGTAGCTTCTTTCCGGCGACAGGAACATGGATTTTGCGACCTGCTGGGTGATCGTGCTGCCCCCCTGGACGATGCGCCCGGCCGCGAGGTTTTTGAAAAAGGCCCTGGAGATGCTCTGCAGATCGAAGCCCTTGTGCTGGAAAAATCTGGCATCCTCGGCGGCCACGAAAGCCTGTATGACCACCTGGGGCACATCCTCGTATTTGATCATCTTCCGGTCTTCCAGGAAGAATTCATCGATCAGTTCGTTGCGGTCGTCATAGACCCGGGTGGCAATGCTCGGGCGATAGTCTTTGAGCGCCGCCACGGAGGGCAGCTCCTTCAGCAGCACATAATAGAGAAAGCTGCTGGCCGCAACGGCCAGGAAGATGCAGGACGTAAGCAGAACAAGCAGGATGGTCCCCAGGCCGGACTGGCGGGCGGATCGTGTGAGTCGGACCCGGTTCGCGAATCCCTTCATCGCCGTCATGCCGCCACTTCCTCAGCGTCTTCTTTCTTCTTTCTTTCCGCGAATTTAGCCACGTAAATGCTCAGTTCATAGAGAATCATCAGCGGGACGGCCATGATGATCTGGGTAAAGGCATCCGGCGATGGCGTCAGAAAGGCCGCGGCGATAAAGATGATCAGGATGGCGTATCGCCTCTGCCTGGACATCATTCGCGAATTGACGATCCCCAGCTTCGTCATGAAGAAAATAAATACCGGCAGTTCAAAGGACACACCGAAGGCCAGAAGCAGCTTCAGCGCGAAGGAGAGGTACTCCCGCATGGTGAACATCGGCCGCAGCATATCGGAGGAGAATTCCATGAAAAATCCGAATGCCGGCGGCAGGGCCAGGTAGTATCCGAAAACCACCCCCCCGATAAACAGGAGGCTGGATGTCAGGACAAAGGGCGCAACATATTTTTTCTCCCGGGCATAGAGGCCCGGGGAAATGAATTTCCAGATCTGATAGAGCGTGAAAGGGGCTGTCAAGAAGAGAGACGCGAAAAAAGAGATCTTCAGATATGTGAAAAATGCCTCCGGCAGGCTGGTGAAAACCATGAAGCTGTTCTTTGGCATGACGTCCATGAGGGGCTTCGTAATGATTTTGAACAGCCATTCCTTGTAATAATAACATGCGAAGAGGCCGATTCCGATGCCGATGAGGGAGCGGATCAGACGCTTCTTCAGTTCCTCCAGATGGGCGGTCAATGGAAGTTTCTCTTCCGTGGTCTCATCCATAGACAAAGACGGCTTCCTTCTTCAAGTTTTGCTTTCGATTCGGAATCGACGGGTCAAGCGGAAGTTTTGGGTGTGGCTTCCTTGGGGGATTGTGGAGATTTCTCCGTTTCTTCGTCTTTCTTGCCGTACAGGAGGGAATCCTTGATCTCTTCCACATCCTTTTTCAGCTCGTCGGCCTTGAGAGTGTCCTTGATGCCTTCCGTCACACCGTCTGTCGCCTTTTTGAATTCCTGAAACCCCCTTCCCAGCGATTTCGCTAGATCGGGCAGTTTCTTCGGTCCGACTACGAGAAGGGCAATCACGGCAATGACGATCAATTCGGGCATCCCGATGCCAAACATAATTCCACCAGCTTCACTTTTGCGAAACTATACATAGCCTTCTGAATATTTGTCAATCCTTTTTGACGATTCCGCCGCGGCTGCGCTGTTTTCCCGAGGTGGTGCGGAACATCTTTTGAAAGCCGAGCCCCCGGGTGAAAGGAATCGGTTAAGTATGCCGTCTGATAAATATTTTGCTTTTTGAGGTCTGCTGTGATAGAAATTTTTGTTCATTCTAGAGGGCCCATGAAAGGCGGATGGGTTGCGAAAAACAGGGATCGTCAAGGACAGGCGTTATCTGGGTCACGGCATGGAGCATTACCATCCGGAGAGCCCCGCTCGCCTGCAGGCCGTCTATTCCATGCTTGAAAAGCCGGACATGTCCGGTCATTTCGTCGAAATTGAACCCCGCTACGCCGACCGGAAGGAAATCGCGCTCGTCCATGAACCGGACTATATCGAACTCGTGTCCGACACGGCCGGCAAGGCGCACGTTTATCTCGACCCCGATACGGAAACCACCCCGGAATCCTTTGAAACGGCAAGGCTGGCCGTCGGGGGTCTCTTCAACGCCATCGACCAGGTCATGACCGGCCGGGTCGACAATGCCTTCGCCCTGATCCGTCCTCCGGGCCACCATGCCGGCGAGCGCCATGCCGCCGGTTTCTGCCTGTTCAACAACATCGCCCTGGGCGCCCGGTATGCTCTCTCCAGACACCGCCTGAACCGGATCCTGATTGTCGACTGGGATCTTCACCACGGCGACGGCACCGCGCATATTTTCGACAATGACAACCGGGTGCTGTACTTCTCCACGCATCAGTCGCCGGCCTATCCCGGCACGGGCGCCGTCCGGGAGATCGGTCAGGGGAAGGGGGCCGGATTCACGATCAACGTCCCGCTTCGGCCCGGCGCGGGAAACGCACAGTACGTCAAGATTTACCGGGCCTTGCTGGATCCGGTGGCGCGGGCCTTCAAACCCGAGTTGATCCTGGTCTCCGCCGGTTTCGACATCTATTACCAGGACCCGCTGGGGGAGATGAAGGTCACGCCCCGCGGCTTCGCCTATCTGACGCGCATCCTGATGAACATCGCCGACGACTGCTGCGGGGGAAAACTGGTTATGGTCCTTGAGGGTGGCTACCACATCGATGGGCTGACGGAGTCGGTCAAGTCGGTGCTGCGGGAGCTCTGCGACGAAACCCAGGTGACGGACGAGGAGCTGTTCCGGATCGAAGGCGAAGGCGAGGAGCGTTTCAGTCCGACCGAACCGCTCATTCAAAGCGTCATGGAACAGATCAAGCCATACTGGAAGATCTTCCAATGACCGCCTGTCCGTCATGGGAACGATGAACCATCAATCGGGAGAACAACCTTGAAAATCAAAAGCGATGAAGTCACGCACGTCGCCAACTTGGCGCGCCTGGAATTCACGGAAGCGGAAACGGAGAAATTCACCTCCCAATTGAACGGCATCCTGCTGTACATGGACATGCTGAACCGTGTCGATACCGAAGGCGTGGCGCCCATGACACATGCCATTGCCCAGAAAAACGCCTTCCGCGAAGATCGGGCCATGGAGTCGCTCCCCCGGGAGGAGACGCTGGCCAATGCCCCGGACGCACGGGGGGATTTCTTCCGGGTGCCGAAAGTCATCGATTAGGGGAATCTATGGATTTGAATCAACTTACCATTCATGAACTGCAGGAGAAATTGAAGGCGGGGGAAACAACCTCCACGGACATCGTCCAGTCGGTCTTCCGGCGCATCGATTCCGTGGAAAAGGACGTTCACGCCTACATTCTGCTGACCCGGGATGCCGCGCTGGCGGAAGCGGCGCGTGCCGACGAGGAGATCAAAAAGGGCCGTATTCAAGCCCTTACCGGCATCCCGATCGCGCTGAAGGATCTCCTCTGCACTCGGGGCGTCACGACGACCTGCGCCTCCCGCATCCTGCACAACTACGTGCCTCCCTACGACGCCACGGTGGTGGAGAAGCTCCGCGCTGCCGGAGCCGTTTTCACGGGCAAGACCAACATGGACGAATTTGCCATGGGGTCCTCCACGGAGAACTCCTGGTTCGGCATCACCCGGAATCCCTGGGACCTCGAGCGGATCCCCGGCGGCTCCAGTGGCGGTTCGGCGGCGGCGGTAGCGGCCGGCGAATGCATCGCCGCCATCGGCTCCGACACGGGCGGTTCCATTCGGCAACCGGCGGCCCTCTGCGGGGTCGTGGGGATGAAGCCCACCTACGGGCGCGTCTCCCGGTACGGCCTGGTGGCATTCGCCTCTTCACTGGATCAGATCGGCCCCTTCACACGAGACGTGGAGGACTGTGCGATCCTGATGAATGTGATCGCCGGATACGACCCGAAGGAATCCACATCGGTGCCGGCCGAGGTCCCCGACTACCGTCAATATGTCTCGCGGGGCATCGACGGCTGGACGGTGGGCATCCCCGGGGAATATTTCATCGAAGGCATTGACGCGGAGGTCCTGGAGGCCGTCCGCAAAGCCATCAAAGTGGTCGAGGGGCTGGGGGCAAAGTGCGTCGAGATCTCGCTGCCGCACACCGAATACTGCCTGGCCGTCTATTATATCGTCGCCCCCGCGGAGGCGAGTTCCAACCTGGCCCGCTACGACGGCGTCAAATACGGGTTCCGCTCGCCGGAGGGTCGGGAGCTCCTGGACATGTACAAGAAATCCCGCTCCGCCGGTTTCGGCGTCGAGGTGAAAAGGCGGATCATGCTGGGAACCTACGTCCTCTCATCGGGCTATTACGATGCTTATTACAAGAAGGCCTCGCAGGTTCGAGCCCTGATCAAAAGGGACTTTGACGAGGCGTTCCGGCGATGCGACGTCATTCTGACCCCCACCACGCCCACGCCTGCCTTCCGGATCGGCGAGAAAACCGAAGATCCCCTGCAGATGTATCTTTCCGACATCTTCACGATCTCGACCAATCTGGCCGGCATCCCGGGCATTTCCGTCCCCTGCGGATTCACGCGAGGTGGTCTGCCCATCGGCTTTCAGTTCCTCGCGGGCCACATGGAGGAGGCAAAGCTCATCCAGATTGCCGGGGCCTATGAAAAGAGCGCCAACTTCGAAAAAAGGAGACCGAATCTCTGATGGAATTCGAACCGGTCATCGGGCTGGAAATACACGCCCAGTTGCTGACGGATGCAAAAATTTTCTGCGGGTGCTCGACGAAATTCGGAGCTGCACCCAACAGCCATACCTGCCAGATCTGCCTCGGCATGCCCGGCGTGCTGCCCGTCCTGAACCGGAAAGTCGTGGAATTCACCATCCGGATGGGGCTGGCCACCCACTGCCGGATCAACGAAGAGTGCAATTTCGCGCGGAAAAACTATTTCTATCCCGATCTGCCCAAGGGTTACCAGATTTCCCAGTATGCCTATCCACTGGCGGAACACGGATATGTGGACATCGAACTGGAAGGGGACCGGAAACGGATCGGCATCACCCGGATTCACATGGAGGAGGACGCGGGAAAGCTGCTCCACGACGAGCACAACCCCTTCAGCTACGTGGACCTGAACCGCACCGGCGTGCCGCTGATCGAGATCGTCAGCGAGCCGGACATCCGCGGCGCCGAAGAGGCATCCGCCTATCTGCGGAGGCTCCATGAAATCCTGGTCTATCTCGAGATCTGCGACGGCAACATGGAGGAGGGGAGTTTTCGCTGCGACGCGAACGTGTCGATCCGCCCGAAGGGGCAGGATGCCTTCGGGACCCGGACGGAATTGAAAAACATGAACTCTTTCCGCAACGTCCAGCGCGCCCTGGAGTACGAGATCAAGCGCCAGCAGTACATCCTGGAAGGCGGAAACGAGGTTATCCAGGAGACGCGGCTGTGGGACGACACAGCCGGGGTGACCCACTCCATGCGGAGCAAGGAAGAGGCCCACGATTACCGGTACTTTCCGGATCCGGACCTGGTCACGGTGGCCATCAGCCGGGAGTGGGTGGAGGAGATCCTGCGGAATCAGCCGGAACTGCCTCTGGAAAAGCGGGAGCGCTTTGTCCGGGACTACCAGATCCCTGCATATGATGCCGGCGTCCTGACCACAAGCCGGGCCCTGGCCGACTACTACGAGGAAGTGGTCCGTCTGACCGGGCAGCCGAAGACCGCCAGCAACTGGATCATGGGCGAGATCCTGCGCTTCCTCAATGAAGAGAAAAAGGACATAGCGGCCTGTCCGGTCACGCCGCAGGCGCTGGCGGACATGATCCGGCTCATCGAAGAGGGGACCATCAGCGGCAAGATCGCCAAAGAGGTGATCGAGGAGATGTACGGGACCGGCCGGCCGGCAAAGGCCATCATCGCGGAGAAGGGGCTGGTCCAGATCACCGATGAGACAGCGCTGGCCCGGGTGGTATCCGAGGTCATGGCCGCCAATCCAAACCAGCTGGCCCAGTACCGGGATGGGAGGGAAAAGCTCTTCGGGTATTTCGTCGGCCAGGTGATGAAGGCAACCCAGGGAAAGGCCAACCCGCAGTTGATCAACGATCTCCTCAAGAAAATGCTTGCAGGCTGAAGGCCTCGACCGGGATCGGCGATTTAACCGCGGCAAGGCTTTTCAAGACATTCATCCGGTCATCCGACGGCATAGAGACGCGAATCCGATGGACGAGATCAGAACGCTGTACTGGCAGGACAATGGGGTGGTCATGATCGACCAGAAGGCCCTGCCGCTGATCGAGCGAACCGTTACCTGTTGGCATTATGAGGACGTCATCACGGCCATCAACGACATGACCATCCGCGGCGCCCCGGCCATCGGCGTGGCCGCCGCCATGGGCATCGCCCTCGGCGCGCTTCACATCCCATCCGACTCTCCGGAAGATTTCCGGTCCGGATTTTACGGAATCTGCGACCGCTTCGCCCGGACCCGCCCCACGGCCCGCAACCTCTTCTGGGCCATCGAACGGATGAAAGGGTGCTTGGCGGATCTCACCACCGGGCAGGACACTCCCATCGAGGTCATTCGGGAAGCGCTCGTTGCCGAGGCCGTCAAAATCGGCGAGGAGGATGTCGCGATCAACCGCCGGATGGGCATGAACGGACGCTCCCTGATTCGGGACGGGGATCGCGTCCTGACGCACTGCAACGCCGGCGCCCTGGCAACGGGAGGCTATGGAACGGCCCTCGGTGTGATCCGAGCCGCCTGCAAGGAAGGGAAGCGGGTCCATGTCTTCGTGGATGAAACACGGCCGGTTCTGCAGGGAGCGAGGCTGACCGCCTGGGAGCTGATGAAGGAGGGGATTCCGGCGACGCTCATCACGGACGGCATGGCCGGCTTTATCATGCAGCGGGGGAAAGTCGATCTGGTCATCACGGGTGCGGACCGCATCGCCGCCAACGGGGATACGGCAAACAAGATCGGGACCTATTCCCTGGCCGTGCTCGCCAGGGAAAACAACATCCCCTTTTACATCGCCGCGCCCCGCTCCACCATCGATCTGTCCATCCCGTCCGGCGGCGAAATTCCCATCGAGGAGCGCAGCAGCGACGAAATCACATCCATCGGCGGTTCCCGTATCGCCCCGGAAGGCATGCCGGTCTACAATCCAGCCTTCGATATCACCCCAAACCGATACATCGCCGCCATCGTCACCGAAGCCGGCCTGGTCCGGCCGCCCTTCGACTTGCATCTTCCCGGTCTGTTTTGAACATCCGCCGCAGGGACAAATCACACATCATGATTCCCCTGATGGGACGATCGGCCTGTCAGCTCTCCACGATCGAAACGTGCACCATACGGTCGCCCTGCTGAATGGCATCGACCACCTCCAACCCGTGAACGACCTTTCCGAAGACGGTGTGCTTCCCGTTCAGGTGGGGCTGCGGCGAGTGGGTGATGAAAAACTGGCTCCCGTTCGTGCCCGGCCCGGCGTTGGCCATGGACATGACGCCCCGCTCATGCTTGAGGGGGTTTCCCGCGACCTCGTCTTCGAACCGGTATCCGGGTCCGCCCCGGCCGGTTCCCGTCGGATCGCCCCCCTGGATGACGAAATCCGGGATCACCCGATGAAAGGTCACACCGTCGTAGAAGCCCTCGCGGGCCAGAAAGACAAAGTTGTTCACGGTCTTGGGGGCATATTGCGGATAGAAGTCCAGTTCGATCTCCCCCCGGTTGGTTTCAATTTTGACGCGGTACGCTTTTTTCGGATCAATCGTCATTTCCGGAGGACGATCCCATTGTTTTACAGCCATTTCATGCCTCCTGTGCTTGTATTTTATTGCTGCCGATGTTCAAGGTTTGTCTTTTTTCAGCGCGGCGCCGATGCGCCAGGCCCGGCCGACCGGATCACCCACGCCCCAGTAATGATTGTCAGGCATGGTCAGTGTGAAGGGGTTGATCTTTTTGATGTCCGGCATTCCGTCGGTTATGCACGCCTCCTCGCACAAGGCCTCCACAATCTCGCCGATAAATAGCGTGTTCACCTGCAATTGCACGGTTTCCACAAGCCGGCAGGCCATCGCGACGGGGCATTCGGCGATCAGAGGGGCGTCCGGCAGGGATCCGTAAAAGATATTGAAAATGGATGATTTGTCGACTTTCGAGCCGGAAAAGAGACCGCAATAGTCCGTTTTTTCAGCCAGGGAAATGTCGGGGATGTTGATGCTGAAAGCCTGGTTGGCGTGAATCCCCTGATTGGTCCAGTGCGGGCCGAGTGAGATGGCGATCATCGGAGGCCGGTAATTGACACGGCTCACCCAGCCGACGGCCAAGAAGTTCGGTTTTCCGTTCACGATGCTGCCGGCCAGGACCATCGGCATCGGATACAGAAAGGCGTTGCTGTCGATTCGCTGTTTCATCTGAAGCTCCTTTTTCTTGCATGGTTAATGACACGAGCTGCCAATCCGAGGGTCGGTGCGGCGGGAGCAGTGCGATCTAAAGCGATCCGTCCAGCCTTCCATCTCAAGCCTCCTCGAATTTTTTCAACGAACCGGACCGCAATCGACCGGCCGGTAGCGGTCAGGTTCGTTGAAAAAAGCCACCTGGGCCAAGCCGGCGTAGATCTTCCCGGAGTGCCGGACTCCGCCCGGGATGAAGTAGCGGTCTCCCTTCCAATAGGTCCGTCTGACGCCGTCAATGACCAGATCGATCCTCCCTTCCAGCACGATGCCCACCTGGGCGGCGTGGGCGTGTTCCGGCATTTCGTCATCCTGGCTGAACTGCATGAACAGGACCTGGTGCGTGTCCGCCTGGGAAAGGTACGCCCGGACGCCCCGCAGGGGCATGGCCGCTTCCGGCAATTGCCGGATGGGTTCGGGAAAGATCTCTGCCGTGATGCTTTTCTCCATGATGCGCCTCCATGTTCCCGGACCTGCCGTTTTTTGTTTAGTAGATGGGATTGCGGGCATTCGTCAAGCCTGAAAATGACCGCAAGCCCTTCCCGCCGATGGAATTCTTTACTTTTCCATCAATATCGGTTATTTATTTCAAAGGTTCGAAATGACAATCGGGAAGGGCGAGGGCGGACATGGCCAAGGATAAAATTCCCGTTACGCCGGCGGTGCTGGCCCTGAAGAAAAATCAGGTGGATTTCATCCCGCGGTCTTACAGATATGAAGAACACGGGGGCACGCGGGTCTCGGCAAGGGAACTCGGCGTCCCGGAACACGAGGTGATCAAGACGCTGGTCATGGAGGACGAGGGCGGATCGCCGCTGATCGTATTGATGCACGGCGACAGGGAAGTCTCGACCAAGGCGCTGGCCCGGATCCTTGGCGTGAAGTCCGTCCGGCCCTGCGATCCGAAAACCGCAGAAAGGCACACGGGCTACAGGGTAGGCGGGACATCCCCCTTCGGGACGAAAAAGCCGCTACCCGTTTACATGGAAGAAACCATCCCCGGCCTGCCCCGCATCCTGATCAACGCCGGCAGCCGGGGGCTTCTGGCGGAAATGCCGCCGTCCGAGCTTGTGCGGGTCCTGAATCCCGCGCCGGTCCGGGTGGCCATCTGACAAAACCATCGCGTCTCCTTGACGGATCGACAAATCATCACTATACTTGTAATGAATTTAGATTAACGACACCGAACGCCCTGCCCCGCGAGAGATGACGACATGACTGCCGAGCAAATCGTTATCCGCTGCCTCCACTGTGGAACGAAGAATCGCATTCCCCGGCAGCGGCTGCACGACAAACCTGCCTGCGGAAACTGCAAGGCTCCCCTGGATGAAATGATCATCCGCTGCCTGAACTGCGGCGCCAAGAACCGGATGCCGGAAGACCGGATCCATGACCGGCCGAAATGCGGAAAGTGCGGCATTCCACTCGTGGTCAAAAACGGACAGGGGCGCCCCGTGGATGTGACCGATGCCACCTTCCCCAAGGAAGTGATTGCCTCGTCCGGCTCCGTCCTCGTAGACTGCTGGGCCCCCTGGTGCGCCCCCTGCCGGACAGTCGCCCCCATCATCGACGAACTGGCCGACAAATATGCCGGCGGCGTGAAAATCGCCAAGCTCAATATCGATGAAAATCCGATGATCACCTCTCAGTACACAATCCGGAGCATCCCCACGATGCTGCTGTTCAAGGACGGCAAATTGGTCAACCGGCTGGTCGGCGCCCTTCCCAAGGAAGAAATCGAACATCACCTGCTGGCGATCATGAAAACAAACTGAACCATGCCCATGTCGACCAACGCGCTGCAGAACAACCAGGGAGGGAATCCTGACTTCGATTTCGATAACGGCAAGGGACGGCGCGGCTATACCCGGTGGTGCAAGGCCCGCCGCGAAGAAAAAAATCCCGTCAAAACGGGACAAAGGAGACCAGCGATGGCAACGGACAATAAGACCGTAATCGCGGACACATACTGGAAATGCAGCAACTGCGGCAACACCGTGCAGATGCAGGCGCCCCCCCAGACCTGCCCGGCCTGTTCGCAGAAATGCCCGTTTCTGAACGTTACCTGCTATCAGCCGGAATGCGGCTTCACCGGCATCGATCCCCGCCTGAAGTGAGTTTGAAACAACGGAAAAATGACGGATTAGTGATGTACCGTTGCCGTGTATTCGATGTATGGGAGGGAGCGTTTTCCCTGCCCGACGGCCGGAACATCCGCCAGAGCTGGATCGATCACAAGCCCTGCATTGCGGTTGTCCCCGTGACTTCAGACGGCAGGCTGCTCCTGATCCGGCAGTACCGTCACGCCACCGGGCAGATGCTGACGGAGATTCCCGCCGGCGCCATGGACCGGGACGGAGAATCGGCAGAGGACTGCGTTCAGCGGGAACTGGCCGAGGAAGCGGGCTTCCAGGCCAAAAGGCTGGTGAAGCTCTTCGAGGGGTACCTGATCCCGGGATACGGAAACGAGTACATGTATTTTTTTCTGGCCCTCGACCTGTTTCCCCTTCCCCTACCCGCCGACGAGGATGAGTTTATTGAAACCATCACCGTCTCTTTCGACGAGGCCCGGGAAATGATCCAGACCGCCCGGATTGTCGACGTCAAAACGGCACTGGGAATCGTGATGGCCGAATCCTGGCTGAAAAACAACGGATTTCCGTAAACACGGCTTGTGCCTGAAGGCCGCCTTTCAGCGGAGCATCTTTTCCCGCCTGTCCAGTTGAACCTCCAGCTTTTTCAACAGCTCCATATCCTGTCTCAGCTTCTCATTTTCCTGAAGCAATGAGGCGTGTTCGGCCTGAAAACGGTCGTTCAGCGACCGGATTTCGTGGTGCAAGCGCTCATTCTCGCTCTTGATTCGCTCCAGATCCGACTGCATTCCGGAGCGGGCGGATTGCAGGTCATCCAGAAGACGGATAAACGTTTCCGCAAGGAAACGCCAGCGACTTGCCGGGTAACGGCTGAGCAGAGTCTCGAAAGACGCCCTCGCCTGCGCATAGTCCGCCGGCACGTCCGGAGAACCCAACCAGGAAATCCCTTCATTCAACAGGATGCCATCGGCCGATGCTTTGCTGAAAAGCGACGGGTTGTCCACCGGACCCGCTCCCGGCACCGGCCTCTTTACAGACGGCACTGCGCAGGCTGCGAGCACGGCGATGAACAGGCATATCCAGATCAGCCTGATCCTTCTCAAGTCCTTTCCTTTCCGATGCGACATCCTCACTCTGCAGCGCTCCCGGCCTCGCCGCGCCTTTCTTTGATGAAGTTGCTGCCGGGCAGCGTTTTCGCGTATTCCTTCAATTCTGCCGCCCGTTCTGCAATCTCGAGCGTATTCTTGAAGCGTCGCCCGTCCCCGGTCACCATGGCGACCGTAACCGTCAACAGAGGGAATTTTTGCTCTTTTCCCTTCCTGTCTTTGCCGACGAGGAACCCCTGGGCGCGGTCTTCCTCATTGTAATACAGCGGTATGCGGGCGTCGAATTGATCCACCAGGCGCCAGCTCAACGCCTCCGCCTGCTGGGGTTCGGCGATGATCACAAAGTCGTCGCCGCCGATGTGGCCGATGAATACGCCGTCGCCTTCCGCATGCGGCAGTTCCTCCGCCAGGATCCGCCCCACTTCCTTGATGACCTCGCTGGCCCATGCATAGCCGTATTTATCGGCAAAGGGCTTGAAATTGTCAAGATCCACCTGGCAGAGAGAAAAGGTCTGCCCGGTTGACAGGCGCTCGTTGATCCTTCTCTCGATCGCCAGATTGCCCGGCAATCCGGTCAGGGGGCTCGCGTCGAGATGCAGAGCTTCCAGCTCCTTGAGCCGGCCGGTCATCCTCCCGAACGCACGGGCCAGTCTTCCGATTTCGTCCCGGTTGCTGATGCGCAGATCGGGGTCAAAATGCCCTTCCGCGACCATGCTGGTCGCCTTTTCGAGTTTTTGAAGGGGGACAGAAATGTTGTAGGTAATCAGCAGGGCCAGGCAAAGCCCGGCTGCAAGGCTCAACACCGTCAGGATGACCGTCATCCGGAACGCATCGGCACTGCGCGCCCGGATCACCGCCATTCGGGAATCAATGTCCCGTTCGGCCTGATGCTGGATGACACGAACCTGGGAGGCAAGGTCTTCGATGAGTCTCTTGCCGTTCGTTTCGGACAGGGCGATCGCCTCATGGAGGCGGTCTTCTCCCGCCATGGCCGCCTCCTGGTCAAAAAGAGCGCCGTACTGGCTGTTGAGCAACTGCATCCGGGCAAGGGGTTTCGAGAGGCCCGGAAAGGAGCGCCCCTGAAGCTCCTGCAGGCGCTCCTTGAACTCCTGATTGCGCACCCGGAAGATGTCGGCCAGAGAGGGATCTTTCAGGATGAGATATTTCCTTTCGGCACTTTCCTGCGCCAGCAGGGCATCCATCATTTTCCTGCCGGACTCCACAATAAAAAAATCCTGGCTGGTCATCCGGTAAACGATGTCGTTCAGATTCCTCAAACTGATGACCGCGTAGGCACTGGCCAGAACGGTCAGCAACGCCATGACCAGATAGATCAAGAGCAGTTTTCGGCTGATGGTCGACTTCACGGCTCACCCTTCATGTCCTGTGGAAATCGGGCATGGACTACCACATCCGTCTGCTTTGAGCAAAGCATAAAGCTCGTGCAGGCCGGCAAATAATGTTTTACCCGCCAGCCCATTGTCTGATAAGTATCCCCTCGAAGCGCCGCACAGGACGGCGCGGTTCGGCCGAACATCGGTGCCTCCGGGCGTCGAAGCGGCCGTCGGGGGCTGAACCGGCGCGGTTGACAGGAACATCCCATCATGCAGCAGCGAAAAGAACTATTGCGGGCCGGGGCAACGGCGGGCGTCAAAAAAGGCTGGGACGGTTTTCTCTGGATCATGAAAATCGTGCTGCCCATTTCATTCCTGACCTCGCTGCTGGCCTGGAGCGGCCTGCTGAACCGCCTCGATTTCCTGCTGGCGCCGGCCATGGATCTGCTGAGCCTGCCGACCATGGCGGCTCTGCCCCTGATCATCGGAATGCTCGCCAACATCTATGGCGCCATTGCCGCAATGGCCGTGCTGCCGTTTACCATTGCCCAGATGACGCTCATGGGCATTTTTCTGCTGACGGCCCACAACCTGATCCAGGAGGGAATCATCCAGGCCAGATCCGGTCTTCACCCGCTGAAAGCAACCCTTTTCCGCATCAGCGCCGCCGTGACAACGGTGGTGCTGGTCGCGCCCTTTCTGGATGACGGTCGGGCTCAGGCGCTTGCGCTGCCCGCGGAAACGGCTGTCGCGGCTGCCCTCCCCTTTCTGCAGATGGTCCGGGAGTGGGCCGGGGCGACCCTGGATCTCAGCATCAAGATCTTCCTGATCTGCATGTCCCTGCTGACCCTGCTGGAAATTTTCAAAGCCATGGGATGGATCAAATACATCGTGAACATCTTTTCCCCCTTCCTGAAAATCATGGGCCTCGATCAAAAGCTCGGTTTTCTCTGGATGACCGCCATCGTCTTCGGACTGGCCTACGGCGGCGCCGTCATTGTGGAGGAGACGAAGGACGGCAGTCTGCCCAGGGAAGACCTGGAAATGCTTCACCTGTCCATCGGCATCAACCATTCCATGGTGGAGGATCCGGCGCTGTTCATATCACTGGGCCTGAGCGCTTTCTGGCTTTACGTCCCCCGGCTCATCATGGCCATCGTGACGGTCCGCCTGATGCGTCTCTGGTTCCGGCTCACGCGTCGGGTTCCATGAGCGGGATCCGGGATTCACCGGTCTGCAACCGCACGACGACACGCCATTGGATACGCCTTGGATTCCCGAAGATTCCTGAACATTCCTTGCCCGGGCAGACATCTTTTGCTATAGTGTGAAAAAGCGATTTACTGAACGTCCGTCGCCAATAACAGGTGGAGGCTGATCGATGATTTACAATGAGGAGTTCGAAACCCTGCCCCGGGAGGCGTTGGAGGCCTTGCAGTTGAAGCGTCTCCGGCAGGTGGTGCAGCGGGTCTATCACACCGTCGGTTTTTACAGGACTGCTTTCGACGATGCCGGCATCAAGCCGGACGACATCCAGTCCCTGGCCGATCTGGCCCGGCTACCCTTCACGACCAAACAGGACCTGCGCGACAATTACCCCTTCGGTCTCTTTGCCGTTCCCATGAGCAGCATCGTCCGGCTGCACGCCTCGTCGGGAACAACGGGACGGTCCACCGTGGTCGGCTACACGAAGCGGGACATCGATGCTTGGTCGGAGCTGATGGCTCGTTGCCTTGTCGCCGCGGGCCTGACCAAAAACGACATCATCCACAACGCCTACGGCTACGGGCTCTTCACAGGCGGCCTGGGGGCGCACTACGGCGCGGAAAGGCTTGGGGCCAGTGTCATCCCCATGTCCGGCGGCAATACCAAGCGGCAGATCATGATCCTGCAGGATTTCGGCCCCACGGCGATCTGCTGCACCCCTTCCTATGCCCTCACGCTGGCAGAACAGGGGCAGGCCATGGGAGTGGACATGCGATCGCTGAAACTGCGGGTCGGGGTCTTCGGGGCAGAGCCCTGGTCCGAAAACATGCGGGCTCAAATCGAAAACTCCCTGAACATCATGGCGCTGAACATCTTCGGCCTTTCCGAGGTGATGGGCCCCGGGGTAGCCATGGAATGCACCGAGGGACGCACCGGAATGCACATTTTTGAAGACCATTTCATCGCGGAAATCATCGACCCCGCCACCGGCGAGGTCATGCCTCACGGCGAAAAGGGGGAACTGGTGTTCACCACCATCACCAAGGAAGCCTTTCCGCTCATTCGGTACCGGACCCGGGACATTACGTCGCTCAATATCGCCCCCTGCCGGTGCGGCCGCACCCTTGTCCGGATGGAGCGCGTCTCCGGGCGGAGCGACGACATGCTCATCATCCGCGGCGTCAATGTCTTCCCCTCGCAGATCGAGGCGGTGCTGCTCAATATCAAGGGGATCGAACCTCACTACCAGTTGATCGTGGACCGCGTGGAAACGCTTGACACCCTGGAAGTGCAGGTCGAGATCAGTGAAAAGCTTCTGGCCGAATCGGACGAGGTGAAAGCCCTGCAGAACGTGCAGCGCCGCATCGTCAAGGACATCAAGGACTACCTGGGCATCACGGCGCAGGTGAAGCTCGTGGAGCCCAAATCCCTGCAGCGCTTCGAGGGCAAGGCAAGCCGGGTGATTGACAAAAGGCATATCTGACCGGGGCGAGGCTCTCCTGCGGCCGCGCACCGGCTCGCCTCGTCAGGACGGCAGACGATACGCCCGAATGAATATGGGAGGATGAACGATGAAGGTTGAACAGATATCCGTCTTTCTTGAAAACAAGCCCGGCGGGCTGGAGAAAGTCACCCGCATCCTCAGGGACGCCGGCATCAACATTCGGACGCTGGCCGTGGCCGACACCTCGGATTTCGGCATCGTCCGGCTGATCGTCAACGATGTGGAAAAGGCGACCGGAGTCCTTCGGGAAAGCGGATTCACGGTCAGCCGGACCACCGTGGTGGCCGTGGAAGTTCCGGACCGGCCGGGCGGCCTGCACGGCATTCTGGAGGTCATTGCAAAAGAGAACATCAACATCGCCTACATGTACGCCTTTGTCGAGAAGAGCGGCGAAAATGCCGTCATGCTTTTCCGCTTCGACCAGCAGGACCGCGCCATCGAAGTTTTGACGAAGAGCGGTATTGCTGTGCTGTCCGGTGAAAAACTCTACTCATTTTAACGGTTGGTCCGGCCATCGCTTCGATCGATGACCCATTTTTCCGTCCGAAGAAAGGAGACGCCTCCATGCCAACGAAAAACCGGTCGGTTGAACAACTGGTGGAAGAGCAGTTGCAGAAGTGGAACCTCAGGGGAACGGAGCGAAAAACCAGAAGCGTCAAGCCCGGCGCCTCGATCACCATTTCGCGGGAACCCGGCTGCGGCGGCACGGAAATCGCCAAGCGCCTGTCCGCCGAACTCGGCATGGATCTCTTCGGCGGGCGGATCATCCAGAAGGTAGCTGAAAGCGCGGAGATCAGCGACAAGGTCATCCAGTCGCTGGACGAAAAGGAGCGCACCCGGCGCGACGACTGGCTGACTTCTCTCTTCGAGACTCGCCACCTCTGGCCGGACCGTTACCTACACCACCTGACCAAGGTCATCGGCACGATCGGACGGTACGGCAACGCCGTGATCCTGGGGCGTGGCGCCAACTATGTCCTGCCGCGGGAAACCACCTTCCGGGTGCGCATTGTGGCCCCCATGGAATTCAAGGTGAAGCGCGTCATGCGGACCACCCGGGACGAGGCGGAAAAATACGTGCTGAAGACAGAAGCGGAACGGCGCGCCTTCATTCGCCAGTACTTCCATACCGATCTGACGGACATCGAGCATTACGACATGGTCATCAACATGGAGAAAATCAGCATTGACGGGGCGGTCGAAGGGATCAAATGCGCCTTTCTCGCCTGGAAAGCGGCTGCAAAAATCTAACGTTCACCACCGGCGAATCCCCTCCTCGGCGAGAAGGAGATTCGCCGTTTCATTCAATCCCCATTGAAACATCCATGCAAAGAATTTTGGCCGGAGATGGTTTTCCTTCCCGTCCGGCATTTCTGTTATCTTTGAAATTCCCTGTATAATCATCTACATGCAAAATAATGGTCCGAATCTTCGATTCTGGCACGCTTTCCGCATAGGTATAGGTCAAACCAAACCAAAAACTCTCAAAGGAGACGGATCATGAAAAAGACAATCGGAACGATGGCAGTGGCGGCAACGGTGGTTCTTCTGACGGCGGGGTTCAGCTTCGCGGAATACGCGGCGGCGGGCCTGGCCAATTTCCCCTACTTCCAGTTGGGGGCCCTGATCGTGGGCGGTCTGATCATCATCTCCCTGAAGCACAAGTACGAGAAGATGTACGCCAGCGAGACCGTGGGCGCCTTCGCCCTGTACACGGTGTTGATTGCCCTGTTCACCAACCCGG
>JAXDBM010000052.1:0-21903 GCA_034678725.1 Syntrophales bacterium | reverse complement strand
GACCCCATGTGCACCCCGGTGAAGGGTCTGTAGACAAAGCACAGGAAACAAAAGCAACGATTCTCAACCTGAGAGGAAGGAGGAAGGGATCATGAAAAAGGAGAAGAAGCTGTACAAGGGTTGGGTGGACCCGATGTGCACGCCCTGCGCCTACAAGAAGGGCAAATGACATTCTAAACACAGCACCCCTGCCGTCATGGCAGCAGGGTTCGGGAGAGGGGCGGTAAAAAAGAATACTCCAACCACCCCCCTCTCTGAAACAGGGGCGGTGTCCATCGGGCGCTGCCCCTGTCTTTTTGCAGTGACGTCCCTTCCTGTTAGCAACAGTCGATTTTTCTCACCGGCGCAGAGAGGTTCTGACAATAATGGGGGAACTTCAATCTCGTTTGTGGTACAAGGATGCAAGATAAAGAAATGGCGGTGCAATCCGGTCAGGAAACCCGATTTTTATGAACCTGAGGATCCGGATATGGGTCAAACACTCACAGCAGGAGGTGCAAGCATGACAGATTCAAAATTCAAGGGAATCAAACGTAGGGATTTCATCAAGGGCGCACTCGTCGGCACAGGCGCATTGGCCTTGACGGGCATCAACAGCCGGAGCGCGGAAGCGGCCGGTGTACCGAAAAAGTGGGATGTGGAGGCTGACGTGGTGATTCTCGGTTTCGGCGGCGCGGGCGCCTGTGCTGCCATCGAGGCTGCCGACGCCGGCGCGAAGGTCCTCATCCTGGAAAAACAGCCTCAAAACAACCTGATCAACAACACCCGCATGTCCGGCGGCATCTACCACAGCCCGGATCCGGCGGGAGACCGGAAGGCCCTGAAAGAATATGCAAAGGCCATGTTCAGTGGGGAAAACATTCCCGCGATGCTGGAAGGTGAGCAGCCGGACGTTTCGGACGGGCTCGCCGAAGCATGGGCCCAATTCGCGCCGGAAAATGTGGATTTTCTGAAAAAACTCGACCCGGCGTTCAATACGGTGGCTTTTTCCCGCTTTTCCGGAGCCGCCTTCCCGACCTTTCCAGGGGCCAAGGAGAGCAAATACAGGGTCTATGGCAGTTCTTTCACGAACAAAGCCGATTTTAACATTCCAACCATGAATTCCCCCAAGTCCGAGAAGATGAACGGTGAGGCCTTCTTCACGGTTCTGCGGGAAGCCGTCGAAAAAAGAAAGCCCCGCATTCTCTGGGAAACGCCCGCCCAGCGGCTCATTGTGAATGACAAGGGCGCGGTCATCGGCGTGGTCGGAAAGAAAAAGGACGGCAAGGAAGTGTGCTGCAAGGCAAGGCGGGCGGTGATTGTCACGACCGGCGGATATGAGTACAGCCTTCCCATGCGCCGAGCCTTTCTGGAAGGCCCCGGCGTCGAGGGCTGGGCTTTCTACGGAACACCCGAGAATACGGGTGACGGGATCGCCATGGCCATGCAGGCCGGAGCGGCCCTCGCCAAGGTGGGAAAGGCGGCATCCCGCATCATCACGGCCGTTCCCATTCGGCATCACGGCCTGAAGATGGGACTGATCACCGATTCCGTCGGCGGCGCCAATTCGATCGTGATCGACAATTACGGCAATCGCTATGCCGCGGAAACCCTGGTGACGACAGACCCGAGCCGCTATTTTTTCTACAAGGAGGCGGTCAAGTTCGACATCACGAAGCTCATGTATCCCCGCGTGCCGAGCTGGATGATCTTCGACGACACTCTGCGCTCCAAGGTCACGATTACTTCCCTGGGCATTTCCACGGCCGGGTTCGGATTTGTTCCCTGGACAAAGGACAATATGGATGCAGTCAAGCGGGGTTGGATCCTGAAGGCGGATACGCTGGAAGAACTGGCCGCAAAAATCAAGGAACAGAAGGAAAACCGTAAGCTGATGGAGGCGGCGAATCTGGTCCGCACGGTGGGGCGATTCAACGAATTCTGCAAGAAGGGAAATGACGAGGATTACGGACGGAAGACGGGGACCCTCGGTCCCGTCGACAAACCGCCCTACTATGCGCTGCCCCTGTATGCTGGAGGGCCGAACACCAAGGGCGGCATTGCGGCAAATGCCAGACGGGAAGTCCTGGATTGGCTGGGCAAACCGATTCCCCGGCTCTTCACGGCGGGCGAGATCTCTTCAGCGCTGAAATTCGTCTACCAGGGCGGCGGAAATCTGACGGAGTGCATCGTTTTCGGTCGCATCGCCGGCAGGAACGCCGCGGCGCTGAAACCCTGGAAATAAAGGGAACTGCCGGATATACAGGCAAATAAATCACCGTCCGAGGGAAAGGGGCTTTGAAGAAATCCGCCCCTTCCTTCGAACGGCAGGAATGAAAGGTCGATAAAATGCACTGCCTTCGTTTTCCGGAACGAATTCGAATCCCGTTGATTGTCCTGCTGGCTTCTGCGATTGTCGCCGCAAGCCTTTCCGGGATGGTCTGGGCACAGGCAAAGCCTTTTCTGGCGGACCGCCACGGTGCAAAGGGGCTGAATTGCCAAGGCTGCCACAAGGAAAGCCCGCCCGGCAAGGCCGCGCCGAGCGCTGTTTGCCTCGGTTGCCATGGCGATGCCGAGAAGCTGGCCATGAAGACCGCCGGCGTGCGACCGAATCCTCACGATACCCACCTGGGGGAAATGGCCTGTGAGGAGTGCCATCGCGCCCACAAGCCATCGATCGATGCGTGCGCCAAGTGCCATCACTTCGGTTTGAAGGTTCCATGACCTGAAACGGGATTCCACCCGGCAGGTTAAAGCTCGACAACGGAGCTGCTCCCGGAAAGCCGCTTGAACTGCCTTGGCGGCCGTCCATGCCCGCTTCAAATCAAGACGAAACTAGAGAGATGATCTGCCGCGCCGGCTGCCATGCACCCCGAAATATTGTCCGCCTTCCGAGAGCCCGGCATTGGATCGACTGTGGATCAATGAAATTCACCTCTTGACTTTTTGACGGTTTAGACACAGATTTAAAATCATGTAAATCGTGACATTGTCAGCAGCTTAACAGCCGAATGCGTCTCTTCTGAAAGGATGATGGCATGAAGCGATGATGTGGCAACCCCGTTTCTCAACCGGAGAGCGGGGTTTCTTTGTATCCGGTTAACCATCAGCAATAATGGAGGTGAGCATCTATGAAATTCCGTGGTCTGATCCTGCTCGCCGGGATGCTGATCCTGGCGGGCTGCGCCACCCTGGACAAGGAGGAGTGCATTCGGGGGGACTGGCGCGAACTGGGCGTGAAGGATGGCGTCAACGGAGAGCCGGCCGCCCGGATCGAAGAACATCGCAAGGCCTGTGCCGAGCACGGCATCCGGCCCGATGAAAGGCTTTACATGGCCGGCCGCGGCGAAGGGCTCAAGGAATACTGCCGGATCGACAACGCCTTTCAGAGCGGACTGAAGGGGAAGCCATACAAGGGCGTGTGCCCCGGGGATATCGATCTGCGATTCTCGCGCTACAACAGCGCGGCTTATGCGGTCTACAAGACCCGGAAGGAGATCGAGAGCAAGAACAGCAGCATTTCCAGCAAGCAAAGCAGGCTGGAGAGCCGGAAGACCTCCGATAAGGACAGAGTCAACATTCGCGGCGAAATCCGGAGACTGGAAAGCGATCTGGACAGGCTGCGAAGCGATCTTCGCGATCAGGAGCGAAGGCTGGACGATCTGACGGCAGAGGCGCGGGACAGCAAGCGCCAGAGCAAAAGGGAGCTGGAACGTCGTCCTGCGGTTACGCCGGTTGTCCCACCGGCTGCCACGACCGCTCGGGGGAGGGCGGCCGGAGCGAAATTGCCCGACGGCAGGGCATCGGGCACGCTGACGCTCGACGGAAAAAGCATCCCGCTCAAATATGCCTATGCGATGGCCCAGCCCAACACCTTTGAAGCCGCAAAAAATGATATCGCGGTGCTGTTGACGGAAAAACCCCTTCCGGAAGGCGCACTGCGCGGCATCGGGGATCTCAGGGAAGCCACGCGGAATCATCAGGGCTATGCCTATTTCAAGATCAACAGCGCCGGCAAGCCGATCTACGAGCTGATCGACCACCCCGCGACGAGAGAGGGCAAGTACGGTCAAATCCAGATGTCGGGCTTTACCCACGCCGGGTTTACGCCGAAGAGAATGGGGAAGGACCGGGTGGAAGGCACATTTGCGACTGAAAAGCCCGAAGACTTCTTAACGTACAAATATGAGATCCGCGCGGACTTTTCAGCGCCCGTGCTGAAGGCAAAGCTGCCGGAGCCATTGCCGAGCGCGAAGAACGGCAAGAAGCTTCCCGCCAATGGGGGAGATCCGGGCAAAGCCTATCAGGCACATCGCAAAGCCATTCGGGACAAGGACCTGGCGGCCCTTCGCCGCACGGCCCCCGACCCCCAAACGAAGGACATGTCGGACAGTGACCTGGAGAAAGCCATCGACTTCATGAACACCATATCTCCCGCGGCGACGAAAATCACCCGGGGCTATGTCAAAGGCAAGCGGGCTGTCCTTTATGTCGAGGGAGTCGTTGACGGAGAAAAACAGTACGGGACCGTGGAGATGGCGGCGAATGGGAAGACCTGGTATGTCGTCCGTGAGGGCTGGAGCAACACGCCGCCCAAGAAATAGCGGGCGGCAGGCATCCCGGGTTTTGAACGGGAAAGGAAGACTGCAGGACAGCGATTTTTTCGGGCACCGGCGCCGGATGAAAAGTAAAAATTGAGGGAATATCGGGAGACAGCCGGCGTGCGGGGCGGAGGTCTTGAGACGGATCCCTGAGCGGTTCATCCTCCTTTTGCCGACTCGGCTCGAATGCCGTTTGTCCGGGTGACAACATACAGGAGGATACCCAGAAAGATCAGTGCCGCCCCGGTGACATGGTACAGGGCCATGCGTTCTCCGAAGACGATATTTTCTGTTATGGCGGTGGTCAGGGGGATCAGGCCGAAAAAAACAGCCGCCGCGTTGGGGTTGGCGTCTTTGATCCCTTCGCTCCAGAAATAGAACGCAAGGTTGGTGTTGAAGAGGGAAAGAAAGATCAGGGCCGCGATTAAGGCCAGGCTGATGCTCTCCGCGGGCGCCGACCCGGAGCTGAAGGGAAGAAACCCGACGGCGGCGAAGAGGGAGCCGTAGGTTACGTTCTCGATCGAGGTGATCTTGTCCGCGAAGATCTTGACCAGGATCGAATAGACGGACCAGCTCAGGGCGCACCAGACGATGAGCAGGTTCCCGACGTTCACGTCCATCGTGACGATGGACATGAAATTTCCCTTGACGATGACGACAAGCGCTCCCGCGACGGAAAGGGCGATGGACAGGAAACCTGCGGTGTTCAGTCTGTCTTTGAGGAAAAAATAGGAAAGCACGGCGATATTCAAGGGGTTGCTCATGACGATGATCGAAGCCGTCGTCCCGGTGGTGTAGTTGAGGGCGATGTATCCCGCCAGGTTGTTCAGGTAGAAGCCGGTCAGGGCGAGGGGGATCATGTAGAGGAAGGTCCCGAGAGATGGTTTGATCGGTTTCGGGTAAAACAGGAAGGGCAGGAAGAACAGGAAGGAAAGGACAAACCGGTACTCGCCCGTCAGGTAAGGCCCGATGTGCTCCACCCCGTATCTGGCCGCCGTCCATCCCATGCCCCAGATGATACACGCGGCTGCGAGCTTCAGGTAGCCCGTCATGCCTCGTGCATCCCGGGGACAGGGGAGTGAAGAAGCCGCTTCATGGTTTCGTCGCGTGAAGAGACCGTGCAAACCGAACGGAGAAAACCCATCACAGGCCTTTTTTCTCGAACCAGCGGAACAGCAGCAGGCCCAGAACGATCAAGACCGCAATGACCGGCCAGTGATTGATGCCCAGTATCTGCGGGATCGTGATCTTGCCGAAATCTCCCCAGGTCAGGACGGTTGCCTTCAGGGTGGGCCAGGCCTCGGCAAAGAGTGCGGCTCCGGCGAGCATGCCGATGATGCCCCACAGGGCGTCCCACCTTCCCTCGCCGAGGGCGCCCATCTGGGTGCCGGGACAGTACCCGAGAATTCCCCAGCCGATTCCGAAAATCAGGCCGCCGACGATGTTTCCGCCGAGGATCGTCGCCTTGAGGGAGAGCTTCGCCATGCCCAGATCCACGAGCAGGTAGACTCCGACCATGGCCACGAGGATCGTGCTCAGCATGAATTTGACGATGGTCATATCCTTGAGCAGAAGGGCACCGAGCTGTTTGTCGTAACGGATCACCCGCCCTTTCTGGAGGAGAAAGCCGAAGATCACGCCGGTAATGAGACCGTACATCAGTTCGTTCATGATTTGTTCCCTCCCTGGTAGAGAAGGCGGGCGATGAGGATGCCGCCTGCAAAGAAACAGATCAAAGAAATATAGCCGCTGGCTGCCAACTGAAGCGACCCGCTCAGTCCGTGACCGCTCGGTCACCCGTCGGCGAGACGCGCCCCGAACATGGCTATGGCCCCTCCGGCCACGGCGGCCACGGCCCGCTTCGGAACGGACGGCCCGAATCGCGCCTTCCACCGCGAAGGTACAGCCTGCCAGCGGAAGGACTGAGACGTAGTCGAT
The DNA here is from genome assembly GCA_034678725.1 of Syntrophales bacterium. Classification (GTDB taxonomy): domain Bacteria; phylum Desulfobacterota; class Syntrophia; order Syntrophales; family Fen-1087; genus JAXDBM01. Next base: position 15,385 of record JAXDBM010000052.1, on the reverse strand, counting down.
GAAATCAGGGCGCCGATAAAGATGCCGACCACGAAGAGAAACTGCCAGTCGATCTTCGGCATTTCCTTCTTGAAGTATTCCATTCGGGCGACACGCTCGGCGTCAAAGACCCTCTCGATGTAGCCGGCCGACCGGACGAAGGTAGTCGAAGCCCCGACATATTTCCCGGTAAACCAGACCGAGAAGACGAGCAGCAGTCCGGTCAGGGCGCCGGCAATGTAGGGGTTCCAGCCTTTTCTTTCCTCTTGCTCCATAAATGCCTCCTTTCCATTCAGTTTTTGTTACTTTCGTTTCACGGTCAGTCCGTTCCCGTGAAGAATCCTGCCCGGATGTCGCCGGCGAAGGCGCTCAGGAAATAAATTGGTCGAACAGTTCCGGCAGCGCCTCGCCCGCCGCGCTCCGGATCGCCTCGTCGTAAAGGTAAGACATGTCGTTCGCCTCGGGATTGATCTCGATGCACCGGGCGCCGTTCTCTTTTGCGAACCGGGGAAAGCCCGCCGCCGGATAAACGACCCCGGAAGTTCCGACGCTCACGAAGAGGTCACTGCTGCGGATTGTCGCAACGGCCCTTTCCATCACATCCGGATCGAGCATGTCGCCGAACCAGACAATGTCAGGCCGCAGCCAGCCCCCGCATTTGCCGCATGTGAAGCTCCCATATTTCTCGCCGATGTCCTCCGAGGCGCCCTTGCAGAGGCATCGAAGCCGCCAGAGGCTCCCGTGCAGTTCGACCACATTCCGGCTGCCCGCCCGCTGGTGCATCCCGTCGATGTTCTGTGTCACCACCGTGACCCGGGGGTGCTTCTTTTCCAGCATGGCGATGGCATGGTGCCCCGCATGGGGGTTGCAGGAAAGGACCGCTGCCCGTCGCAGCTCGTGGAATTTCAGGACCCGCTCCGGATCGGCGTCGAAGGCTTCCTGGCAGGCGTATTCCTCCCAGCGGTACCGGCTCCAGATGCCGCCCCGGCCACGGTAGGTGGGAACGCCGCTCTCCGCGGACATCCCGGCGCCGGTGAAAAAGACGATGTGCCTGTATTTCGCGGGATCGACGGGCTGCATGCTTCAATTTCCTCCGCGGAAAGACTACCATGAGTCGTTGCCGACTCACAACATCAAACTGATGATCACATTCAGGGCGTTGACAACCATTCACCATCTGTGCAACATTCATTGACAGAATTGAAATGAAATGACCGGCATGGCATCGGTACGCGGCCGTGGCTGCGGAAAGAGTCCGGGGAGATTGTCGGGGGGCGGCATTTCGCCCATCCGAATGTCCGGGAGGCGTCATGAGATCCTATGAATGCAGACCGCGTTTTGGCTTTTTCAAATTCGCGGTGTTGGCCATGCTGGTTCTGCTCTCTCTCTGTTCCTGTTTTTCCAAGGGGAAAAATGTCGATCCCGCAGACCGATTTATTCAGGAACTGTCCCGAAAAGATCCGGCCGTCCGCTGGAACGCAGCCACCGCCCTCGGAGCGATGAAGGATGCCCGCGCCGTTGACGCACTGATCGCCGCCCTTCGGGATGAAGATTTCACGGTCCGGAGTGCCGCGGCGGTCGCACTCGGAAAGATTCGGGATGCCCGCGCCGTTGAATCCCTGTCCGTCGCACTGAAGGACGAAAACTTCAGCGTCCGCAAGGACGCTGCCGATGCCCTTGTCAACATCGGCAGCCCCGCCGTCGGGACGCTGATCAATTCCCTGAAGGACAAGGACGCATCCGTCCGAAACGGAGCCGCGGACGCGCTGGCAAGAATCGGTTCCCCCTCCGTCGAACCACTGATCGCAACCCTGAATGAAGAGGACCCGTCCCTGAGAAGCGGGGCTGCCGATTCCCTCGGGAGGATCGGGGATTCCCGTGCCGTCGCGCCGCTCATCGCTGCCCTGAAGGACGAGGATCATGGCGTGCGGAGAAGCGTGGCGGACGCTCTCGTGAGGATTGGATCCCCTTCCATCGAGCCGCTGATCGCTGCCCTGAAGGACAAGGACACGGCCGTCCGCACGGAAGTCATGGAGGCGCTCGGAAGGATCCGGGATGCCCGCGTCGTCGCTCCCCTGATCTCCGCTCTGAAGGACAAGAAGTACATCGTCCGGAGCGGAGCCGCTGATGCCCTCGGAAAGATCGGTGACGCCCGTGCCGTGGAGCCCCTGATCGCCGTCCTGAAGGATCAGGACCCGTCGATCCGGAGCGGGGCCGCTGATGCCCTCGGAAAGATCGGTGACGCCCGCGCCGTGGCGCCGCTGGTTGCCGCCCTGCGGGATGAAAACTATGGCGTACGGAAGAATGCCCTGGATGCCCTTGCAAAAATCGGGCGCCCTGCCGTAGCGCCGTTGGTTGCCGCCCTCAAGGACAAAAATCCGTCCCTTCGAAGGAGCGGCGCCGCCGCCCTCGGGAAGATCCGGGATACCCGCGCCGTGGACGCACTGATCGCCGTCCGGAAGGACGAGGACCCATCAGTGCGCAATGAAGCCGCGGGAGCGCTGGGGAGGATGATTGAACCGCTGATCGCTTCCCTGAAGGACAAGGATCCGTCTGTCCGGGAAAGTGCGGCAGGCGCCCTCGTAAGGATCGGCAGCCCCGCCCTGGATCCTCTGATTGTCTCTCTGAAGGACAAGGATCCGTCTGTTCGGAGTGGGGTTGTGGATGCCCTTGCCGGCATCGGCGCCCCTGCCGCGCGACCTTTGATCGCCGCCCTGAAGGACAAAGATTCATTTGCCAAAAGCGGGTATGTGGATGCCCTTTCCGGCATCGGTGCCCCCGCCGTCAAGCCGCTGATCGCGGCCTTGCAGGAAATCGATCCGTCCGTGCGGAGCGGGGCCGCGGAAGCCCTCGGCAAGATCCGGGATGTTCGTGACGTCGCGCCGCTGATCGCGCTTCTGAAGGACAGGGACGCAACGGTCCGGGGCGGGGCCGCGGAAGCCCTTGGCAAGATCCGGGATGGCCGAGCCGTCGAGCCGCTGATCGCGCTTCTGAGAGACAGGGCAACAACGGTCCGGAGTCGGGCCGCGGAGTCTCTGGGGGTGATCCGGGACGGCCGGGCGATCGAGGCTCTGGTTGCGCTTCTTAAGGACAGTGAAGTGACCGTCCGGGGCCGGGCTGCAGCGGCCCTCGGGAAGATCGGAGATGCCCGTGCCGTCGAGCCGTTGATGACGGCCATGAGGGACAAAGACCCGTCCGTGCGAAGAAATGTCTCGGATGCCTTTGTAAGCATCGGTTCCCCCGCGGTCGGAGCGATGATCGCCGCCCTGAAGGACAAGGACCCGTCCGTTCGCGCCGCCGCCGCGGGTGTTCTCGGAAAGATCCGGGATGATCGCGCCGTGAATCCGCTGATCGAAGCCTTGACTGACAGAGACCAATCCGTCGCCGGAAACGCGGCGGATGCCCTGGCCGGCATCGGCGCCCCCGCCGTCGTCCCCCTCATGGATGATCTGAAGGACAGGCGTGCAACCGTCCGAGCCGCCGCCGCGGAGGTGCTCGGGCGGATCCGGGACGCCCGTGCCGTTGAACCCCTGATGGCCGCCCTGAGGGACAAAGACCCTTCCGTCCACGGAAATGCCGCCGACAGTCTGGCCGCCATCGGCGCCCCGGCAGTGGATACGCTGATTGCCGTCCTGCAGGACAGCGACCCGCTTGTCCGGAGCGGAGCGGCGGAGGCCCTCGGAAAGATCGGGGATCCCCGTGCCGTCGAGCCCCTGACGGACGCCTTGAGGGACAAGAATCCGTTCGTCCGAAGCGCAGCAGCCGCCGCATTGGGGAAGATCCGGGATACCCGCGCCGTCGAAACCCTGATCGATGCCCTGGTGGACCGGGATGCTTCCGTCCGGAGAAATGCCGCGGGCGCCCTCGGAGCGATCGGCGATGCCCGTGCGGTCGGGCCTCTCGTGGCGGCCCTGAAGGACAAGGAGATATTGGTCCGGAGAAACGCGGAGGACGCCTTCGTGAGCATCGGCGCTCCCGCGGTTGCGCCCCTGCTCGAAGCTCTGCAGGACGGAAACGCATCGGTCCGAAACGGGGCCTCAACCGCCCTGGGCAAAATGGTTGCCCGATGGATTGAAATGCTCAGGAATGAAAAGGCAACCCTTCGCCGCGAGGCATCGGACAACCTCGCCGATGTCGGCGCGCCTGCCGTCGAGCCTCTGATCGCTGCCCTCAAGGACAAGGACCAGTCTGTCCGGAGCGGGGCCGCGGATGCCCTCGGCAAAATCGGCGATCCCGCCGACTCACCCTTGCTGGCTGCCCTGAAGAGTGAAAACCTGGAGGTGATTGCGGGAGCCTACGCGATTTTTATCCGCAGGGGAGCGCCGGGATCGGAGGATCTTCTCGTCAAGGCTCTGGACAAGTACGGAAAGCGAACACCCGGGATGGCGCAGGATTTTCTCGACAGCGGCAATGCGCTGCTGGCAGCCGCCGCGAAACAGTGGCTGCTGAAGAACGGCCCGGTCCCGCCGGCGCAGACGGCGAGCGGCGGCAATCCCCGTTGGGGTATTCGGTGATGCGGTTTTCCACGCATTCGCCGGACATGGCCAATGGATGCCGGGAAGTCGGCGAAGCGGATCTTTTCACCGAAAGCTGAACCTTCCAGTCGATCCGGTGCTTTGGCAGGCGTCTCTGCCCGGTAAATGTGTCTTTCAACGCCGTCGTCATTCCAGTCTGCAACATTTTTGAGGGAGGTCCCGCCATGGCCTTTCAGAGAGTGTGGCATCGATCCTATGCCCCGGGCGTTCCGGCGGAAATCGATATTCAGAAAATCACCGTAGCCGAGGCCCTTATCCGGACCGCCCGAAGGTTCCCCGACCACACGGGATTCATCTACATGGGCAGGCGGATCACCTACCGGGAGCTCGACGCCCTGGTGAACCGTTTCGCCAATGCCCTCTCCGCACTGGGCGTCCGGGAGGGTGACAGCGTCGCCATGCTCCTCCCCAATCTGCCGCAGCTCATCATTGCCAACCACGCAGCACAGCGTCTCGGTGCGGTGACGGTCATGAGCAATCCCCTTTACACGGAAAAGGAACTGGCCCGGCAGCTCGCCGATTCCGGCTCGCGGTTTCTTATCACGCTGGACCTGCTGCTTCCCCGGGCGCTGTCCCTGAAGGGGCAGACGGGCGTCGAGGCCATTGTGACATGCCACATCAACGATTACCTGCCCTTCCCGAAGAAGCAGCTCTTTCCGCTCGTGAAGAAAAGCATGTACCGGAAGATATTGCCGCAGGCAGGCGTTCATGAGTTCATGGACCTGGTCGGGAAGTATCCCGCCGACCCGGTCCCGGACCGTTCCCGTTGGGACGAAGCCGGCGCGATCATCTATACGGGCGGGACGACGGGACTCTCGAAGGGCGCCGTTCTGACCCACGCCAATCTTTCTTCCGTCGTGCAGATTTTCCGGGCGTGGTTCCCCGATCTGAGGGACGGAGAGGTTCACGTCGTCGGCACCTATCCCATTTTTCACTCCGCCGGATATGTGGTCAGCCAGAACCTCATCATCTGGAGCGGGTGGACCAGCACGGTCATTCCGCGGCCCGAGCCGGGCATACTCCGGGAAACCGTCAAAAAATACCGGCCGGACTTCCTGCCCGGCGTAGCTTCCATCTTCGTGGGCCTTCTTGCCGACCCGGAATTCCGGAAGATGGATCTGTCCTTTATCCGGGGATTCTTCACCGGGGCGGCGCCCATCTCGACCGATACGGTCCGGGACCTCAAACAGCTCACCGGCAAGGATGTGTACGACAATTACGGCATGACGGAGAATGTCGCCTTCGCGACGGGGATGCCTTGGGGAGGCAAGAGGAAGACCGGCACGGTGGGTGTTCCCTTTCCCGGAACGGATGTGAAGATCGTGGATTTGGAGCGGGGAAAGACGGAGATGAAACCCGGCGAGCCCGGAGAGATCTGCATCAAGGGGCCCCAGGTGATGTCGGGCTACTACAATCGGCCCGACGAGACGGCCCAGGCCATTCGGGAAGGCTGGCTGTACACGGGAGACATCGGCGTCATGGATGAGGAAGGGCACCTGTCCATCGTGGACCGCAAGAAGGATTTGATCGTGTCGGGCGGCTACAACATCTACCCCAAGGAGATCGACGAGGTCCTGTTTCAGCACGAAAAGATTCTCGAGGCCTGCACCATCGGCGTCCCCGATGCCTATCGCGGGGAATCAGTCAAAGCCTACGTTGTCCTTCGGCCAGGTATGCAGATGACCGCGGATGAGGTCATCACCTATTGCCGGGGACAGTTGGCCGCCTACAAGGCGCCCCGGGCCGTCGCGTTCATCGATTTCCTTCCCAAGAGCGCCGTGGGAAAGGTCCTGCGACGCGAACTGAGAGATCGGGATGAGAAACAGCGATCCGAGGAATCCGGATCCGGAGAGAAGGGTCAATCATGAAGAATGTCTGCCGTACATTTACCGTGGATGAGATCGAACCGCGAATCGGCCTGGTCACACTGAACCGGCCGGATCGGCTCAACGCCATCAACGTGGAGATGCTGGACGAGTTCAACGCCTTGTTCGCCGACCTTGCGAAGGACGATGCGTTTCGCGTTCTGATCCTGACGGGGGCGGGGCGGGGGTTCTGCGCCGGCGCCGATCTCGAAGATGCCGTGTCTCACAGGGATTCTGCAGCCTTTTCCGACCCCGAGAGTTTCCTCCGGCTGGTCCAGGAGCGCTATGCCGCGCTGGTTCTCGGGCTCCGGAGAATCCCGCAGCCGCTGATCGCCGCGATCAACGGGCCGGCCGCGGGCGGAGGCTTTTCCATGGCCCTCGCCTGCGACATCCGCGTCGCGGTCCCGGAGGCCTATTTCGTGGCCTCCTTTGCGAACATCGGACTGTCCGGAGGCGAACTGGGGACGTCCTATCTCCTTCCCCGGCTCATCGGCCTGGCCCGGGCCGCCGACGTCCTGTATACGGGGCGCAAAATGGGTGCCGACGAGGCGGAGCGAGTCGGCCTTGTCAACCGGGTTGTCCCGAGGGAATCGCTCATCGACATGGCGCTTTCCTATGCCCGGCCCATGATCGCCAAGGGCGTCGGTTCGCTGAAGCTGACCAAGCGGGTCCTGGACCAGAACATTGACGCCCCTTCCCTGGAGGCGGCGATCAACCTCGAGAACCGCAACCAGACGATGATGGTCTTCTCGGGGGAGTTCTTCAAGCTGATCCGGCCTTTTTCCAAGGGCGAAAGCCACCAGGGATGAGGACTGACGCGAATCCGCCCGATAAGATCCAGGATCATCCGGTTGGCGCGCACTTCCAAACCGAAATCCATGAACCTCCTCACTGTGTGTCACCGTACCTGGATAGGTTTAACCGACAATCTCAAATGGTCTTATTTTGACAGCAATCCTCTACAACTGAAACCGCCGGCAGCCACACCGTTAAATCACAAAACCCTGGTGATAATCACGCGCATACAAGTGAATATCCCCATGCTTTGCGAATGCCGCACTTACAATATCTCCTCCCAAAGCCGGGGCAAAGATCAGACAAGTGCTTGAATATAGAATGCTATGCCGGTTTCCGCATTGAGTGACGGAAGGAAAGGATATGTGGCATCCAACTTGCTTACCGATAACTATCCGGACAATGCCAAGGATGGATCCAACAAGGTCGGGCGTATGAAACCCTGTAGAGCATGCAGACATGAAATATCCGAGCAGGCGATCGCGTGTCCCCATTGCGGTGCGCCGCTGCCCGTACGGGAAAAATGGAACGGCTGGGGATTTGAGTACAAATCGGGTATGACCCTGTTCGGACTCCCGCTCCCCCACATCTCTTTCAAGTACCGCCCGAACCTCCTGTCCGTTCCCGCCCGGGGCATCCTTGCCGTAGGTCAGTTCGCCTGTGGCGTTGTCACCCTGTCGCAGTTCGGAATCGGCCTCGTCAGCGTCAGCCAGCACGATTGCCGGCTACGCGCTGGCGCAGTTTGCGATCGCCTATTCCCTGATCGCGCAGATGGGCCTCTACATCCATGAAGGCCACGGCCAGATCGTGCGGAACATCGCGGAAATGATCGGAAGGATCTGGTAAATCATGAAGACATGCCCGAACTGCGGTTACCAAAGACGACCCATCGACGACCGGTATGGCATCATATCCGCCGGTGAGTGTCCGAAATGCAGGGTGATATATCGTAAAATGGAAACGCCGGCTGCCAGGGCCAACGATGCTGTTTCAGACACAACCGGGAAAATCAAGCACGAGTCCATATCAGACCGGTCACCTTCTAATAAAATTGACTCGGCAGGGGATTCGACCATCGAAACGATTGAAATCCAACAGGACAATCATAAAGACACCGAGGGATACAGGAAAGCATACCTTGTCGCAGATAATAATCGGTATGCTGGTAGATCCGCTGCAACCCACCATCTCACAGGATTCACCACCCTTCGTCAAGGAGGGCAGGAGCTCGAAAGAATCAACGCCGAATTCAGCAAGCATGAAGCGGCAACCGTTGAAAACGAGGGGAAGTTCAAAGCGATTTGGGAATCGGTGCAAACCGGCATTGTCATCACGGACCCCGAAAATCACGTCATTGTTGATGTCAATCCCGCCGCGGTCCGCATGATCGGGGCGTCCAGAGAGGAAATCATCGGCTCTGTATACCATCAGTACATCCGTCCCGCGGAAGTGGGACAATGTCCCGTTGCGGATTCCGGGGATCTCGCGAATCGTTCTGAATGCCTCCTGCTGACGTCTGGAGGCGGAAAGCGTCAGGTCATCAAGACGGCGGCGAACGTAACGCTCGGGGGGCGCACACACCTTCTGGAGAACTTTGTTGATATCACCGGGCGAAAGCAGGCCGAAAAATCACTTCGGAAAAGTGAGGAACGCTTCCGTCTGCTCGCGGAGAACGCAAAAGACGCCATATGGACGATGGATATGGACTTCCAATACAGCTACCTGAGCCCCTATGTGAAACAAATTCTCGATTATACCCCCGAAGAATACATGGCAAAGCCGCTGAAGGAAACCATGACAGCGGCTTCCGTGGAAATCTGCAGGCGGGTATTCGCGGAAGAACTGGCAATTGAAGCGAAAGATGATAAGGATCTGCTCCGGTCGAGGACCTTTGAAGTGGATCATTTGCATAGAAACGGGAAGACCGTTCCCGTTGAAATCAAAATGACATTTATACGCAACAACGCAGGTCGGGCAATCGGAATCCTGGGGTACACCCGGGACATCACCGATCGCAAGCAAGCAGAAGAAATGCTGAAAAAAAGTGAGGAAAAGTTCCGGTTCCTCGCTGAACACATGAACGACAACATTTTCACGATGGACATGAACCTGAAAACCACCTATGTCAGCCGTTCGATGGAAAAATTACTCGGCTTTACCCCGGAAGAACGCATGAAGCAGGGTATCACCGAGCAGGTTACCCCCGCTTCGTTGAAAGTTATCGAGCAAATCCTCAGTGAAGAACTTGAGCGGGAACAAACGGGCCTGGCTGATCCCGATCGTTCCAGAAAGTTCGAAGTGGAGTACTACCATAAGAACGGCACCACGGTCTGGGTGGAAAACGTGATCAGCGGGATTCGCGATGAGCAGGGAATCCTGACCGGCATCCATGGTGTTTCACGGGATATCACGGAACGCAGAGAGGCTGAAAAGGCCTTGCGGGAGAGTTTCGGGCGCTTGCGGAAAGCATTGGGAGCCACCGTGCAGGCCATGGCCATAGCCGTGGAGACGCGGGATCCTTACACGGCCGGCCATCAGCGGCGGGTGGCCGACCTCGCCCGAACCATTGCGACGGAAATGGGGCTTTCGGGCAATGCGAAAGATGGCATTCGCACGGCAGCAATGATCCATGACTTGGGCAAGATATCCGTACCTTCAGAAATTCTCACCAAGCCGGCAAAGCTGACAGATCTGGAGTTCAGTCTTATTAAAACGCATGCCTGGTCCGGCTATGACATCATTAAGGACATCGATTTCCCCTGGCCTGTTGCGAGGATGATCCTGGAACACCACGAAAGAATCGACGGCTCCGGTTATCCGAATGGATTGAAAGGAGAGCAGCTACTTCTGGAGTCGCGGATTCTGGCGGTGGCTGATGTCGTGGAATCGATGGCATCCCACCGCCCTTACCGTCCCGGGCTGGGAATCGAGAAAGCCCTGGAGGATATTGAAAAGAACAGGGGCATCCTCTATGATGCTGAAGCAGTTGATGCGTGCCTTGATCTTTTCCGAACGAAGAGCTACGCATTCCCGGATTGATCGTTGCGGATTGAAAGCCGATGACCTTGGCACGAAGATTTTCCCGTCTATGGCAGGTCAATCCGGTATGTTGATTAGGCTGAACCGGTAGTATTGCTGCGGTGACCACAGATCTATTGATGACAGCAAGGAATGTTCAGACGGCGCAGGGGACGGAGCGGCCGGGAAGCAGCTCCATTTTGTATTTTCGCACGGCCAGCGCCTTCGCGGGCAGGATTTCCCGGATCTCCGCAAGGGTGGCCGTGCGGTAGTTCATATCCCGGATCTGTGCGAGCAGGCGGACAAAGTGGCCGCTCCAGATGCCCCCTTCGACCTCCGCGTGCACGGGAAGAACATGGGTCTGCCCGTCCCGCAGGCGTGTGCCGATGGCGGCGATCCCGTCCGGAACGCCCGTCTCCTCAAAGCAGGGCAGGTCCGATGGAATTTCCGGCAGCCCCGTTTTTTCGTGAATGAAGGGCTGCCGGGCGCGGGTGCAGCTCAGGTAGTCGAACCGGTATTCCTTCAGGACCTCCAGCGCCCGGTCATCGATCATCCAGGCCGGCGCACCGAATGCCGTGGGCGCGCGGCCCGTCAGCGCATTGAACCCGCGGATCCCCTTTTCAAACCATGCGCGAATCCATTCCACGGACCGCTCCGGCAGACCGTCCTGCCAGCGCCGGTGGTCCCAGGCGTGGAACTGGACCTCGTGTCCCGCGTCCACAATCCTCCGGACGGTTTCCGGAAAAGACAGGGCGATCATGGGAGAGGGGAGGAGGGTCCCGTAGAGGGCGGTCCGCAGGCCGTAGAGGCCGACGGCGCGGGTGCGAAGCATCTTTTTCAGGAAGCGGGGGTTCTTGATGAGTTGGACAACGGCGAGACCGGACGCGTCGGGCCCGATGCTGAGGAAAAAGGTGCCCCGGATCCTGCGGCCTTCCAGGATGTCGAGAAGGCAGGGCACGCCGTTTTTCATTCCGGCGTACGTATCGACATCGATTTTGATGCCCAGGACCCGATCCGCATCAGATGGCACCCTCGTTCTCCTTCAGGAAAGAGTGCAGCGTCATTCGCAGGGCGTCTTCGAGCCCGATTCGCGGCTCCCAGCCGAGGAGCGTCCAGGCCTTTGTGATATCCGGCTTCCGCGAGTAGATATCCTGGTAGCCCTTCCCGTAATAGGCCTCGGAGGAGGTCTCGACGATGTCCGAATATTCCCCGTCTTGCCGGTGGTCCGGATGCGCCATGAAGAGCCGCTTGAGGATGTCGGCCAGTTCCCGCACGGAGCACTCGTTGTACGGATTGCCGATGTTGATGATCTCGTTCCGGCAGGCTCCGTTCCTGTTTTCGAGGATCCGCATCAGCGCTTCGATGCCGTCGTCCACGTAGGTGAAGCACCGCCTCTGGTGACCGCCGTCGACCAGCGTGATGGGGCGCTGCATCATCAGTTCCGCAATGAACTGGGTGACCACCCGGGAGCTTCCCTCCTTCGCCGCGTAGAGCGAATCGAGCCGGGGGCCGATCCAGTTGAAGGGCCGGAAGAGGGTGAACTCGATGTAGCCCCGCGTGCCGTAGGCATAGATCACCCGGTCGAGGAGCTGCTTGCAGCAGGAGTAGATCCACCGTTCCTTGCGGATGGGACCGACCACCAGGAAGCTTTCGTCCTCCCGGAACGCCTCATCCCTGCAGTCCCCGTAAACCTCCGACGTGGAAGGGAACACCACCCGCTTGCGGTACTTTACGCACTGCTTGATGATGTCGAGGTTCATTTCGAAGTCGAGGTGATAGACACCGATGGGGTCCTCGACATACAGCTTGGGCGTGGCAATAGCCACCAGCGGAAGGACGACATCACACTTCTTGACGTGGTACTCGATCCATTCCCTGTTGATCTCGATGTCCCCCTCCAGAAAATGAAAACGCGGATTTTTCGCGTCTTCGCCCAGGCGGTCGTCGCCGAGGTCCATTCCGTATACGGCCCAGTCCGTCCGGGTTAGGATCGCATGGGTGAGGTGATGGCCGATGAATCCGTTGACCCCGAGTATCAGTACCTTCATGTCAAGATCATCCCTTCCTTATTCCTGAAAAATTGAAGCATTTGATCGTTTTTCATTCGGAACCCGGCGGTTTCGACATCGGCCAGCCGAATGCGCCCCGCGCCCGTTCCGACGCAGACGCAACCGTGTGCAATCCCGATCTCTCCAGGCGGCAGGCCGGGAACGTCACCGACCTCCGGGATGGCCCACCAGATCATGATTTTTCTGCCGTCGGGCAGAAAGGCAAAGGCCCCCGGATAGGGGTCCGTCACGGCCCGAACGAGGTTATAGATTTGCACGGCCGGCCGGTTCCAGTCAATCCGCCCGTCTTCCGGCCTGCGGCCGCCGAAATAGCTGCCCTTGGAAAGGTCCTGGGGGATCCGCGGCGCCCTACCGATCCGAATCAGGGGCAGGACTTCCGCGAGCAGTTCCCGGGCCGCGGCGCAGAGCTTTCCGTACAGGGTCCGGGCCGTGTCGCCGAAGTCGATGTCCACGGCCCTCTGTCCAATGATGTCGCCGGCGTCCGGCTTTTCGATCATGTGGTGGAGCGTGACCCCCGTCCGCGTCTCGCCGTTCACGAGGACCCAGTTCACCGGGGATCTTCCCCGATAGGCGGGCAGAAGCGAGCCGTGCAGGTTGAGGGCTCCGCGCGGCGCCGCATCCAGGATCCCGCGGCAGAGCATGCTCCGGTAGTAAAAGGAGAAGATTGCCTCCGGGGCGAACCCGGAGATCCGGTCGACCCACTCCGGCGCGTTGATGCGTTCCGGACAGAACACCGAGATGCCGTTTCTTTTCGTCCAGGCGCTCACCGAGCCGAACCAGCAGTTCTCCGACGGGTCGTCCTCGTGGGAGAAGACCGCCGTGATTTTGAATCCTGCCTTTTTCAGGGCCTCCAGGCCGGCAATGCCCATGTCGTGGTATGCGAAGACGACGGCCCTCACGGCGCGTCCCCGGCCGTATTCGATGAGTGGACCTTCTCGATCACGTACTCCGGCCTCTTTCTCACCTCCCGGTAAATCCGGTTGATGTATTCCCCCAGGATGCCGAAGGCGAAAAACTGCATTCCCACGAAAACGAACAGCACGGCGAAGAGCGTGAAGACGCCCTGCGCGGCCCAGTGGGCGCCGTAAAGCAGACGGGCGATGGCCAGGAAGACGCCGAGGCAAACGCCGAGCAGAGCCATCCCGATGCCGCCGTACATGATGAGCTTCATGGGCAAGTCGGAAAACGACGAGACGAGATCGAACTGGAGGTTGATCAGCTTGCGCAGCGGATAGCTTGTTTTACCGCCATGCCGTTCCTCGTGGGCGACCTCGATTTCCGTCACGCGCTTGCCGAAGTAGGTTGCCAGCGCCGGGATGAACGTGGCGTGCTCATGGCAGGCAATCATGCGCTCGACCACGGGACGACGATAAGCCCGAAGCATGCAGCCCCAGTCGCTCATCCCGACCTTCGTGATCCTTCGCGTGACGATGTTGATCAGTTTGGACGGGAGAATCCTGAACAGGGAGTCCTTCCGCTTTTTCCGGATCGTACCGACGACGTCGTAACCGCCCTCCTCCATCTCCTTTACCAGCCGGGGGATCTCCTCCGGAGGATTCTGCAGGTCCGCATCCAGCGTGACGACGATATCGCCCCTGACAATGGAGAGGCCGGCAAGAATAGCCGCATGCTGGCCGTAGTTTCGCACCAGTTCCACGACCCGCACCTCTGGATTCGCGGTGAAGCTTTTCAGCAGGGAGAGTGATCCGTCCCGGCTGCCGTCGTCGACCAGGACGATCTCGTAGGGTCTGCCCATGCCCTGCATGACCGGGCGGGTGCGCTCCATCAGACTGCGAAGATTCTCCTCTTCATTGTAGACGGGGATGACCAGGGAGACCATGGATGGCGTCGTCATGAACCGCTCCTCATGCCGCTGCCGGACGCGGGCTTCGGCGTTCGATTCGAAGGCGGATGCCGCAGGATCTCCCGAATCGCCTTGCAGACGTACTGCACATCTTCATTGCTCATGTCCGGGAAGAGGGGCAGGGAGATGATGCGCCCGGCGGCACGCTCCGTTTCCGGAAGCGTTCCCGCATTTTCGCCGAACCGTTCCCTCACGTGGCTCAGCAGATGGCAGGCGGGAAAGTGAAGTCCGTAGCCGATGTTGTGCCGGGAGAGCGCCTCCATGAACGCGCCGCGATCCATGGACTTCACCTTAACGATGAACAGGTGCCAGGCATGGACATGGTCGTATTCCGGAATGCCGGGCAGGTCGATGCCCTCCACGTTCTTCAGGCCCTCCATGTACAGCCCGGCAATTTCGGTCCGGCGGCGGTTGATCTCCGTGAGCCTGGACAGTTGCGCGAGGCCGAGAGCCGCCTGTATGTCCGTGAGGTTGTACTTGAAGCCCGGCAGGCGGATGTCGTATTCCGGGTTCCCGCCTTTCCCGTAGCGCTTCCAGGCGTCCCGCTCGATGCCGTGGAACCTCAGCAGGCGAAGCTTCTCCTCCAGCTCCTCGTCGCTGTGCGTAATCATGCCACCCTCGCCGCAGGTGATGTTCTTGATCGGGTGAAAGGAGAAGATCGCCATGTGCCCGAACCCTCCCGCGTGCGTTCCCCTGCAGTACGTCCCGACGGCGTGCGCGGCGTCCTCGATCACGGGGATGCCATGCCGCCCCGCGACATCGAGAATGCGATCCATGTCAGCCGGCGCTCCGGCGAAGTGGACGGGGATGACGGCTCGGGTTCGGGGGGTGATCTTCTCCCCCAGCCGGTCCGCGTCCAGGTTGAGGGTGTCGTAGCGGACATCGACAAAGACCGGTTTTGCGCCCAGCATCAGGATCATGTTCACCGTCGAGGCGAAGGTCATGGAGGGGGTGACCACCTCGTCCCCCTCGCCGATGCCCAGGGCGAGCAGGACAAGGTGCATGCCTGCCGTGGCGGAACTCAGTGAGATCGCATGGGAGGCTCCGGTCAGTTCGCGGAATTTTCCCTCGAAGGCCTGGCACAGTGGCCCGGTCGTAATCCATCCGGACTTCAGGCACCGGACGACCTCCTCGATCTCGGCTCCGCCGATGGACGGCCTGGAGAAAGGCAGAAATTCTTCCCTGATGTTCATGCCCCGTCCGCTCCCCCTTTCAGGTGCAGGAGATAATAATAATTATTATTCCACAGTATGCGCTGAA